>JBAUAJ010000058.1:0-20112 GCA_049675585.1 Thermoplasmata archaeon
CGCCGCCGTGAACCGGCGTTCGGCGACGACGCACGCATGCGTCGCGGTGTGGTCGATCCCCCGGGCGATCTCCCGGAGCCCGCGATCGCCCGCCCGGGCGACGACCGCGAGCGCCCCCTGGGCCGGCGCGGGGAGGAAATCGGTCGAGGGCAGGACCCACTCGATTTCCTCCGCGCGCCCCAGCCGCGAGAGACCGGCGACCGCGAGGATCGCCGCGTCGATCCGCCCCGATCGAACGAGGGCGACGCGCGTATCGACGTTCCCCCGGATCTCGAGGACCTTGAGGTCCGGACGCCAGCGCAACAGCTGGGCCCGGCGGCGCGGGCTGCTCGACCCGACCGTCGTCCCGGCCGGCAACGGGCCGCGCCGGAGCGCGGCTCCGACCACGAGGCAATCGCGCGGATCGGCGCGTCGGGGGCAGGCGGCCAGCGCGAGCCGAGGATCGAGCTCGACCGGGAGGTCCTTCGCGCTGTGCACCCCGAGGTCGACCTCGCCACGCAGGAGCGCCCGGTCGATCGCATCCGTGAAGTCCGGCGAGGAGCGCGTCGACCGGTCGCGATCGCCGCTCGTCTCGATAGGAACCGACTCGAAGCACAGGTGCTTCGCCGATCGACCGAGCCGGTCGAGAACCGCCTGGGTCTGGATTCGCGCGAGTGGGCTCTGCCGGGTACCGACCCGGATCCGCTCGGTCACGGGTCGCCGGGCGCCGGGCGGAGCAGCTCCGCCGCCAGCCGGCGGCGCAGGTCGCCCTCTGGGCCCGGCGGCAGGGCGCGGATCCGGTCCGTGGGCGGGACCAGGAGGCGGTCGACGAGCCGCCGGGTGAGCCGTTCGATGGCCCGCTCCTGGTCCGAATCGAGGGTCCCGAGGAACTCCCGAGCCGCTCCGAGCTCCGTCCGTCGCACCGCCTCGGCCGCGCGGCGGATCCCGGCGATCCACGGCTCGAGGAGGCGGCGCTCGACCGATTCGTAGCAGCGATCGGCGAGCCTCTCGGCCCGCACGTCGGCGCCGTCGGGGGGGATCGTCGGAGAGGAGTGGGCCCGCAACTCCTCGAGGTCGACGAGTCGCACGTTCGGCAGGAGCCGGACTTCCGGGTCGACGTTGCGGGGCATGCCCAGGTCCATGAGCACGAGCGGTCGGTCGCGCGGCAGCTCGGAGGCGCGCATGCTCCGTCCGCCGAACTTCGCCGCCGTCACAACCGCGTCGGCGCCCACGAGCTCCTGCGGGAGCTGCTCGAGGGGGGCGGCCCGTGCTCCCGTAGCGCGCAGGAAGTCGTCGTCCGGAAGGTGGTGGTGGTAGAGCACGGTCACTCGTGCGGTCGGCGCCAGGCACTCTGCGACCTGACGCCCGACCGTGCCGGATCCGAGGACGACCACCCGGGGCCGGGGGCGGTTGACGATCCCGAGCAGGTGAGCGGCGGCGACCGCCGCGATCGACCGGGAGGCGGGGACCGCCGGGGCGATCTCGCCGGCAGCGTCGTACGCCCCGGCGAACAGCTCGCGCAGGACGGGCCTCGGGTGCCGGGTTTCGATCCGGTCTCCGGCGGCGCGGACCTGATCACGAGCTTCCGCCTCACCTCGGGCGAGCGACTCAAGCCCCCCCGCGACGCGGAAGAGGTGTCGTACCGCGCTCCTCCCGTCGAGGCGGCGCCATGCGCGGGGGTCCCCCGGGAGAACCGAACGCCATCGCTCCGCGTCGTCCGTCGATCGAAGGAGCAGCAGGAGCTCGACGCGGTGGCAGGTGGAAAGCACCGCCGCCTCCTCCGTCCCCTCGATCTCGCCGAACCACGCGCGGAGCCGCTCCCGGCTCATCGACCGAACGACGGCCTCCAGGGCATCGAGGGTGCTGGTGGCCAGGCTGAACTCGAGGCCCGCCACGAACAGGGGCCCCACGACGGGCGCGGACCCTCCGAGGGAGATACGGCCGGGCGCGGGGCCCGCGACGGCGTCGATCTGAGGAAGGGGAATCGCTGACACGGTTGGCACTTCCGCGCGACCCCGAGAGCGGGTTCGGAGTTTATCAGACGATGTACGAACATCCCGGAGGTGACCCTCGGGTCGTGGACCGACGGGCATAAGTTGCGGCTCCCGTCATCCCCCTTCGGAAGTCCTTGGCCGGGTCGGAGTCGCCCTCGACGCCCCTGAGAACCGCTCCGGAAGTGCCGCAGCCCGCGCACTCCCTCGCCCTGAGTTCCGGCGCGGTGTTCGCCGCGGCACTGCTCGTGCAGCTGCTGGGCGTAATCGGGAGCATCTTCCTCTACAAGCACATCGGGATCACGCCGACCGGGCAGGCGCTGATCGGCACGGCGCAGCTGTTCCTCCTGATCGGCTCCTCGATCAACGGCGTCGGCGACCTGCGCCTCGGCACCTCGTACACGTACTTCCTCGCTCGGGGGAAGGCCGCGGTCGACAACACGGCCACGTATCTCGCGGTCCGCACGGCGATGGTCGCGGCGGCGGGGGCAATCCTGTTCGCGATCGCCCCGCTCGAGCTCTACCATCACACGATCGCAAGCTCGCCCGCGGACCTCGAGTCGCTCGGGATCTTCCTGACGCTCCCGATCCTCTGGTCGTTCTCGACCGTCTACAACCAGATGTTCATCGGCCTCGGCAATTCGCTGAAGGCGCAGTTCCCAGGACTCGTGGAGGCGGTCGTCCGCCTCCCGGTGCTGATCTACGTGGCGTACTCCGCCCGGTCGCTCGAGGGGATCACGGCCGCCTACGCGATCGGCGCCGCGGCCTCGGCCGCGTACAGCATCCCCGCGCTCCTGCCGAAGCTGCGGGCGATCTCCTGGCTCGAGGCCGCCCACATGTTCCGCTTCGCCTGGCCGCTGATGGGGAGCCTGATGCTCAACTACCTCGTCACGAACATGGTCCCCCTGATCGTCAACGGGTTCCTCGGACCGACCCAGCTATCGGTCTTCCTCGCCGCCAACGGCTGGCGGATCCTCGTCCTCTCGCTGCCGGCCGCCGTCACCACCCCCCTGTTCCCGTACCTGGCCGGGTTGCACCGCCAGCAGCGGTTCGAGCCGCTGCGCTCCGGCACCTGGCAGGCGCTGCGCTACTCGGCGATGCTGCTCGTGCCGGGCGTGGTCGCGCTCGTCACGTACCGATTCACGTTCCTGAACGTCTTCGCGAACCATCTCTACGCGAAGCCCGGGGCGCTCCCGCTGGCCATCCTCGTCGTCAGCGCGATCCCGCTCGCCCTGAGCCAGATCATCCAGTCGAGCATCAACGCCATCGGTCGGCGTCGGCTCGAGCTGTACATCACCACGACCCAGGTGGCGGTGCTGCTCGGGGCCGTGGTCGTGCTGATGGCCCCCTGGAAATTCCTGTACTGGGAGTTCCAGCTCGGGATCGTCGGGGGCGCGATCGCCGTGCTCCTCTCGAGCATCGCGGCGCTCGCCCTGAACACCTACTTCATGGAGACCCTGATACGGGTCCACATCCGGCCGGCCCCGATCCTCCGGATCACGGTGAGCGCGGCCGTCTCGTTCGAGTCGCTCTCCCTCATCAACCGTACGCGGCTCTTCCCCGTGCATACCGGGATCGAGCTGCTCGCCGCCGTCCTGCTCGGATTCGCCGTCTACTTCGTCGTGCTCGCCATGGTCGGGGAGCTGACGCAGGAGGACGTGCGACGGATCGGCTCCTCGCTCAGCCTCCCCCGCCGTCTGTACGAGCGGCTCGCTCGCCTCTGCTGGGCGAAGTTCACCCCAACCCTCCCGCCGATCGACCTCACCCGCGCCCCCGGATTCCGATCGACCGAGCTTCCGGAGCCCTTCACGGGCACGACCGAACTCCCCGCGATCGACCCGGGCGAGACCGCCGACTCCGACGGGGACCGCGACCGGGACGAGTAGGGCGGAGCCCCAGGGCCCGCCGGCGTCGCCGCGCGCCGGGGGATGCGCGTCGCGCGTAGAGGTTATGCGGACGTCCCGATACCCCGCGGGAACGGGACCATGGTTCGCCTCTCGACGCACATCTGCCCTCGTCCGCCGGGCGGAGGCCCGGGCGGGCGTCCGGCCCCCCAGCGCGAGGGAGGAATCCGATGACGGGTCGGGACCCTCGCGCGGGCGGAGGCCGGTGGGGCTGAGGTCAGCCCCCGCGATCCTCTCCGGACCGAGCCCGCCCGACCCCCGAAGCCAACGAAGTTTCGGGGCTGCCCCCGGGAGCCGAGCGTGAGCGGCGAAGCACTGCGGAGCGCGGACCTCCGGAAGACCTATCGCTCGAAGGGCGCGCCTCCCGTCGAGGCGCTCGCGGGCGTGACCATGGAGGTGCGCCGTGGGGAGCGCGTCGCCCTTCTCGGCCGGAACGGGGCGGGCAAGACGACGTTCCTCCGGATCGCCTCGACGCTCCTCCGTCCGACCTCCGGTTCGATCGAGGTGTTCGGCATCGACGTCGACCGCACCCCCGAGAAGGTGCGTCCGTACATCGCGGTCGTTCCGCAGGAGGGGAAGCCGTTCTTCCACCTGACGCCCCGGGAGCAGGTGTACACCTACCTGCGCGCTCGGGGGTTGACGCGGGAGACCGCGAAGGCACGCACGGAAGCGGCGCTCCAGCAGATGGGCCTCACGGGGTTCGCCGACCGCCTGTCGATCACGCTGTCGGGGGGACAGCGACAACGCACCATGGTCGCGACCGTGATCGCGACCGAGGCGCCGCTCCTGTTCCTCGACGAACCGTCGATCGGGATGGATCCGTTCGCTCGACGAGAGGTCTGGGCCTCCCTGCGGGGGCTGACGCAGCGCGGCTCGACGATCCTGCTCACGACCCACTATCTCGACGAAGCGGACGCGCTCAGCCACCGGCTCTACATCGTCGAGCATGGGCGCGTGATCGTGAGCGGGACGGCCGAGGACCTGAAGCGGTCGGTCGGAGGGACGCTCCACGTCACGATCGCGGAAGGGCGCGCGGAGATCGAGCGGTTCCGCTCGTTCGGCGCGTGCACGATCGACGGAGAGGCCGTCTCGGTGATCGTCGACCCGTCCCGCCTCGGGGAACTGATGGACGTGGCCGTGCGCGCGGGCCTCACGGCGACCGTCGGGCCCGTGACCCTCGAGGAGGCGTTCCTGCGCGTCGTCGGACGGTCGATCCATGAAGACTGACCTCGCCCCGGCGCGCCGCCGGCCATTCCACGGTCTGGCCGCGTTCTTCTGGACCGAGGCGCTCGTCCAGGTCCACGAGGAGCTCGCCATGGCGACCTCGATGGTCGTGCAGGGGGTGCTGCTCGTCTTCGTCTGGATCCTGAACCCGTCGCTGATCGGCGTCGCGCTCGTCGGCGCGGTGATCTTCTCGATGTTCGCGATGGGCCAACGGGTGCTCAACGAGGCGGCCTACGTCCGCATCGACCACAAGGCGAACGACCTCTACCTCGCCGGGCCGCTCTCTCCGGAGGCGTACTTCCTCGGTATGTCCGCCGGGATCCTCGCCGTCTACATCGCCCCGGTCTTCCTGGTCGGGATCCTCGCCGCGATCGTCGCCCACCTCACCGCGCTCCCCCTGCTTCTGCTCGTCGGGCTGGGGGCCGCGGTCTGGGTTTGCTCGTCGTCGATCGGGTACGTCTTCTCGACCGCCTTCCGCGACAACCGGGCGATCTGGGCGTACTCGAGCCTGTTCTTCAACATCTTCGGCGTGCTGCCGCCGGTGTTCTACCCGTTCGGGCTGTTCCCCTCCGCGCTGCGCCCGGTGGTCCTTCTGATGCCTCCCAGCGCCGCCGCGGCGCTCCTGCAGAACGCGATCGGCGCGGCGACCCTTACCTCGTCCCAGGTCGACCTCGCGTCGATCGGCCTCGCGGTCGAATCGGTGGCGCTGTTCTCGTTCGCCGTCTACTGGGCTCGCCGGACCGTTCGGGGGAACTAGGCGATGTCGACCGCGGAAGTGTCGTTCCCGGGCGTCCCCACCCGCGGCCGGGCGCTCCCCGCGTTCCTGATCGTCGGCTGGCGATGGATCTCCCGCAACCCGGCCGTCACGATCACGCCGGTGCTCCTGCCGTTCATCTTCCTGTACTTCCTGTCGCTGATCTCCCCTCCGTCCGACCGGCCGCTCGAGATCGTCGGGGCGATGCTGTTCACGATGCAGAACATCGGTTCGTGGGTGCTCGGCGACAGCGCCACCTGGCGGATCGAGTGCTCGCTCCAGGACATGTTCGTCGCGAGCCCGCTCGGCCGGGTGCGCTACCTGTTCGGGATCGCCTTCTCGAACCTGATCGCGATGCTCCCGGCGCTCGCCATCCTGGCGGGCCTCCTCGCGTGGGTCGGCAAGAGCAACGGGCATCCGCTGACCCTCTACGCCCTGCTCGTCCTCGCGGGAAGCCTCTCGCTTCTCTGGGTGCTCTTCTCGTCGATCGGCATGGCGATCTCGAGCCGGGTTCGGAGCCAGCGGGAGATCTGGCCCGTCGGGAACCTCACGTTCACCATCCTCGGGATGCTCTCCCCCTTGTACTACCCCCTCACCGCGCTCCCGCCGCTGTGGCAGGACGTCGCGCGGTTCCTCCCCACCACGTACGCCGCCCTGCTCGCGCAGGGGGCGCTCGGAGTGACCCCGGCGTCACCCACCCAGATGCTCCTCTACGCCGGTCTCTTGCTGGCGTGCGTCGCCGGGGGACTCCTGATCACGTTGCGCCTGTACGAGTGGGGGGAGCACTGACCGTCTTCGGGGAAACGTTCAAGGGGGAGCGCGACATCGTCGGTTCGGTGCATTCACCCCCAGCGACCAACATCGAGGCCCCGAGGGTGCGAGGTCGCGCGCGACCGTTCGGTCGGCGCGCCTCGCGGGTCTTTCGGCGGGGGCACGCCCGAGAGTTTTGAACATGGGTAACGAAGAGTTCGACGAGATCCTCTCCGCGCTCGACCGAGAGACCGCGCGCATCCGCGTCCGAGCCGAACCCCGCCGCTACAACAAGCCGGCGACGGTCATCTCCGGGTTCCCGCCGGGGGTCGACCTCGCCGAGACGACCCGTTCGCTCAAGAATCGGCTCGCCACCGGCGGGTCGGTCGTCGACGGAGAGGTGTACCTCCAGGGGGACCACCGGACGCGGATCCGGGACGAGCTCGCCCGGCTCGGTTTCGACCCCGAGACGATCGAGATCTCGGACGCAGCGCTCCCGAAGCGGGGCCGCCGAGGATAGAGTAGCCCCGCGCGTCGGGATCGCGACCGAATCCCGCGACGAACCGCTGGATTTGCGCAGGTCGATGTGCCTATATTCCCGGAGGCTAACGGGCGGGCATGGCCGACTACGCCCACCCGGAGGTCCTTGTCGACACCGAATGGCTGTCCGTCCATCTGACCGACCCGAAGGTACGCGTCGCGGAGGTCGACTACGACCCGTCCGCGAACTACGTGCTCGGGCACGTTCCGGGCTCGGTACTCTTCGACTGGCGCAAGGACATCAACGACCCCCTGGCGCGCGACATCCTCTCTTCGGAGGCGTTCGGCGAGCTGTTCCGCCACGCCGGGATTGACGACGACACGACGGTAGTGCTGTACGGCGACTTCAACAACTGGTTCGCCGCGTTCGCCTTCTGGGTGTTCACCTACTACGGCGCGAAGCACCTGAAGATCCTGAACGGCGGTCGGAAGAAGTGGATCGCCGAGGACCGTCCGCTGACGAAGGACGTCCCGACACCCGCGCACAGCCGTTTCCAGGGGCACCCGGCCGACCCGAATCTGCGCGCGTTCCTGGAAGACGTCCGGAAGGCCCTCCCGGAGGTCAAGGCCGGCAAGCTTTCGCTCGTGGACGTCCGCGGCCCGAAGGAGTTCTCCGGTGAGATCACCGCACCGCCGGAGTACCCCACCGAGCACGCCCAGCGCGGCGGCCACATCCCCGGCGCGAAGAACATCCCGTGGGCCCAGGCGGTCCGGGACGACGGGACGTTCAAATCGCGCGAGGAGCTCGAGGCGTTGTATGGTGGGAAAGCGGTCCTTGCTACGCACCCCGTGATCACGTACTGCCGGATCGGGGAGCGATCGAGTCACACCTGGTTCGTGCTGCGCTACCTGCTCGGATACCCCGACGTCCGCAACTACGACGGGTCGTGGACGGAGTGGGGGAACCTCGTCCGCACGCCGATCGAGAAGTAGGGCGCGTCCCGGCCGACCCTACGCGCCCCGCCGCCGCGGGATCGGCTCGGCGACCCGCTCGACCAGGAACTGGTGGAGCGCTCCTTCGCGCCGGTGGGCGAGCACCGGATACCCCGAGCGGTCCGACCATCGGACCATCTCGATCGGGCTCGTGGGGTCGTCCGTGACGAGGAGCACCGCATCGCCGGGGGTCCGATGCGCCATCTCCTCGTCGAGCTTCACGAGAACTGCCGAACACTCGAGGCCGATCTCCGTGAGCTCGACCTCCGGCGTCTTCGGCCAGCAGCGGATCCGGCGAGCGAGGATCATTCTCTCGAGCCGAGGCGCGATCGCCGCGGCGGTTTCGAGCGGCTCGGCGGGACCGACCGGTCGGCGCGGGCGGACCCGAACCACCCACCCCGCGTCGTAGGGAGAGTCGTTGAGCAGTCGCGGCCGCCGCGCGAGCTCGGGATTGCGCTCCACCACTTCCGCGTCGACGGGGAGGCGGATCGCTCCGGTCAACCGCACGCTCTCGACGGTCGCCACACTGCGCCCGGCGCCGATGGTTCCTTCGATCGGACGGTAGGAAAACTCACGAAACGGGCCCGCGAAGGCGCCGAACGTCGCCATGACGCCGACCCGCGCCGTCTCGCCCACGTCGTCGGGCTTCCACCAGACCTCGCGCTCGAGGTCGTAGAGCCGGTCCTCGGGCAGGAAGCACGCCGCAACGTCCATCCCCATCGGGACGGACGGCGGCTCCCTTTACTCCTCCCCGGTCGGACACCATATGAGCTGGCTCCGGTCTCACCGGCCTGCGATGGCCATCCCCGGGGTGCGGCCCGAATCCGTGGGGTCGGGACGGTGCCGCTGCGGACACTTCGCGACCGACCACATGCTGGTCGCACCGGTTCCCCGGTCGGCGAGCTTTCGGCTCGAGCCGACGGGTCCCTGCCGCCGCTGCGGGGCGGCGGCGTGCCCCCGTATGACGCCGACGCCGAGGTAACCGGGCGATCGCGCAGGTCAGCCGTACGCTTCCCGGATCAAGAACTCCTTGAGACGGGAGAGCCGGTCGTCCCAGAAATGAAAGTGCCAGGAGCGGGCTTTCTCCCACTCGGCGGAGCCGCCCCAGCCCGAGTGCTCCATCGTGACGTCGATCCCTTCGGGGGACTCCTGGAGGCGCACGTAGACGGACGTGCGCGGCGTCGGCCGGTTCATCAGATCCTCGAACGGAGGGGGGCCGAACCAACTGAAGCCGATATCGACGTCCGCCACGTACTGGGTCACTTCTCCCGGGCTCGTGAATTCGGTCGGAGCGCGCCACTCGAGCCGATAGGGGCCGCCGACGCGCGCTTCGACCGTCGCCGCATCGCACAGCCACCCCTTCAATTTCTCCGCGTCGGTGAACGCGGCGTGGATCATCGGGATCGGGAGCGGGATCGTCACCTGGATCAGGATCGGGTCGAGCGGCTCCTCGGGCACGGCCGCCGTTCGGCGTTCGGGTCTAAAGGGTTTGCGAACGCACGGAGGGTCCGCGACGGAGGGTGAAGCCGCAGATCGGACGCTCCCAACGGACGAAATCCCCCCCGGGGCGAGCGGGTGAACGGGGGCGAGTTCGGGCACATACCATATAACTCAGGCGAGCGACGGCGGAGTTGACGTATGCTCGCCCACCACCGGAGCGCAGGAGTTGCCGTCGCGATCGCCGCCATCATGGTACTCAGTACCCTAGCCGGGGCCACGGCCCTCTCGCCTCACGGGCCCGCGGGCTCCTTCGCAAACCCCACCCAACGCTCCGCCTCCGCCTCATCGACCGCGCTCCTCGCGCCCGCCGCCGCCTCGGCGCTGCCGTCGGGAGCGGCGATGCAGCTGAGCACTCCGTCGGCGAACTCCCTGCCGGCCAATCCGGCCACGCCCGCCGCGGCGGGAACTAGCGCGCTGACCGGTCGCGCCGTTTCCACCGTCAACACGCTCCGCTCCGACGGCGTCCCGCTCCAGGACGCCTTTCTCCCCAACCTGAACGCCAATCCTCACCCGTCGCTCTCGTCCTACGGCACGGTCGTACCGGGCTACGGACCCGGCCCGGCCCCGATCGGTGTGGCCGAGTACGGGGTCTTCAACGAGTCGGGCGTCCTCGTACCGGAGAACCTGTCGACCACGCTTCTCGTCGCGAGCTTCATCGGGGAGAACCCCTTCTGCGAGGATTTTACCGGGAACTGCACTCCGTCCGTCCTGTCAATGGATACCGGCACGCCGGACGCCTACGGTCTGCAGCTCAACGCTGTCCTGCAAAACGTCACGCTGTTCAACACACCGGGATATGAGTTCTGGACGCAGAACGTGATCGAGTACTCCACGTTCTCTCACCAGTTGTACATCATTACCAACATCTGGAACTTCTCGAGCCCTGCGCTCCTGTTCACCCCGAATTCGATCATCTCGCACGGACCGAACGGAACCGAGGTCCCGGGCGAACTGTACTACTCTGTCTCGGGTCCGTTCAACATCAGCTCGAACTACACGGCGATCCTCTCCCTAGAGTCCTACGTCAACGGCACCAACGACGAGGTCGTCTTCGACTACGAGCTGGCGAACGCCACCGAGTTCTTCGAGGGCGTGAACGACTACGCGGTCTTCAACTCCTCCGGAGCGGCCGGGCCGGGCGTGGCCACCCCGGCCGAGTACGTCGCGAGCGGGTCGACCTACACTCCCCTCGGCATCCCTTCGGACTGGGAGTTCGTGATGGGCGGACCCGGCGGAGGAAGCAACGTCGACCTCCTGTCGATGTACTCCGAGATGGACCTGTACTACGAGACTCCCCTCGGAGGCATCGCGGTCGTGCCGTCGGCCATGGACGTCGGCAGCGAGACCGGCGAGACGAGCGTCGGCGGCACGGCGCTCTGGGAGGGGGATTGGAGCCCATTCATCGGCGACTCCCCGGGCGTGTTCATCACCCCCGGTCCCTTCTTCGAATCGGGCCTGTGGAACGTCACCAACACGACGCAAGGGTTCGGCGTGATCGGCTTTGGTCTCTACCCGGCGAACGCCTTCAATTTCTTCGGGCAGACCGCCGACCCGTTCGCGTTCGAGCAGTTCGAATGGGCCCCGTCGACGTTCCTCTACTTCCTCCCGCCGGCGACGTACACGGTCTGGTCGCTCGCGTCGAATTACGAGCCCGGGTTGAACGGATTCATCGTCACGAACGGGTCCGAGCAATTGATCGTTACGACACTCTCCTGGGACCCGTTCACCGGAGTCTATACCCCGCTCTGGGCGGTGAATCAGACCGATCTCTCGACCATCACTTGGGACGGCTACACCCTGTTCAACAACCAGTACGGAGCGCTCGGGGAGGATCAGGAGAACGGGATCTACTTCCCCTGGTTCGGCGAGTTCAACGACTACACGTTCCCGGTGTTCGCGGGCATCCTGCTCTGGAACACGTTCGACGCCCAGATCGTCGCGCCGTCCAGCCTGCTCGTTGACTATCCGAGCTGGTATCTGCCGTTCCTCGACTACCACGGCCTGCCGGTCTCGAACAATCTGCCGATCCTGGTCTACGACTCCTACTTTGTCACGCTCGCCGGTGCTTCGGCGATCTCGGGCTGGTGGTTCACTTCTGCGTTCTTCGGACCGACAGCTCCGCAGTACAACGTAGTGTTCTGGAACGTATCGGACTCGCTCATCGAAAACAATCAGTTCCTTACCGGCGGGAACGCGCTGTTCCTCTACGGCGGGACGGACAACGAGATCTTCAACAACACGTTCCTGCAGGACCTGCCGAACGCCCCGGATTTGTTCGCCATCTCCGGGTATTACTTCGGAACGTACGCCCTCCTCGAGGCGGATTTCGGCGACTACGCATTCGGCGGAGACTACTGCGACTGCTGGGACCTGGTCTACAACAACCTCTTCGACACGTACTTCACTGCCCTCTCGCCGGAGTTCGACCCGTACACGGGGAACTTCCCGATCCTGCCGTTCTCCGAGGAGTGGAACATTCCCCGCGAGAACGGGCAGACCAACATCATCGGCGGCGACTACCTGGGCGGGAACTACTGGTGGAACTACGGTACGTCGGACAACCCGTACGGGGTGCTTCCGTACGACAACTTCCAGTTGTACTACCTCTTCCTCTGGGGCCTTGATCCGTTCGGGATCCCGTACGCTGGCGACTACGTTCCGCTGACCCTGAGCCCGCTCTACGTCGTCACATTCGAAGAAAGCGGGCTCCCAGCCGGCACGTTCTGGAGTCCCACGGTGCTCGCCTCCGACGACGGCTTCGTCTACAACTACACCGACCTCACGTTTGCGAACGAGAGCTGGCCCGCGGGAGAGTACTTCTACGGGGCGGTCTCTGACAACGCGAGCTTCGTCTACTCGGGATCGACGGTGCTGTTCGTCTTTGGTGACGAAATCATCAACGTCACGTTCGTGCCGTTGATCGCACTCTCGTTCCATGAGTCCGGCCTGCCGGTCGGGTCCGATTGGGGCGGGTTCTACGAGGGCGGGAGCTTCAACGGCTCGAACGGCTCCAACACCACATGGCTGAACTTCTCGGTGCCGGCGGGGACCTACTTCTACGAGGTCTTCGCGGACGGTGAGTACGCCGCTCCCGACGGGTCTGGTATCGTGAACGTCTCGGGGCCGACGGTAGTGGACGTGACGTTCGTCCCGTTGTACACCGTGACGTTCGACGAGAGCGGGCTTCCGCTGAACGGCTCGTGGACGATCATCTTCACCACGGACGCCCCCGAGGGCGGCTCCGGCTCGGTGACGGTGAACTCGTCCTCGAACCTGCTCGGCTTCGCCCTGTCGGGCTACACCTACGACTGGTGGGTCGTCGCCCCGGGGTTCGTCGCTACCCCCGCGAGCGGCTCGTTCCTCCTCGAGGCGAACGAGACGGTCACAGTGGTCTTCGCGGCGGTCGAGTCGATCACCTTTGACGAAAGCGGCCTGACGGCCGGCTCGGCGTGGACGGTCGTCCTGACCCAGGGCGCGAGCGTGCAGACCGTGACGAGCACCGGAACTTCGATCACCTTCTCGGGGATGGCGGGAGCGTACAGCTACTCCGTCTCTGCCGCGGGATGGGTCCCGGGCATTGCGTCCGGTGGCGGCACGCTACCGGTCGGCGGCCCGATCACGGTCGACTTTACGCCGGCGGCCGCCACGGTTGTCTTCGACGCGAGCGGTCTGCCGGCGGGCACTTCCTGGACGGTCACGCTGACGCAGGGAGCGACCGTCACGGAGAAGTCCGGGACGGGGGCGCTCAGCTTCAGCGGAGTGTACGGCGCCTACAGCTACACGACCAGCGCGGCCAACTTCACGGCGGCGCCCGCGTCCGGTTCGGGCGTGCTCCCGAGCGACACCCCGGTCGCGATCGGCTTCACACCGACCCCCGCGACGATCGTGTTTTCGGAGACCGGCCTCGCGAGCGGGGCCCCCTGGACGGTCGCGTTCACCCAGAACGCGGTCACTTCGGACTACACCGGGAACGGTGCCTCGATCACGATCCACGCGGTCGATGGCCCGTACTCGTATGCGGTGACGGCCGAGAACTACAGCGCCACGCCGGCGTCCGGACCGGGCGGCCTACCCGTCGACGACGCGGTCAGCGTGACGTTCGCTGTGGTCGATGGAACGCTCCAGGGAACGGTTCTGCCGGCGACGGCGACGCTGACGGTCGGGGCGACCGTGGAGACGCTGGGAGTCACGGGGACGTTCTCGGTAGATCTTGCTCCGGGCACCTACGCGGTGAAGGTCACGGATTCCGGGTACTATCCGTACTACACGAACGTGACCGTCGCCTCGGACAAGACCACGACGCTGACGGTCACGCTGAAGTCGATCCCGTCGACGCCCAAGCCCCTCCTCGGAGTATCGGGATCGAGCGGTTGGCTCTTGATCGGGGCGCTCGCGCTGCTCGTGGTGATCCTGCTGGGGACGACGCTTCTGTTCATGCGGCGCTCCCGCCAGCCGCCGCAGATGGCGCCGTACTCGGGCGCAACCCCACCGAAGGGCGCCGGGGGCGCCCCCGGCAACCCCGAGTGGAGCGAGTCGAACGAGCCCAGCGGGCCGGCCGGTAAGTCCTGAACCGGGGCGTAGTTCGCTGGGACCAACCCTTTCCTTCTTCTTCTTTCGCATTCGCCGGGAGGAGCGGCGACCCTTCGCGCCCGAGGGTTCATCCGTCCGAACGGCTACTTCGGGACGTGGCGCGCCCCTCGGCGATCGACTGGCTCCTGGAGCCGGAGCAGCCGGGCGTTCGATACCTCACGCTGACCCGGCTCCTGGGGAGACGCGAATCGGAGCCCGAGGTCCGGGAGGCGAAGCGGCAGATTCCCCAGGTCGGCTGGGCGGCCGAGATCCTCGCCCGTCGTGACCCCGGCGGGTGGTGGGTGCATGAAGAGCAGCTCTACCGGCCGAAGTATCTCGCGACGAACTGGAACCTGCTCGCGCTCTCCGACCTAGGCGCGACCCGATCGATCCCCGCCGTCCGCGCGTCGTGCGAACTCTGGATGGGCCGCTCACCGCTCCAGGGAGGCGGCGTCGGCGGCAACTCGGCGGGGAACGGGCATCACTGCTTCGTGGGTAACATGGCTCGGGCGTTGATCCGGTTCGGATACCGCGACGATCCGCGCGTGCGCGGGGCGCTCGAGTGGCTCGTCCGGACCGCGAACCCGATGGGGGGATGGAACTGCTTTTCCTTCGTGGACGGACCCGCGCAGGGTCGGAACCTCGACTCCTGGGAGGGGCTCAGCGCCTTCGCGCTCTATCCGCGGTCGAAGTGGTCTCCGGAGATGCACGACGTCGTCGAGAAGGCGGCCGAGTTCTATCTCGACCGCGAGCTCCACCGGCAGGGAGCGCACTATGAGCCCTGGTACCGATTCCATTGGCCCGTCCACTACTACTACGACGTCCTCGTGGGGGTCGACGTGCTCACCGCCCTCGGCCACGGGAGCGATCCGCGCCTTCGGTTCGCGCTCGACCTGGTGCGGAAGAAGCGCCGGTCGGACGGGCGCTGGAACCTGGACGCCCACCATCCCGATGTCGGCCCGACGATGGAGCGATGGTTCGCCGGACATCCGAAGGAGCGACCCGCGCCACTCGCTTTTGAGACCCCGGGCCGGCCGAGCAAGATGGTCACCCTGCGGGCGCTCATCGCCCTCTCCCGAGTCGATTGAGTCCACGATGCGGGACACCCGGCGACGGACGATCGCGGACTCCCTGTTCCCCCCGGGTCGACCGACACCGTCCCCGGCCGCCGGGCCCGGTGCCGAAGCGCGACGGTCCCTGGACCCGCCGCCGTTCGGATCGCGCCAGCGCCGCGCGCCGGTTTTTTCTCGCCTGCGTCGCATCATCTCCCGCGTCCCGAAAGGGAAGGTGATCACCTACGGTCAGGTGGCGGCCGCGGGAGGATTTCCCCGGGCCCCGCGGCTGACCGTCTGGGCGCTCCGGTCGAGCCACGACCTCCCGTGGCATCGGGTCGTCGCCGCGGGGGGTCGGATCGCTCTTTCGGGCGCGGCGGGCGAGGAGCAACGCCTCCGGCTTCGGCTGGAGGGCGTGACGTTCCGAGGCGAGGAGGTGCGGATGGAGCGGCACAACTGGACGCCCCGAGGAAGATCGGGGAATTCGTCGGGTCGCCGAGGGAATGGACTGGTCGGGATTTGAACCCGAGGCCTCCGGTTTGCAAAACCGGCGATCTTCCGAGCTGATCTACCAGCCCACGGCCCTCCACGGGGGGCGCAGGGTGTTAGCCTTTCGGGACGCGAGAAGGCGCGACGGCGCGCCACGCGCGCTCGAGGTTCGGAACGGTCGGCCGGTGGAGGATCTCCGCGGGATCGACCCACTCGGAATCGGTGTGCTCCCAATCGAGGCGCACCTCGGTCCGTTCGGTCCGAAATCGGAACGGGTGGACGGTGTAGACGGTCGTTCCGTCTCGGGCGTAGACCGGGCGGCCCTCCCGCTCAAGGACCGCGTCGTCCTCTCCGAGGCCCGTCTCCTCCCGTATCTCGCGTCGGACCTGGAGCTCGGCCGTTGGATCCTCGAGGAATCCCGAGACTCCCGCCCACTGCCCTCGAAAGCTTCCGACCTTATCGGATCGCCGGAGCAGCAGGAGCCGGCCGTCGCTCCGGGTCAGGAACGCCGTCACCACCGGGATCTCGCGCACGCCCGGGAGGGTCACGCAGCCCCGGTCCCCGTCGACGTCGATCGGTTCGCCTTCCCGAAACAGATCCGGGGGAAGCGCGCCGACGAGCGGGATCCGCGACCGAGACTCCGGACCCGCGGAGGAGCGGTCGATCACGGCGCCCGCGGGGGCGGGTACGCACCACGGGGTAGGGGGCCACCAGGGGGCGCCGACGACCAGGATCGACCCCACGAGCGTTGCGCGTTCGATCGCCGACGGATCTTCCACGAGGTAGGTCCGCCCCGAACCCCGGCCGCCCCCCCACGCGGTGCCCTGGAGCTCCACACGGGAAGAAACGGTCCCGGCCTCATCGAGGTATCGCCCGGCTCCGGAAACCCCTTGTAGGCGGCGCCGGTCGCATTCCCGTGCGGCTGAGCGCGTTCAGCATCGCCGATGCGTACGACGATCGGCCCGCGGCATCCGACCGCCTGCTCGAGGTCGTTCGGCTGGCCCGCTCCGCCGACGCCGCGGGCCTCTCCGCGCTCTGGGTCGCCGAGCACCACTTCCACTCCGGCGGGGTCTGCCCGTCTCCGCCGGTCCTCCTCGCCGCGTGCGCGAGCGCCACCCGAACGCTCCGGCTGGGGGCGATGGTGAGCGTCCTTCCGTTCCACCGACCGATCGACGTCGCGGAGGAGTACTCCACGCTCGATCGAATCTCCGGCGGCCGCCTCAATCTGGGCGTCGGGAGCGGCTACCTCCCCGCGGAGTTCGAAGGGTTCGGCGTCGACCCGGCGACCAAGCGAGAACGGTTCGACTCGAGCCTCGAACTGATACGGGCGGCGTTCGACGGTCGGGAGGTCCACCCCGGGGGCCCCGGCACCGTGGGCGTACGGCTGAACGTTCTGCCCGTGCAACGACCCCATCCTCCCCTCTGGATCGCCGTGCAGCGTCCGGAGGCGATCGCACATATCGCGCGACGCGGCCTATCGATCGCCCTGATCCCGTACGCCACGATCGCCGACCGGGACGAACTCGCGACGCAGATCCGCGCGTATCGCGCGAACCTCCCCGCCGGTCGCTCGGCTGAGGTCGCGGTCGCGATGCACGTGTACGCGGGCGATCGACCCGACCTCGCGCGCGGGGCGCTCGACCGCTATCTCGACAGCCGGCGCAAGACCCACTCTACGTTCTACCTCAAGAAATCCGAGCGAGACCCGCACTCGGCGACGTCGGAAGGGATCGAGCGCAGCGGGTTTGCCGCCTTCGGTTCGCCGGACCTGGTCGTGCGCCATCTTCGGGAGTTCGCGGCGATCGGGGTCGATGAGCTCCTCGGGATCTTCGATTTTGGAGGACTCGACGAAGCCGAGGTGATCCGTTCGGTCACCACCCTCGGCGCCGCCTGGGCTTCGTCGGCTCCGAGCTCTCCCTGAGTCCCGGAGCGCCCCCCGGGCGCTCGGGGCCCGCGCCGTCCCGGTCGAACGGAATTTAAGCCCCTGCCGTGTCGCCCGCCCGATCGGTACCATGCCCGAGATCCTCCCCGGCGTACACCTGGTGGACGGCTGCGACCCCTCGCCCGATTTCTCGACCCACGTTTACCTGCTCAAGGACAAAGGGAGCAGCTGGACGCTCATCGACACCGGCCTTCCGGGGACGCACGCGGCGATCTTCGCCTATCTTTCGAAGATCAAGGTCGAGCCGACGGCCGTGAAGCGGATCCTCATCACCCACCTGCACCGGGACCACACGGGATCGCTCAAGGCGATGGCGGCCCAGACGCATGCTCGTACGTTCGCGCACTGGATCGAGGCGGCGTTCATCGCCCAGGACCCGAAGTACGAGGGACCGGGATCTCCTCCGGCCGAACCGTTCGTCGTCGACGAGCGCTTGAAGGACGGCGACACGGTCGACGCGGCCGGCGGGCTGATCGCCTACCACACGCCGGGCCACACCCCCGGGCACACTTCGTACTACCAGGCGGAGCGGAAGCTGCTCTTCTCGGGCGATCTGTTCTTCGGGGACGGAGAAAAGATCACCCTCACTCCGCCCGAGTACACCCTCCATACCGGAACGGCGCAGGTATCGGCGCACCGGATGAGCCAGCTCTCGATCGACAGCCTGCTTACCTACCACGGGGGTCCCGTGCTCAAGAACGGGGGCCCGGCGGTGCGTTCGCTCGTGCAGCGCTTCAAGTAACGGCGGCGTCGAGCTCCGGGAGGGACCCGGACCCGGCTCGAATGGGACTGGCCAGATTTGAACTGGCGTCTCGGAGTCCCGAACCCCGAAGGATGGACCAAGCTACCCCACAGTCCCAGACGGGGGTCGCCCACCCTCCCCCGCTATTTGAACGTGCGGTTCGCCGGGGGCCGGGCGCCCTGGCGCGGGGCGTTTCATCCACTCCCCGGGAGGGCCTACATCCTCCGGGCGGGTAGGTTCCGGGATGAGGAGCTCGGCGACCGCCGTTCCCCCGCTCCCCGGCGTCGCCCCGATGGAGGCGTTGAGCTGGAGCATTCCCGGACTTCGAGAGGATCCTAGCCTCTGCCTCCGGTGCCGTTCGGCGCAGCTTCTCTGTGGCAAGCCGATCTGCCCGATCCTTCTCAAGTACCGTGCGTTCGAACGGACCCTCCCGATGGTCCCGGGGACCGAGCTCGACGGCAGCTCCCCGCCCGGATTGTTCGTGGGGCGGTTCGGATACCCGAGCGTTTCGGCGGGTCCGCTCCTCAGTCCCGAGCACGGAGCATCCGAACTGCTCGACACCCCCGAGGATTGGGTCGGTCGATCCGTCGAGGAGGTCGTGGGATTCCGGACGAGCCTCGTGCGCGGCACGTTCCGACTCCGGGTCACGGACGCGGAGCGTCCGAATCGGTGGCTGGAGGAGCTCCAGCTCCTCGGGCTCGCGGAAGGGTCGGTCGAGTCGGAGGCGACGTTCCGTCGACCGCCCCGGGGGCATCTCGCCCTATCGGACTCCACCCCTCCGTTCGGCCCGTCGGCCCCGATCGAGAAGGTCCGGCTCGATGTGCGGAGACTGGACCCCCACCTCGATCGATTGTCGTCCGACGTGCACGCGAACGCGCGCGTGGCGGTCGAGGAGCTCTACACCCGAGGCGTGCGGGTCAGCCGGATCCAGCGGGCGTTCTCGGTCGGGACGCTGGGCCGTCGGGGCCGACGCAAGCTCGTCCCGACCCGATGGAGCATCACCGCGGTCGACGATCTGATCTCGAAGCAGAACGTGGAGCAGTTGCGCTACCGGCCCGAGATCTCCGAGATCGAGGTCTATCGCCTTACCGCCCTGGACAATCGGTGGCTCATCGTGCTCTTGCCGGGAGCCTACCGGTACGAATCGATCGAGGCGTGGTACCCGAACACGCTCTGGAACCCGAGCCCGAGCGAGATCGTGATGATCGGCGACCACGAGGGGTTCGATGGCCGCACCACGTTCGCCTCGATCGGCGGCTGCTACTACGCGGCCCGGCTGGCCGTCAGCGAGGCCCTGCTGCGCCAGGGCCGCCAGGCGGGGATCGTCGTACTACGAGAAGTGCACCCCGGGGAGATCCTCCCGCTGGGGGTCTGGAACGTCCGAGAGCACGTGCGCAGCGCCCTGCGCTCCCCGCCCGAGCGTCTCGCGTCGCTCGGGGATCTGACCGAACGGATCCGGTCCACCTTCGCCATTCCGGTCGACCGGTGGCTCCGCTCGAGCGCCGTCCTTCACGAGGCCCGGACTCAGCGTCGGCTCGATGCTTGGTTGTAGGGGGATCCGGGCCCGGCGGGTCGGTCGGCGCCCTACGCAAAGGAGGCACCGCAGCGGGCGCAGAACACGTCCGTGGGAAGTCGCGGCGCGCCGCACTTCTCGCACGCCGCGCGCGTGCGCGGGGTTCCGCATCCCCGACAGAACGCATCGTCCGCCCGGGTCGGGTGGCCGCAGTGGGGACATCGATCGGC
>JBAUAJ010000059.1:0-14981 GCA_049675585.1 Thermoplasmata archaeon
GGACTGCACCTGCACTGTTCTTTGTCATCGCTTCTTTTCTCCTCTCTTATTCCCCATATTGGATGCCCAGCTCCGGCAATCAGGTGCCGGTAAATATTCAATTTGCATCCCGCCAGCTGCCGAACCACGCTCCTTGGTGACGGCAAGGGCTGGCCAAATACCCGCGTCAGCGAGCAGCCGCGATCAGTATCGCTTCCACTTTGGAATCCAGATCCTTGGCAGCGCGGAGACCTTCGCGGCTCCCGTAGGCGCAAGGTAGCTTGCCATTTCATCGTAATGGATATGCACTCCGTCCGGCTGCTCCTCGATCAGGATCGTGACGGGAGCGTATGAGCCTGCGTCGGGCACATCCTTGCCAATCAGCTTCATGATGACCGGGTTACCGACAATCAGTCGCAGTGTTTGCGGCGCGCGTGCTCCTAGTTCCTTCCGCAAAACTTCTCCGAGGTCAAAAGGTAACGATCTCCAGGGAAAACGCCGTGACCTAACGGCCCTTGGCGCCTTCGCCTCTCAATGCCATGCAGGTCGAGGCGGCTTTGGCAACCAACTTTCCGTTTTCGTCGGTGATTTCGCACTCGACATAACCGACAGTGCTTCCCCGTCTTACCACTTTGCCTTCGGCTTTCAAGGCAGCCTCCCAGACGGGGCGGAAGAAATTGATCTTCAACTCAATCGTGGTGAAAGACTCACCAGGTGCAAGCGTGGTGGCAAACGCGATTCCCATCGCGAAATCGGCGATGTCACACAAGATTCCGCCGTGCAGTGTTCCCATGGGGTTGGCGTGTTGCGGGCCGGCAGCAAGCGAGACGACAGCGCGTCCTTCAGACGACTCTTTCGCCTCAAATCCAATCAGGCGAGCCACAGGCGCGTCATTCTTTTTGGCGCTGTTCCTGAAATCGGGTTCCGGGCTTGTTTCGAGGGAACTCATGTTTTCTCCGTCTGACGGTTGGACTCTTTTGTGCGGATATTCGTTTCCAGATATTCCTCGAGGTGGCGGCAGGCGATGTCTAAAGCTACCTGTGCGCGCTGGAACCGGCGCAGCATTAAGCCTCCTTCGAGTGTGCTGACGATGAGTGTGGATAATTCCATGGGCTTGACGCCATGGCGGATTTCGCCGTGCCGTTGGCCCTCCTCGACGATGGAGCGCAGGCGCTCGAACCAGCAACCGAAAGCTTCCCGAGCTTTCGCCCGCAGAATGGGATTGCCGTCGTCCGAATCGGTGGCTGTGTTGAGCAGCGGACATCCTCCCGCGACCATGCCAGTAGAGCGGTCGCGGAAATTTCTGACGATTTGCTTTAGACGGTCGACGGAATTGGGAATTTCGTCTGTGCGGTGGAACCGTGTGTCGAGAGCAAGCTTCCAGGAGTAATCGAAGGCTTCGGTGGCAAGCTGCTGCTTGCTCTCGAAGTGACGGTAGATACCGCCCTTTTTGAACCCGGTCGCCAGCATGAGATCAGACAGGGCTGCGCCGTCAAAGCCCTTCTGATTGAAGATCGGCGCGGCCTTGCGGATGATTTCTTTGCGGGTTTGCCCGCCTTTGCTCATTCCCGGATATCTCCCGCCAATCGCAGAAACCGGTTGGAGTCTATGGGGATTATAGCATGAAAAAGAGACCGAACGGTCTCGATTTTGAGGACTGAGCAGCGCCCGACTTTATGGCACATGGGTGGGGATGTGAGAAAGTCGAGGCAACCAACGTCGTTCGCGGCCTGGATGATCGTAACTAGAATTGCATGCGCGAGGTACAGTAGAATCAGAGCGGCAGTTGTAGTCGGGGCGTAGCGCAGCCTGGTAGCGCGCCTGCCTTGGGCGCAGGAGGTCCCGAGTTCAAATCTCGGCGCCCCGACCACTTACTTCTTTATTATCAATGGACTGTCCCCGACACTGCAGCGTTGGAGACCAAACTTGGGTCCAATTTGGGTCCAAATACCAGTCTCTCTACGCTTTCTACTGCACGACGCTGCTCTTCTGGAATCGCGTGCAAATAAATTTCGCGCGTGATTTCCGGTGCTGAGTGCCCCAACAGTGCCTGCATGGTTCCTATTGGAGTACCTACGCCATCAAGCATCGTCGCGTGGCTGTGCCTCAGAAGATGCCAAGTGACACCTGAAAGGCCTAACTTCTTCGCGGCAGGCTTCAGGTGCTTGCGCAAGAGATTCCATCGGTCTAATGGCGTCTGATCGCTTTTGGCAAATATCAGGCTTCTGGCATAGACCGTCGCTGGACGCAGGGCAGCTAGAATTTCCGCCGTCTCTGCTCCAATTGGGATTGTGCGCATGCCTCGCTTCGTCTTGGGTTTGTCGAAGTGACCGTCGTACACCGTTTCAACTACTCGAAGTAGTCGAGCCTTCAAATCGACATTGCCCCATCGAAGCGCAAGCAGCTCACCGACCCTCACACCCGTCAACACTAGCAGCAATGTGAACGAACGTACTGGCTCTCTCAAAGCTTCAGCAAGCATTTGCACTTGGACCGGAGTAAGGACGATTCGCTCCGTTCCATGTTGTCGTCGCGGGAGCTTCGTCTTCAGAGCAACGTTCTCGGTGACGCAGCCCCATTCTTCAGCTGCTCCAAGAATCTTGCTGAGCCCACACTTGAAGTGGTGAACGGTTTCCCACGACAACCCGCTGTTGAGCTTCCGACCTAGAAATCCTTGCAGACCTTCTCGCGTCAGATCCCTAAGTTGTGATTTACCGAAAGCCGGAATCAAATGTACGTCGAGCATATAGCGATAGTGTTTCTGGGTTGCGAACTTGAGCGTTGGCAAGATCACAGGCATCCAATCATTCTTTACAAAATCTCCGAATGTACGGACGGACTGTGGTCGAGCATCGCCGCGGTTGATTGCTCTCAACTTCTGAGACAGTACCTGCATTGCTTTACGGCGTGTCGGGAATTCGGCAACCGTTCCGATCACTTCTGATCGCCTCAAACGCCCGAGCGTGCCGTCTACTTGAATTACATCCTCCCACCAACGAGCTACCCAAAGTTTTCTTCGAGTGCCGCGCTGGAAAAGAGTGCCTTGCTGGAAACCTCTACGAGCCATCGTTCCTCCCTTTTCAGGGACCTCGATGGCCCGCCCAGCTTGTTCTGCGTCAGTTTTCAGTTTAGCCCTCGTGTCAAGCAGCATGCGATCCGCCGCAGTGAGAATCAACCCACGCCAATACTTCATCCTTGCGGAAGCGCCAATATTTCCCAAGCCGGTAGCCTGGCAGCCGTTCTAAAGAACGTTTGCGCATGCGTCCGTAAACCCAGGACACGGGCACATGCAATAATTCGGCTACTTCGTGCACATCGAGAAGATGGCATCCGTCTCTCGCATCTCTGCCTGTGGCCTCGTCGTGCGACGCGGCATGCAAGGGGTTCTCGGGGACTTTCACCGAAGGCACGTTGCGTGACGAAGTAGGTTGGGCTACCGGCCTTTCTTCCTCAAAATGGGCAATCTTCGAACGAGTATCTGATGCGACGCGCGAGGCATGCTGTCTTAACGACGCTGTATTCTCGCGCACAACGAATTTGGTCGGACGGAGTTTCATGTTTGCTAGACAGCCTTCGCAAGAACGTCTCCTTTAGCTTTTCCGTTGTTGTGGTTATTTGTGTGTTGGTCTGCCCAGCGTCTGAAGTCGTCGTCCTTGCGGAAGAGCAGCTTCAGGGCTTCGGTGATCACGTAAGACGGCGAAGCATCGATGAACTCAGCATAGAGCTCCAGCTGAGCTTTTACCGATTCTTCGACACGCGCCTGGATGGTGACTGCTTTGGGCTGTTTTGGTGGTGACTTCAATATAGACAACGGGCTTCTCCTTTCGTTTTCATACAAAATGTCAGACATCTTGTCTGACAAATTCTCAGGTCTATGTATGCAACCGCGCAAAACGCGGCCCCTAAGTTCCTGTGAGGGCGGGAGCGACCACACGGCAACCGTGACGCACCGTGCGTCAATGGGTGGGGTCGCTCCCGCCTCAGCCGCGGTCTGGGCCGCGCACAATTTCGTTCTTCGGGACGATTCATCTGATTGATTCGCGTAATGCCGTGCTCGATCGAGGGTGAAGTAGCAGGTGAGGTAGCGGTGACGTTGGGGGGTGAAGCCCACTTCACCGGAACTTGAGAATTTGACGGCCAGGAGCGAGGCTGCTCCGCCCTTGGCGAAAAAACATGCGCTCCGGAATGCAGCAACGGGCGGGAGCGACCCGGACAAAACTTTTGGGCGGATTGACTGCCAAAAAGTGGGGTCGCTCCCGCCCGATTTGCCCTTTTTTGCGCGGTAACTTTCGCAGAGGAGTTCGTTGGAAAACGCTTCAGAATGAATTCCGTGGGCCGAGCGTCGGGTGAAGAAGTGCCAGTTCTGAAAGTGCACAGAGTTATTCTTACCTTCTTCACCTGATTTACGTTCTTCCTTCACTTGTCTTCTCTTGAGTCCGGCCACGCACACGGGCAAAACATCGGAAGAAATTTCTATGTGGGCTGGAGCGACCCAGGCATCACTTTGGCCACGGAATCGTGTGCAAAAGTGGGGTCGCTCCAGCCCAACACGGTGCCATCCCGCGGCCATTTTGCCCATTCTGTCGTGTGCAACTTCCTCTCCTTCGGGGTTTTACTTGATCGCCATGGTGAACGCGAGGGTGACGGAAAGGGTGATCTGTGTCTTTCATGCACGCTTCACCATTCCGCCCTGCGGAAGGCCCCGGAAATTTCTTGGCATCGTTGGGTCCTCTACTATTAAAGAGGCTTCGAAAACGGTAAAAGTAAGAAAAAAACTTTCCGACTGACCTACAAGAAACCGTAGCGAGTCTCTTCAGCATAAAAAGTCCACCGAGCCGCCTCTACTTACAAGGGAACATCCAGACGGGAAAAAGTAAGAAACTATTTTGATTCGTCGGACAGGTCCTAGGTGGGGAGAGAAATGCCAAACGACGCCCCTCACTTATTTAAGGAACATCGAGAAGGGAAAAAAGGAGAAAAAATCTTGGTACCAGTACGTTTTTCTCGGAATCGCCTGGGAGAACGAGGCCACAGACGAAGGGCAGGAAAGGGAGCTTTTAGAACCCTCAACGCCCGAGCAACCGATGTAGTCTCTGTCAGTGGAATTAGTACAAAAGGCCGACTCTTTCACTTCCGAGGGCACGTCGATCAGGTAGGTCGCCAGTTTCCGGATGGTCCGTGATTCACCCGCAATCAGCGAAGGGTAAACCAGAGGACGGGAATTCCCGATCAACCAGACGCACTATCGGTCCGCGCAATACTAGCCCGCTGGTTGCCCATGCATTGCTGCGCCTACCCCTCGTAACCGGGAGGCGCCACAAATCCGCCCAGGACCTGTGCCAGCAGTTTCGCAAAAGCAATCGGCGTGGCGTCTTCCCAGTACGCTCCCATGATTTGCAGGCCGATAGGCAAACCGCCTTCGCCACGCCCGATCGGGGCTACTGTGGCTGGACATCCAGTCAGCGTCGCAGGGGCAATCCAGCGCGACATATCGTTGTAGGCGCGCGGCCCGTTTACCGTCGCAATGGTGCGCTTTTCGTGCGGTTCGCTGTGGTCATGTTGAAACGCGGTTGTGAAAGCCACGGGAGAGAGGAACACGTCAACCTCATCGAAGTAATTCTGCCACTGCGCGCGATATCCCAGCCGCCGGAAGTTTTGCTGCTGCCAGTCGGCAAAGCTCGCCAGGCCCGGCACTACTTTGCCGCTCGCCGCCGCTTCTTTCCGCTCCACCTCTTGCTGCTCTGCCGGCGCAACGCTGAACATGAACGCATCCAGGTGAAAATTGAAATTCTGGCACAGCTCTTCAATCTTGAATCCTGCGGGCCAGCCCGGTTTCAACTTGGTCCCGGCTTTCTCAAGTTTCTGGAGCGTATTCTCCAGGAGTGCTTTGGTCTCCGGAGTCACTGGACAATAAGGATCGTCCAGCACGTAGCCGATGCGAAACTCCCGCAAGCTCTCGTGTCGCGCCGCGGGCAGTTCCCATTTCCACGCTTTTGTGGAGTAATCCGCCGGACCGCCCAGAAAACGCAGCGCTGCCAGCAAATCCTCCGCGCTGCGCGCCAGCGGCCCGCCTGCGCCCAGTAGAGTTGAGAAACCTGGATTTTCGTGCTGCCCGCCCGGCAAGTGCCCCTGCATGTCGACCAGGTCCAGCGTCGGCTTGTGCCCGTACAGACCGCAGAAATGCGCTGGCACGCGAATTGATCCCGCAATGTCACTGCCCACACTTAAATAGCCGAGGCCCGCAGCCAGTGCTGCGGCCGTCCCGCCGGACGATCCTCCCGGCGTTCGCTTCACATCCCACGGATTGTTCGTTGTGCCATAGATCTGGTTGTAGCTTTGCCAATCGCCCAGCGCGAGCGGAACATTCGTCGCTCCAATCAGCACGGCGCCCGCGCCCCGGAACCGCGCAACCACCTCCGAGTCGCTTGGGGCCTTCGAGTCTTTCAAAGGCGGGATTCCCCAAGTACAAGGATGCCCCGCCACCGCAAAACTTTCCTTCACGTGAACTGGCACGCCGTGAAGGACGCCGAGCGATTTCCCTCTTGCCTGCGCTTCATCCGCGTGCTTCGCCCGCGCGAGCGCGTCTTCGCGAAGTTGATAGGCAAACGCATTCAGTTGCGGATTGTATTTGTCGATCCGCGCGAAGGTTTGCTGCGTCAGCTCGAAAGATGAAATGTGTTTTTTGCGAATCGCGTCAGCAGCTTCCAGCGCCGACGCAAATTCCAGCCGGCCAGTAGGGCTTGTCGTCCGGCTGGAGATTGGGCCAGTAACATTCGCGTTGGGGTTACCGGCCATGACACCGCCTAGACCATTTTCGGCAAAAACTGGAAGACCCGCCGCCAGACCCAGAGATACAGTGCTGACAAAATCTCGCCGATTCATGTGTGGTCCCTTCCACAATAATCTTGAATGATGCGGAGCACGATCTGCACAGTCAACAATCGCGTCCCCATCTTGTTCAGCGGGCAGTTTCAACAGAGACCGCTTTGCCCAAGCGCACACCTCGACCCGCAATTTCTCTCCAATCCGTTATCAGATCCGCAAAAACGAGTGAAACTATCGCATAAACAATCACGGAATAGCTGCCTGCCTCAACGCTCAAGTGGTTCAGACCAGGAAGGTGACTGAGAGCTCGGATCATGACAAAAACCACCGGTCCAACCGCATAACCACGGGCCATCCACCGGCGATGCTGCTCAATCTTCCCTCTGCGTGTGGCAATCACCGCAGTAACTGTGCAAACAATCCATGCTCCCGCTTGCGTTGTGGCGCTGTACCGAAAAAACGCGGGATAGTGCCAGGCGAGAACAGGTCCCAACACGCCGGCCACAAGCACCGCACCGAGATAGGTCTTGCCCAGCAACCTGTGCCGGGCAATATTTCTCTGCCTCAAGCACGAAGAGAATTGCAAGGGACCTATTACCAGCGCGACTAATCCCGCGGCGATGTGGGGGAAGAGAAGCCAACGCTGCGAATACAGCAGGCTATGAAGCGGATGCGCTGGACTCATCATGGGAATACTGGTGAACAGGAATGCCACCAACGCCATCAACCCGAAGACCACCCAGGACACGGTTTTCTTCAAGCCGCCAGCTCTAGCGGGCATGCCTTCTCGATGCGTTTGGGGTATTGAGTGCTAAGTGTGCTGAGAGTGTTCATAAGATCCCTCCAGAGAACGCTATCCACAGCATCGCCGGGGCTATCTGCGTCTGACCGGATCGTGAGGAACGGCGTGAGGATCGATCGAAGTATTGTGGCCGTTGGAAATCCGCCATTCGCCATCCGATTTCACGGTAACCAGAGTCAGGCGGTCGACCACTCCGCTCATGCGTCGTCCATCGGGTGTTACGTAGTCGCCCATCCTTACAGTCAACGTGGCAATGGCTACATTATTCGCAATCATTCGAACCTCAGGATCGCTTTGCTCCATCGCGGTTTCGCGGAACATTCCTGCATGCAGCGCCTCATGGGCTTTGACGATTTCACCGCGCCCCCTCCACCACATGCCCACAACATTCACCCAATCCGCATCCTCGGCCAGTATTGTGCTCAGATCCTCCAACCGGTGACGATTCCAGATGTTCTCCAGAGATCGAACGAGCGCTACAATTTTCGCCTTGTCGTCCACGACAATTCTCCCGATGTATGAACCGCACTGCGACACAAATCTGCCGATTTAACTGGCTGCGGTACCTCGACGAGCGCAGCTACTCGACTTCACCGCCATAGTCTATTGGAGGTTTCCTGCGGAGAATTGTAAAAATGCGACATTTCAGACTGATGCCCGAGTTGACCGCGATAAACAGGCTCGATCGGATGAAAGTCCGCATCCGGCAGCGAAACGAGCAGTTTTTGAGGAGCGGCGCCTGCCAGCAGGTGCGTGTCTCGGATTAGGTGCGCCTGGTCAAAGTAGCCGGCGCCTGAAGCAACCTCCGTCCAGGAAAGACCCGGATTGGTTTGCTTTCTCAGCACGGCAAATTCAAGGCGCGCCACCCTCGAAAACAGTTTCGGCGCAACTCCCACGCATTCGCGAAACTGTCTTTCAAACTGTCGCAGGCTCAGATTGCATTGGCGGGCCAAGAGCGCCAAGTCTACCTTTCCATGCCTTCGGCGCACCCATCTGGCCGCCAGCTCAACCGGTGAAATCTCGATTGTCCGGCGCAGTTGTCGTAACAGAAATTCATCTGCTGCGTCCGCAAGCTCCTGGACCGAGACGGTATTCTGCAGCCGGTTCAACAGATGAGAGACTTCTCGACCCAGAACGCTATCCCCAGGCAGAGCTTTGTCGGCTAGTGGATGAATTGGAATGCGAAAGAGGGCATGCAGGCCTGCAGGGTGGAAATGAATCGTAAACGTTCGTACCGATCTTGGATAAATCAGATCACCCTTGACCTTCGTACTCGGTCCGACGAGCAGGATCTTGGGCGCTGTCCATGTCCCCTCCGGCCCACGAATCTGGTAGCGGTCAAGGAGGTAAAACTCCAAAGTCTGCTGAGTGCGCGCGTAGATTGGACGCAGCACGACACAATCTTCTGACTTACCCTGCCGCAAGCCGTAGTGGGACACATAGCGCGAAATCGGCTCGCACGGAAGGAACACTTTCACCGGGAACCTGAATCCGGACTCTGTCATTGAGAGACCATTCTAGGCGGAATCAATCTGCTATTCCGCGGCATTCACCTAACGATCGCGCAAGTATATTCCACACTCAGATGGCAAGCGCACGAATTCGACAGCTAGTCCATCCGGGGAAACTGGGCCAGGTCAGATTCGGTGCCACGTCCCGCTAGCTCTTCAATGCTCTGTAAGTTTCAAAGTGGGCTTTTTGGATTGTCACAAACAGGCCAACGCGCTCATTGAGCCCAGCGCCTGTCTGATTTTTGAGTTCCGGGTGTGTGGTCGGCAACTCTCGCTACATCGCTACATCGGGCGGACATGACCGGCTTTCTGGAGGCGGCATCTGAAGTGATGAACTCAGGCCAACGCCTGACTCTTGATCGAATGCAAAGGCTGTACTACTTCGGGCGCCAAGCCAAATTCCAAGTAGACAAATCACCATAACTCGGTGCCGATCCAAATTCCGGTACAGAAGCGCTCTATGCATGCTTCCCCTTCCGACTTCAAAACTCTCCGACGGACTATCCGGTGATCAAAAATCTTCCTGCGGTTACGAATTGCTCTTCCCGAGGCATCATTCCAGGTAAGGGTTACGCAGTGGACTGACCCCCGCCAGAGCCTCGCGGGATACAAGCGCAATCTGATTCTGAAGTGCGGCGCGAATCGTGGGATCTTGCGGCGCGTACTTGAGTGCTTCGGTATATGAGCGGACACATTCCTCGCGAGATCCGCGCTTCAAGTAGATATTTCCGAGCTCAATGTGAACGAAGTAGGCTGTTGGATCGAGTTCCACGGAGTGACGAAATGCTTTCTCCGCCTCGGTATCATCAGGCTTCTCGCCATAAACCTTGTTGATTCCACGATGGTAAGAGTTGGAGGCGGCTTCTCCAGGCAAATAAAAGGTGCCCTGGAAGATAAATAGATTCCCCAATCGCTTCACGGGCTTGGAATCCCGCAAGGCAGCGGCGTCCCAATAGCTGCTGCGGATAAAATCGGATGGCCCCGCAAAGATGGTTCCCGACCTGTCCGGGAGTTCCACGAGCGCCGCGTCGCGTTTTTCGTCACCGCCAAAGCAGTCGATGCCTCTCGCGGCTTTTTCTTCGTCCCAAACCCAATACAGACAGACCGGGCGCAGACCTTGTGGCTTCAACTGCCGACTGTAGTATCCCGCTAGTTCCTTCGACCTTTGGCTCAGGTCCACCCCTTCGTCACTGAAGGTTTTATAAGCGTTGGTCGTGCCACCCACGAACTCATTGAAATATTCCCAAGGTCGCATCTGCGGCAATGTCGATACAGCCGCAGCAACGAAAGCCAGCGCTACGAAGACCTTAAGTTGCCAAGTTTTGGAGGATAGCGCCATCTCCAAGCCGATGCCCGCAAAAACGGCAAGCAGAACAGTCACAGGCAAAGCGTGGCGGATTCCCGCATAGGTTGCGCCCGTGGAAAGCACAAGCAGAAAAAAGACCGCGATGGCAAGCACCACTCCACAAGGCAAAATCCAGTCCCGCGGAATGCGGCGGGTAATAAAAAGAAACAGACCGAGCAGCATTAGTGCAATCAGACCGATGGGCACTTTGACGGCAAGCATCGCGGGGAAAAAGTATCGTGGCGCTCTGGTGCGGTACACCCTGCCAAAAAACAGCTGGAGACTCTCCCGGCCCTCCAGCCCTGCACGGACGGTGTCTGCAAAACCCCAGAGGTAGGCGCGAGGCACGACGTGCGTCACGGCCATGGTCGCTAGCACGGCGTGATAACGGGGCGAGGCAACGTCGTTGATTTTTTCTACCAAAGGGCGGTTGAATGACTCCACTCCAGAGGGAGACTCGGAATAGCGGAACGAGTAGGAAGCCCAAAGGACGAGCATTGCCACACCTAGTACCGCGCAAAGTTTCACGCCTTTAAGCCAGCGCGAGTGCTTTGGCGATTCAAGCGGCTGAACCATGGCAAGCCCGGCACCAATGAAAGCTACGCCCAACACTGTCACCGGTGCAGAATGTTTCGCGGTCCGCGCAAGCCCGAGCAACGCTGAGCAAGCAGCAAGGTCGCCCCATCTCCACTCGCAAAAGGCTCTTGCAGCGAGGACAACAGCTGTTGCCGAGAGTAGCGACATGGGGAGATCGGTCATGACCACGGGCAGGTGCGCCGCGACCGTCGGGTCAATTGCGAGGAATAGAAGAGTACCGAGAGAAACACCCGCGTTGAAAACACGCTTCAGGGCAAACCCCAGAGCGAGCAACAGGAGGCCGTTCAACCCGAACATCGCGACTCTAGCGCGCCGCTGAACAGAGTCGGGATCGTTCTGTCGAAAAACGGCAAAGTTGGCGAAGTCACGTTCTCCGGGCTTGTCATTGAATTGGCGGAGTGAATCCAGTCGAAATCCGGTTGCCGCCATGACACTGCCCACCCAAAGTTTGACCAGAGGAGGATGTTCGGGATTGATTCGGAAATCGTGGTACTTCACGTAGGAGACGCCAGCGGCGATGTGATAGGCCTCGTCGATGGTAAAACCGTCGAGTCGCGTCGCAATTGCCGAACGCAAGATCGCCAGAGCAATCAGGAGCAACGCAAGCCACACAAAACCTTTTCGGCTCAGATTCAATTGGTTCACCAACCGGTTTACAAACCCTCGAAAGTTCGCTATATCCACTTGCAAATTGTTCGAAAGGCGCTCATTTCAGCCTCCCCCTTTCGCGAGCCACTCTGACTGGCGACAACCTCAACACTGCCCGCCAACGGGCTTGAGGCGCTTTCCGGTCGGGAACTAGCTTCGTGCAAGACATGTCATTGAGCGGTTAATTGTTTCAGCATCTTTTCGGCATCTTCGTTTGCTCGATTTAGCTCCAGCGACTTCTTGTAGCTCTTGATGGCGAGGTCTTTGTCACCATGGTCCATGTATGCTTCGGCAAGGCTGTCATACGCGTTGGACGACTGCGGATAGGCTTCAACATTCAGTTCCAGGATGCGAATCGCGTCTTTGAATTTCTTCATTTCCAGTAATTGATAACCAAGACCGTTGAGCTCGTCTTCGCCAAAATCGTAAGCGGTGGGCTCGGCGGCCTTCAGTTCGTGGTACTGCTTGATCGCAGCGTTCACATCTTGTTGCTGGATAGTTTTCAACAGAGCGTCGGCGATAGACTTTCTACTGGCGAGAGCTTCGACCTTTGCCAGCATCCCATCCAGGGACGCCCTGGGAAAGAGTTTGCCGCCAAGCACCACCGCGTCGATACGCTTCGTATTCGCAATATCGCTGAGCGGATTGGCATCGAGCAGAACCAGATCGGCAATTTTGCCCGTTTCGACCGTACCGAAGTCTTTCTCCTTACCCATAAATCGCGCTGGATTGAGCGTGGCAGCCTGCAGGGCCTCCATAGGTGAGAATCCCGCTTTGACGAGGAGACCCAGCTCGTCATGCAAGCTAAAGCCTGGAAAGCAATAAGGGTTGAGCGTATCCGTACCGGCCAAGATCTTCACCCCTGCCCGTTGCATGGCACCGACGATCTCGGCGTCTTTACTGAAAACCTTCTTACTTCGCGCCCAATCTTCTGCGGTCCGGGTCTTGAGGCGAAAATCCGTCTTGGGGTCCCAAGAAGCTCTTATGTCCCGCGGCATGTACTTCAGCCGAGAATCGTTGGTGAAGGAAGGGTCGTCAAGAAAGGCCACGCTGCGCAAAACAGTGAGGGTCGGGCATTGCCAGGTTTGGTTCTTTTTCAGTTCCGCAAAGAGGGCTTCTGCTTTCTGTGGACTATACGTTTCCAGCGCCAACTCCTCCCACTCGCCACTGGCCGCTCCATGTACAGCACTCACCGGCGGCTGTTGTCCTGCGATGATCGCCGCTAGCGTCTCCTGCGATGATTTGAGCAACTCCGCTGCGCGATTCGAACAAGCAGGTAGGACCCCGGTAAGATGCTCGATGCTCTTCTGCCCGGCATTCGACGCTTCCTCCGCGGAAACTGAAATCGGGACATGCCCCTCGAAGGGAATACCTTGCTGCTTCGATTCATCTGCTATGGCGAAGTACGCATCCCGAGGAAGAAGGGAGTAGACCTTGATGAAGTCGTCCCCGTCCCGCTTGGCCTGAATCACCGCTTGCCGAGCCTCGGACGCGTTGGCCACTGTAATGGAACCCGGCCAAACGGGTTTCGGTCCATCCACAAGTGAGCTGGCGATCAACATGTGCGGGCCCGGCAATTGCCCCGCCTCGATTTCCTTTCGCCACTGATGATGCATCGGCATGCCCCACATTATCCGTATCCCAGTCACGCCGTTGGCGATGAATAGCGGCAGATAATCCTTTTCATACCAATGGACATGCATGTCCCACAACCCGGGAATCAGAAACTTCCCACTCGCAATGACTACCTGCGCGTGCTTGGGCACGCGAATCTTCCCGCTTTTGCCCACCTCAGTGATGCGGTTCCCGTTTATTAGCACGGTCATGTCGGGACGCGCAGGCCCGCCCGTCGTGTCGATCACTGTGACGTGGGTGATTGCAAGTGTCATCGATTTCGTACGGGCGGTCTCTGTTGCAACCAGAGGCCACAGCAGCAAGGGTAGAAGCAGCAGTCCAAACATGCTTTTCACTTGATTCCCCCTAACGTAACCTTCCAAGCGCCCCAGCGCCAAAGCAGAACTGGGCTGACTGTTTGTGCAGGACTAACTGCCGAGTAGTTCAAGGTGTCCAACCCCATCCGGTCACCTGAGCACCCATTGAGCGAAGTGTGTCCACGTTGAGGTTCCAGCGAGCCACGTTGACACGTAGGGGTGCGCAAGAAGCAGCAGACCGCCCGCTAAAAACGCAGGGTGCAGGCGGCGGCAGCGCAGCGTATCCACGGCGATGCAGGTCAAAACCAGCAGATTGCGCGCCGCCATGGGAGAGATGGACCAGTGCGTATACGCGCCGATGAAGCGGGCAAGCGCAGCGTCGAGGATCGCCGCAGTCCCCAGCAAAATCAGGCGCTTGTGGATGTCGGGCCTGCGCCGCATGGCAAGGCCGGTGCCGACAAGTACGGCGAATGCTAAGAGGAGCAGCAGGCTCGTGGACAAGAAAGGCATGACCGGCACACCCGGGGGCAGGTGATCGCCACCGAGACGGGCCGCAACGATCGCGGTGTAGGTTCCGATGATCACCACCAGAAGCGCCAGGGTCGCGCCGAAGATTCCCAGGCGCCGATGCAGATCCACGCGATGCCGCGCCACCAGGAATACCTGCGTGAAGAACACACCGACCCAGGCGAACATCACCAGACCTTGGGCGCGCACCAGGAAAGTCAGGCTGCTCATGTCAAACAGCAAGTCGAAGTCAATGCTGAAGCCGGCTAGCACGACAATGATGATGACGACCGCAGCGATCAGGTAGTAGCGACGTTCGCCAGCGAAACGCGCAAGGACGGTATTCGCGCGGTCTAAAGTTCCACCAGCACGCTGCACGCTCTGATTCGACTGTGAGATCATTGCGGCCTCCTTGGACAATGACGAAAAATCGCACCGCTCATTTAGTACCCCCTACGAACTTAGTCCCGCGAATGGTTACCACTCTCTTGAGCGCGCCGCCGACCTCGAACGAAGCGAGGGCGCTGGCCGCAAGAAATGATCTCCCGTCCATTGTTCCCCTTGAGAACGACTTCTAATTTCGAGTTGCCGGGACGCAACTTTGAATCCGCCCTAGTTCTGTTTCTTTAGAGTCAGCACTGTTCTCTGATCTTCCTTTGCTGGCGCCCAGGTGGTACGCGTCATCGTGTTGCCGTCATCCGAGACTTCAAGGGTGGCGAGGTAAAGAGTCTTGTCTCCAAGTTTTGTCTCGGACGTCATTTTTCGAGGCCCCGCAGTCCGAAAGGCGGTCGTCATTCCCGGAGGCGACATCGGACTTTGCACCGCCATGAAGGTTC
>JBAUAJ010000060.1:0-17487 GCA_049675585.1 Thermoplasmata archaeon
GGCCGCTGCCTCGCGGGCGGTCTTCTTGATCACGCCCGCTGCCATGCCGGTGCGGCCGTTCGAGCGGGTGCGCTGACCGCGCACTTTCTGGCCCCGCTCGTGGCGAACGCCCCGGTAGCTGCGGACCATCTTCATCACGTTGATATCGTCGCGCCGCCGCGTCTCGAGATCGGGGCCGATCAGGTGCGGCGATTCTCCGAGGAACGGCTCGGTCGGGTGGTTGACCATCCAGACGGGCACTTTGCTCGGCAGGTTGCCGAGCGTGGTCTCGAGCACTTCGATCGTCGGCTCCGGGACGTTCCCCAGCAGCACGGCGGGGTCGACGCCCGCGAGCCGGCAGGTCGCCTCGGCGATCCGGAGGCCCACGCCCCGCACGCCCGTCAGCGCGAGCCCCGAGGGGCGCGTGCCATCGAGGTCGGAGTTGGCGATGCGGACGATGTAGCGGAAATTAGGATTCTCGGCGATGATCTTCGCGATCTTGGTCGACGCCGCGGACTTTCCCTTGCCCTTTCCTTCCTTGGGCTCCTTGGCGTCCTTCGACTTGCCGCCCTTCTCGCGCTTCGCGCCCTTGTCGCCCTTTTCGGCCGGCGCGTCCGTCGGGCTACCGCCCGCCGGCGTGGCCTTCGCCTCCGGAGCCTCCTTGGGCTCCTTCGCTTCTTTGGGCGCGACGCTCACTCCCCTGTTCGAGTTTCCCCTGAATCGTGGGCGCGCGAACGGGCGGAGGCCCGCTTCACAGCCCGCCTCTTCGGAGGGGGTGCGTTGAGAAAGGGGGGCTTCATAACGGCTTCGGAGCCGCGGCGTTCGCCGGCGGCAGGAACGCGGGCCTCGAGGACCCGGTACCCCGAGCCTCGCCCGACGACCCGCACGGCGGGGTCCCAGTGGGTTCGGATCCACTCTTGATAGTAGCGGATCCCCTGGCTCCCCTTCCCGACGAGCAGCAGTCGTCCCCCCGGCGTCAGGCGATCGGGGACGGTGGCGAGCATTTCGAGGACCAGTTCGCGACCGGCCCGAAACGGCGGGTTCGAGGCGACGAGGTCGAAGAGTTCCCCCGCGACCGGTCCGAACAGCCGGCCGACCCGCACCTCGGCGTTCCCGATCCCGTTGCGGCCGAGGTTTTCGGAGGCGAGACGCGCGGCCCGACGGTTCACATCGGTGAGCACGATCGTCCCGTGGGGGGAGGACTTTGCGGCGGCGACCCCCACGGCGCCCCAGCCGCAGCCGAGGTCGAGGACCCGGGCGCCGTCCTCGAGCGCCAGATGCTCGATCAACAGCGCCGTACCGGGGTCGAGCCCGTGAGAGGCGAAGACCCCGGAATCGACGACGAAGGAGAGCAGCTCGCCGCGATACAGGAACCGGAGCGCGCGCCGGGACGATCGCGCGCGCGGGCGCTCGGAGAAGTAGTGCTCCGGGGGAGGGGTCCCCGACTCCTCATCGCTCACGACGATTTCCGGCGGAAGAACGACTCCTTTCGGCCGGTCCCGGCGGGCGTTCCCCCGGGGCCGAGCGCTTCGCGCAGGAGCTCGCGCTCGCGGGAGGAGATCGATCGGGGGATCTCGACGTGCACCGTCACGATCTCGTCGCCGCGCGCCGAGCCGCCGGGAGCCGGGAATCCACGGCCCCGCATGCGGAACTGGGTCTCGGGCTGGGTGCCCGCGGGGATCTTGAGGATCGCCTGACCGTCGATCGTGGGCACGGTGACCTCCCCGCCGAACAGGACGGTGGCGAGCGGCACGGTCGTCTCGACATACGCCTCCTCCCCGTCGCGCCGGACCTGAGCGGACGGCTCGAACGAGACCTGGACGAACAGGTCACCGGTCCGGCCGCCCGATCGCCCGGGGAGACCGTGACCGGGCACCCGCAGGACCGCCCCGTCGTCCACCCCCGGCGGCACGCGGACCTGGATCCGCTCGACGGTCTCCTGGTGTCCGGATCCGCCGCAGACCGGACATCGCTCGAGGATCCGCTTGCCGGCCCCGCGGCAGCGCGGGCAGACCCCGATCGAGATCATCTGCGTGTATCCACGATTCTGTACCCGGCGGACCTGCCCCGCCCCCTTGCACTCCGGGCAGATCTCGAGCGCCGTTCCGCCCTTCGCGCCGGTCCCGCGACAGTCGGGACAATCCGTGACCCGAGGGACCTCGACCGTCGGCTGCGCCCCCGAAACGGCGGCGGCGAGCGGCAGACGAACGGACATCTCGAGGTCGCTGCCCCGCTCCCTCCGCGAACCGCCAAATCCCTCGAAGCCGCCGCCGAAGCTCCCGAAGAACTGGCGGAAGAGGGGAGAGGAGCCGAGCAGGTCCTCGAGATCCTGCGCGTGCGTGAAGTTCTGCCAGGTGAACCCGGTGGGTCCGAAGTCCGACTCCACTCCCGAGAAGCCGAGCTGGTCGTAGCGCCGCCGCTTCTCGTCGTTCGCGAGGACCTCGTAGGCTTCCGAGAGCTCCTTGAACTTCTCCTCGGCGCCCTTCGGATCGCCCTTGGCCACGTCGGGATGGTACTGGCGCGCGAGCCGTCGGTAGGCGGTCTTGATCTCGTCGATCGAGGCGGTGCGGGGAACCCCGAGCACCTCGTAGTAGTCGCGCTTCGCCATCGGTAGATCCGAGGAGCGGCTCCCTCGGGCGCGTCTAGGGCGGTCGCTATTTACCGATTGAGTCGCGTGCAAAGCCGCGCGCCGCCGGGTCCCATCGCGCTTCGATCGAGGCGCCCGGTCGGGCCCCGAGCGCCCGGGCGGCGTTCCCCTGGCCCCGGGCGATCTCAATCGTGCCGAAGCTCGAGCCGAGCGATCCGATCGACCCTCGACCGAGCGCCTCGTAGCTGGTCCCCCATGCCCCGACGATTCGGCGACGTCCGACCCTGAGGACGATCCGTTCTACTTTCGGGCCCACCCAACGGGACGGGATGTTCGTGATCAGATTGCCGAAGCGATCGACGTGCAGCACCACCCCGATGGCGCCCCGGCCCACTCGTCGGGCCGTTGACACCCGATACGGGATCGGTTCGACGGGGGGCCCGAGCGCCCGCGGAGGGATTCCGAGCGCGAGCCGGACCGCGGCGGGAGCGAAGACGTCGCGGGCATCGAACGTCGTGCCTACTCTCGGTGGGCCGGGCCGACGGGCGGGGTCGATCCGGTAGGCGCGCGGGACTCCGAGGGCCTCGGCGAGCGGGTAGAGGAGGCCGTTGTCCGGACCCACCAGGCGGGAGCCGTCGGCGCAGGCGATCGCGATCGGCGCTCTTCGCCCCCCGACCCCGGGGTCGACGACGGCGAGATGGACCGTGCCCGCCGGAAACCCTTGCGCCATCGCGCGGAGGAGGAACGCGCCTTCCGAGACCCTGTGGGCCGGGAGTTCGTGGGTCAGCTCCACGATCCGGCCGGCAGGGAGGGTCCGTACCAGGACCGCCTTGACCTGGGCCGAGTACGCCGACCCGAGGTCGCTCGAGAGCGTAACGAGCCGAGGGCGTCGGGGCGCAGCGGCCAAGGGCCGGTTCGCACGCCTACGACTTCATGATCGCGACCAGGAAGATCCCGACCGCGACCAGCGCGCCGAAGACGGCCGCGACGATCACCAGGAACGACTCCCAGATGAGCGCCTCGAGGTGGCCCGCATGGCCCGCGTTGAGGGCGCCGGAGTGGTAGGCGTACCCCGAGAGGAATCCGACGACGAGACCGGCCGCGAGGAGACCGACACCGACCGTGCGGCTCTTGCCGCTGCCGAAGTACGCAGTGAAGATGCCCGCGAGGATCAGGAACAGCGAGAAGACCAACAGCAGGATCGTGAGGAACTGCCACCCACCGACGTACACCGCGGTCGCCGTCATCACATCGTACATTTTGCACCTTAGAACTTGATCCCCGTGAGGGTCTTGGTGTCGATCACACCCGCGACCGACCGGATCTTGTCGACCACGAGCTGGCCCAGCGCGTTGAAGTCCTCGGCCTCGACCTTGGCGATGAGATCATACTCCCCGAACAACGGATGGAGCTCGACGATCCCCTTGACGCGCAGGAGCTCCGTATACACCTCGTGCTCCTTTGCCGGGGCCGTGCTGATCAGTACGAATCCGATGGCCACGCGCGGCACACCCTCGAGAGGCCGCGAGAAGTCCCTCCCTTAATAAGCGTGTCGTGACGGCGGTGCCGCTCGGCGGCCGGCATCGCTCTTCGGGCCCTCGCGGAGCGAGTGGAATCGTCGTAACTTAAGGGGGGAGCGCGTAGGAAAACGCCTCCATGTCCCCCGCGCTGCGCACGTGGCCGAGCCGTCTCGTCGCCCGACCCTGGCTGCTCGCGTTCGTGCCGATCAACGCCGCGACCGCCGGTTTCGGCGTCGTGCTGCCCCTCTTGATCCTGATCACCCTCCACGGTAGCTGGGAAGACGTCGCCGTCGCGGCGACGCTGTACAACTCGACGCTCATCCTCTCGTCGGTCGTTTGGGGCCATCTTTCCGATCGGTTCCCGTACCGGCGAGGGTTCCTTGTCGGGAACTACGTCGGTTTCGCCGCGCTCTACGCCCTGATGCTTCACGTCGGGTCGCTTCCGGCGCTCTACGTTCTCTACGGTGCGATCGGGGCGATCGCGCCCGCCGGCGCCAGCGCCTCGAACCTCCTCATCCTCGAAAAGTTCTCGGAGTCCGAGCGGGCCACGGCGTTCGCGTCGTTCCAGGAGGTGAGCATGGTCGGCTCGCTGATCGGTCTGCTCGCCGGATACTTCTGGACCGAGGGGAACAGCGGTCTCCTCGCCCTCCTCGGAGTGTTCGCCGCCCTTGCGCTCGCGAGCGCCGTCGCCGTCGGGATCGGGATCTCGGGAGCTCCGCGGACCCTGACGACCGCGAGCGTGGCCCGTCATCCGGAGAGTCTGCTCTCTCGTTTGCGCCCGAGCGGTCCGACGCACTCGCCGGTTCCGTTCTTCCCCCATCGACCCCGGCTGTTCCCGGAGCCGATCGGCCGTCTGCGGCGATGGGCCGCGGAGGAGCTCCACCACGAGCTGCCGTTGATCATGATCGCCTCGTTCCTGTTCAACCTCTCGGCCAATCTGTTCAACATCTCCTACACGCCGTACCTCTACTCGATCGGCCTCGCGGCGGCGTCGATCTTTCTCGTGAACCTCGCGAACAACTTCGTCCAGGCGCTCGTCTTTCCGATCACCGGGGGGCTCGCGAATCGTCTGGGCACCGACCGGCTCGTCCACACCTCCACCTACGTGCGCGGGATCGGCTACCTCGCGACGGCCGGGCTTACGTTCGTCGTGCTCGCGCGCGGCGCCGGGTTCGGTGCGAACCTGGCGATCTATGCCCTGCTCGGCGGAGCGATCGCCGTGTACACCACGGCGAGCACTCTGATCCTGTTCCGCGGGGTCGCGGGCCGGGACGCCGGGAGCCTGCTCGGCGTGAACAGCGCCCTCGGAGGCGGCGCGGCGATCGTCGGGGCCGGTCTCTCGGGAGTACTCGCCCTCGTCGGCAGTTTTCGGCTCGTCTTCCTCGTAGCGGCGGGGATCCTCCTCGCCTCGCTCCCGCTCTGGACCGCTGCGGCCGTCGCCTACCGCCGACGGCACGCCCCGGAGCTCGGGGGGCCGCCCCGCGCCGCTCCCGCGGACGCCTCGTCCCCGGGCCCCGACTCGCGCGCCGTCGCGAAAACCCATTAACCACCGCCGGATTCGATCGCCCGGTTCGTGAGCGATGGCGACACCCCCCGAGGTCCAACGCGGGCTCGAGGACGTCGTCGCCCTCGAGTCCCGCATCTGCTTCATCGACGGTAAGCAGGGCCGGCTGATCTACGAGGGATACGACATCCGCGATCTGGCGGCTCGTTCCACTTTCGAGGAGGTCGCCTATCTCCTCTGGTATGGCCGGCTGCCGACCGCGTCGCAGCTCCACGACCTGAAGGCGCGGTTCGCCGACCTCCGCGTCCTGCCGCCGGCGCTGGCCGCACGGATCGATGAGCTACCGGCGAGCGCGCATCCGATGGACATCCTGCGCACCGCGGTGAGCGCCCTCGCCCTGTTCGAGCCCGAGGAGACGCGGCCCGGCGAGAGCTCGATCGGCGGGGCGCAACGGCTGACGGCCGTCCTGCCCACGATCCTCGGCCAGTTCCATCGGCGCCGGATCGGTCGAGCCCCTCCCGCTCCTCGACCGGAGCTCTCCCAGGCCGCCTACCTGCTCTACTGCCTTCTCGACCGGGAGCCGACCGAGCTCGAGAGCCGCGCGATCGACGTCGCGCTGATCCTGCATGCCGATCACGAGCTCAACGCCTCGACGTTCGCGGCCCGGGTGACGGCGTCCACGCTGAGCGACCTGTACAGCTCGGTCACCAGCGCGATCGGCACCCTGAAAGGTCCGCTCCATGGCGGGGCGAACGAGCGGGTGATGGAGCTCCTCGACTCGATCGGCACCCCCGGCCGGGTCGAGGAGGTCGTCCACGGGATGCTCTCCCGTCACGAGCGGATCATGGGGTTTGGCCACCGGGTCTACAAGGTGGAGGATCCGCGGGCGACCATCCTGCGCGAATGGTCGCGCAAGATCGGCGATGCGAACCACAACCTGCGCTACTTTGAGCTGTTGCGCAAGATCGAGGAGGTGGTCCTCCGGGAGAAGGGGCTGTACCCGAACGTCGACCTGTATTCGGGGTCCGTCTACTCCCTGATCGGCATCCCGCACGACCTGTTCACCCCGGTGTTCGCCGCGAGCCGGGTCGCGGGCTGGACGGCGCACGTGCTCGAGGAGTACCGCGATCTTCGTCTGATCCGACCCACGGCCAAGTACATCGGCGCGACGGACCTGCCGTACGTCCCGATCGGTCAGCGCGGCTGAGCTACGCCGTGCGACGGCGGACGCGGCGCGGGCGACGGACAGGCCCCGCGCGGACGACCTCCATCAGCGAATAGCGCAGATCGGGACGGTGGCGCAGGCGGGCGTCGACGACGACTCCCCGGTCGCCGAGCTGTACGTCCACTTCCATCATTTCGGGCGTCAGGTACCGGTAGGCGTACCGGCCCGTCCCGAGCGGCGGCCCCCGCGACGGCGTGAGGCGCACGCGCACGTTGCGCACATACGGCTGCAAACGCACGGCGCCCTCGATCGCGCGGGCGAGCGCGGGCGCCGTGCGCGGTCCGACCGGAATCCCCAGGTACTGGTGGAAGATCCCCCCGAGCTTGATCCCCGCCTCGAAGAGAAGGGACTCCCGGGGAGACAGGCGGGCGCGTCGTACGGAGGAGGGGGATCGCGGCATCGATCACGGCGCGGCGGCGGCCGCCGGGCGGGTCGTGAACGGCCCGAGAAGATAGTAGCTCGCCACCCCGACCAGGAGCCCGTACGCGGCGACCTCCGCGATCGAGTAGAGCGGACCGGTGCGGGCCGCCGAGAACTGAAGCAGCACGAGGGTGACCGCGGCGAACACCGCCGTGGCGGTCATCGGCCCACGGAGCTTCGCGCCGCGCCGGATCTTCGGATACGGCACGGGCACCACCATCATCACCGAAAGGATCGCGACCCCGGTCAGGACGCCGATCGGTTGCACGCCCTGGAACGCCGGCGTGTCGTGGAACAATAGCGCGACGACGAGCGCGAGCGCGCTCTGGGGCGTCGGCACCCCGAGGAAGTGCGGAAGATGGTGGGCGCGGGCGGTGAAGTAGACGAGGCGGGCGAGCGCGGCGGCCGCGTACGCGATCGCGAGGATCGTCGCGGTTGCCGCATACGGCCGCCAGACCCCGACGTCGGAAGTGTGGATCGCGATGAGGAACGCCGGGGCGATCCCGAACGTCACCGCGTCCGCGATCGAGTCGGCGATGCGGCCGAATCGGCCGGACGGCAGCGGACTGCGACGCGAGAGGATCCCGTCGAGCCCGTCGAACCCGATGGCGGCGACGATCAGGAACATCGCCCACAGCTTGTTGCCGGCGAGGGTGTACAGGATCGCTCCTACCCCGAGCAAACCGTTCGCGAGCGTGGAGAGGTTCGCGCCGAGGCGCCACCGATCGGTCACGGCAGCGCCTCCGCGACGGTCGTCGTTCCCGCCCGGACGCGTTCGCCGACGTGGACCCGGGGTCGCACACGGTCGGACGGCACGAACAGGTCGACGCGCGACCCTAGCACGATCATCCCGAACCGCTCCCCCTTATGCAACGCCGCGCCGGCCCCGACGTACGGGACGATGCGTCGGGCGACGAGGCCCGTGATCTGAACGACCTCGACCGGCCCGAGCGCGGTCGAGAGCAGGTAATGGCGCCGCACGTTCGTGTCGGCGTCAGACCGGAACGCGGCACGGAACCCCGCCCCCGCGGCCTCGATCCGGTCCACGGTGCAGTCGAGCGGCGCGCGGTTCACGTGCACGTCGGTGACGTTCATGAACACCGAGATGCGCCACCGACCCTCGATCTGGTCGATCGCGCGGACGTGTCCGTCCGCCGGGGAGACGATCCCCGACCCAGGAAGGCGCTCCGGGTCGCGGAAGAACACCGCCAGGAAGCCGGCGACTCCCCCGAGCGCCCCGACGACCGCGATTTCCGCGAGATGCGCCGGGAGTACGCCTCCGACGACCAATCCCCCGAAGACGAGGGTGCCGAGCGCGAACGGGCCGATCCAACGGACGGCCCCGGGGGCGAACACGCGCCTACCCGGTCAGAACGATCTCGATGTTGACGCCATCCGGGACCTGGATGCGCATCACCTGGCGGAGCGCCCGCTCGTCCGCGTCGATGTCGATCAGGCGCTTGTGGATCCGCATCTCCCAGTGGTCGATCGTGCTGGTGCCGCCTCCGTCCGGGCCCTTGCGGACCGGGACGCGCAGTTTCTTCGTCGGCAGCGGGATCGGACCGGCGATCGCCACGCCCGTCTTCACGGAGATGTCGCGGATCTGCCGGCAGATCGAGTCGACCTTCCCGGAGTCGGTGCCGCTCAAGGAGATTCGGGCTTTCTGCGGCATCGATAGCCCCTCCCCTCGGTCGACCTATCGCGCCCGAAGCGCCTACTCGCGCTTCTTGACGTCGACGACGACGCCGGCCGCGACGGTCTGGCCCATGTCCCGGATCGCGAAACGACCGAGCTGCGGGTACTCCTTGTACTTCTCGATCACCAGCGGCCGCTTCGGCGTGATCCGCACGACCGCCGCGTCGCCCGTTTTGAGCGTCTGCGGATTCTCCTCCGCGACCTGGCCCGTCTTCGGGTCGAGGCGCTTCTGGAGCTCCGTGAACTCGCAGGCGACCTGGGCGGTGTGGCAGTGGAACACCGGCGTGTACCCGACCGTGATCACGCTCGGGTGGTTGAGCACCTGGATGTTCGCGATGAAGCTCTCCACGACCGTCGGCGGCGCCGAGGCCGGCCCCGCGACATCCCCGCGGCGGATGTCGTTCTTGTCGATCCCACGGACGTTGAACCCGACGTTGTCGCCGGGGATCGCCTCCGTGACCTGCTCGTGATGCATCTCGACCGACTTCACTTCGCCGGTCTTACCGCTCGGCATGAACGTGATCTTGTCGCCGATCTTGAGCGTCCCGGTCTCGACACGTCCGACCGGCACGGTACCGATCCCCGTGATCGTGTAGACATCCTGAACCGGGAGACGGAGCGCCTTCCCCGTCGGCTTCTCGGGAACCTTCAGGCTGTCGAGCGCCTGCAGCAGGGTCGGGCCCTTGTACCAGGGCATGTTGGGGCTCGCCTTGTTGATGTTGTCGTCCTTGAACGCCGAGATCGGGCAGAAGACGACCTGATCGGCGACCTTGAAGCCGACGTTCTTGAGGAGCTTCGTCAGCTCCTCCTTGATCTCCTCGAACTTCTTCTCGGAGTAGGCGACTTCCTGCCGGTCCATCTTGTTGACCGCGCAGATCAGCTGCGATACGCCGAGCGTCCGGGAGAGGAAGATGTGCTCCCGGGTCTGCTCCTGGATCCCTTCGGCGGCCGAGCAGACGAGCACGGCGGCATCGGCCTGGCTCGTCCCCGTGATCATGTTCTTGACGAAGTCCCGGTGCCCGGGCGCGTCAATGATGGTGAAGTAGTACTTCTGGGTGTCAAAGCGGCGGTGGGCGATGTCGATCGTCACCCCGCGCTCGCGCTCCTCCTTGAGCTCGTCCATCACCCAGGCGAACTCGAAGGTCGCCTTGCCCTTCGACTCGGCCTCGGCGCGGAACTTGTCGATCTCCTCCTGGCGAATGTAGCCCGTGTCGAGCAGCAGACGACCGACGGTGGTCGACTTCCCGTGATCGACGTGGCCGATGAAGACGATGTTGAGGTGGGGCTTCTGCGCCATGAGGTGCTCCGGGCGCGCCGAAAAGGTGCCCCTATATAGGCGTTGAGGCGGGAATTGGCGCTCCGAGCGCCGCCGACGGCCGAACGCCGCTTCGGCTCACGCTTCCGGTGCGAGCATCAGCTCGTTGCCGTCCGGATCGACGACCGCCGCCCACCAGCCCCAGTCGGCCTTCTCCGCCGGCCGGGAGAACTTGACCCCGCGCGCCGCGAGCGTTTCGCAGGCGTTGGCGAAATCCTTCCCGGGCAGGCGCAATTGGATGCCGGAGTTGCCGGGTTCGAGCGCGCCCGCCGTGTCGAACTCCGATACCTGGCAGAGATGGAGGACGCCGTCCCTTCCCTTCCGACCGACCGTCACCCAGTGATCGTCGCTATCGATCAGGTCGAGCCCCAGCGTCTCGGTGTACCACTGTTCGGCCTTGCGCCGGTCGGAGACGACGACGGCGATGCTGGCGAAATACAGGGGGGCGGCTCGGGGGCGGCGTGCGACGGCGACCTTCTTCGCGGGCATGGGTATCCTCGCGTCCGGAAAGTACCGGGAGGTCTTGAACGGACGGCGGAGGAGACGAAACGCCGCGGGGAGTTCCGTTCCGAGCCCGACCGACGCCCGGACGACCCCGCCGCCGAAACCCCTTTACCCCGCGCGGCCATCCTCGACCGACTCGATCTCAGGGCAAGCCGGGTGTCCGATCTCTCAGCGTCGAGCGTCGAACGAAGTCGCGCGTCGGTCGTCCGACTGATGGTGCCGACGGATGCGAACTTCTCGGGGAACGTGTTCGGCGGCGCCATCCTCGCCGAGATCGACCGGGTCGCCTACATCACCGCGACCCGGCATGCGCGGACGACGACCGTCACGGCGTCGATCGACCGTGTCGACTTCATCGAGCCGGTGCATGTGGGCGACGTCGTCGACTTCGACGCGCGCCTGACGTGGGCCGGCACGAGCTCGATGGAGATCTGGGTGCGCGTGAGCGCCGAAGAGATCGCCGGGGGCCCCCCGCAGCTCGTCGGGGAGGCGTTCGTCACGATGGTGGCGGTAGATGGCCGAGGCAAACCGGTCGCCGTACCGCCGCTCATCCCGGTGAACGAAGAGGAACGAGGGCGGTTCGAGGCCGGTCGCGCCCGCGCCGAAGAACGGCGCCGGTCCCGACGCCGCCCGGAGGTACAGAACCATGCTGTGTGAAATGTGCGGAAACGACGTGGAATCGGTGAGCCGAGTGAAGGTCGAAGGGTCGGTGCTGCGGCTCTGTCCCGCGTGCGCCCGATTCGGGGAGGCGCTCGACCCGCCGCCCGCACCGATCGCTCCGTCGGTCGCGAGCCCGGTCCGAGCGCGTCCGATGACGCCGGCCTCGCGTCCGATCGGCGGCGCCCGCCGGATGGAGGAGCGCGACCTGTACGGGGAGATCGGCGAGCTCGAGCTCGCGAGCGACTGGTCAAAGCGGGTGCGGACCGCGCGCGAAGCGCTCGGCTGGACCCCGGAGGAGCTCGGCAAGAAGCTCAACGAAAAGAAGTCGGTCGTCCTCAAGATCGAGTCCGGTCACATCCACCCCGCCGACGACCTCGTGCGCAAGCTCGAGCATCTGCTCAAGGTCCGCCTCCGGGCGGAGGCCGAGTCCGCGCCGCCGCGATGACCCGTCGACCCTAGGCGCGGCGGCGCGCGCGGGCGCGCGGCCGAGCGAGGAGGAGTTCGAGGATCGCCTTCTGGGCGTGGAGCCGGTTCTCGGCTTGGTCCCAGACCGCCGCGCGCGGCCCGTCCATCACTTCGTCCGTGATCTCGAGGCCCCGATGGGCCGGTAGATCGTGGAGCACGAACGCCTCCGGCTTCGCGAGCGCCACGAGGGCGGCGTCGATCCGATAGCCGGCGAACGCCGCCTCGCGCGCCGCCGTCTGCTCCTCCTCCCCCATCGATACCCAGACGTCGGTGTAGAGCGCGTCGGCGCCCGTGGCGGCCGCGCGCGGGTCGGTCGTGAACGTGAGCGAAGCTCCCGAGGCGCGGGCGAGCGCCTGGGCCGACGCCACGACGCCCGGGTTCGGGCGGTAACCGCGGGGCGTCGCCGCGACGAGGTCGAGCCCCACCGCGCCGGCGCCGAGGAGGAGCGAGTGGAGGACGTTGTTCCCGTCGCCGATCCAGGCGAGCCGCCGGCCGCGGAACCGGCCCTTCCAGCGTTCGTGCATCGTGAGCAGGTCGGCGACGATCTGGCACGGATGCTCGAGGTCGTCGAGCGCGTTGATCACGGGGATCGTCGCGGCGCCGGCGAGTTCGACCTCGTCCGAGTGTTTGAACGCCCGGTAGACGATCGCATCCACGTACCGCGAGAGCACCCGGGCGGTGTCTCCGACCGTCTCGCCCCGTCCGAGCTGCATATCGCGGCTCGAGAAGTACAGCGGGTGACCCCCGAGGTCGTGGATCCCCACCTCGAACGACGTCCGAGTTCGGGTGGACGGTTTCTCGAAGATGAGGGCGATGTTGCGCCCGAGCAGCGACGGCCGCCGGATCCCTCGGCGCCGGTCGTCCTTCAGGCGCTCCGCGCGGCGGAGGAGCGGACCGAGCTCGCCGGCGATGTCGGAGATCGACAGGAGGTCGCGTTTCGGGGTCGGGCGGGGCATGAGTTCCGCAGAGCGCCGCCGAAAGAAAGCCGTTGCCGTGGACGGCGCGTCCCGCCCGTGCGAAGGTTAAGAAGCGGGCCCGGCTGCGGCGCCCGGGGAACCCGATGCCGGCACGTGCGAAACCTTCCGCCCGGCGCCGCCCGAGCGCGGCCGCCCGGCGCCCGACGCCCTCGACGAACGGACGGAAAGTCTACATGGTCACGGGCGGGCTGACGAAGTTCGCGAAGGCCCACCCGTCGATGGACTTCCGCCTGATGGTCAAACGGGCGTACGACTCCGCCCTCCGCGAGATCCCGAACCTGACCGCCGACCGGATCGACGGGACCCGGATCTCCTACTTCTCCGACCACTTCACGCGCCAGCTGAAGGCGGCGAGCATGGTCCAGGATTACCTCGGGATGAACCCGAAGGGATCCGTCCGCATCGAGTGGGGGGGCGCGACCGGAGGGGAGTGCTTCCAAGCCGCGTACGAGGCCGTGGCGAGCGGTCGGATGGACGTCTGCCTCGCGGCGGGGTTCGAGACGATGAGCCGGGTGGCGACCTGGAAGGGGAACGAGTTCATCGCGCTCGCCTCCGATACGAACTTCGACTTTCCGCTCGGAGGGTTCTACACGGGGTACTACGCGCTGATGGTCGTGCGGCACATCTACGAGTACCTCCGGCTGCGTCGGTTCGCCGACATCAAGGACGAACGCGAGGCGCAGCGCCGGGCGATCGCGGAGGGGAGCCGGATCATGAGCATGGTCTCGGTGAAGAACCACCGGAACGCGCTCCACAATCCGTACGCGCAGTACCCGAAGCGCCTCACGGTCGACGACGTCCTCAACTCCGAGATGATCAGCTACCCGTTGACCCGCGAGCAGATCTGCACGATGTCGGACGGCGCCGCCGTGACGGTCCTCTGCGACGAGTCCCGGGCGCGAGAGTTCACCGACCGCCCGATCCGGGTGACGGGGGTCGGCACCGGGACCGACACGATGCGGCTCGCCGACCGGCCGTTCGGCGCCGTGCCGCTCCTCCCGAACGAGAAGGCCTCCGACTACACGGACCTCCCCTACCCGGGGGTGCATTCGTTCCGCGCGGGGCGCGCCGCCGGCCGCGAGGCGTACCGGATGGCCGGGATCACCGACCCGAACCGCGAGCTCGACTTCATCGAGCTCCACGACGCCTACGCCTCGAGCGAGATCCAGACCTACGAGGACCTCGGGTTGTGCCGGTACGGCGAAGGGTATTCGTTCGTGGAGCGGGGCGACCCGTTCCTGAAGGGGATCGATTACGGCTTCCCGACCCCGCGGGCTGGGGCGATCCCGGTCAACCCGTCGGGGGGACTGATCGCCTGCGGGCATCCGGTCGGCGCCACCGGTCTCATGCAGGCGGTGTTCGCCTTCTGGCAGCTGCAGGAGACCGTCGGGAAGCACTTCAAGGACAACACGCTCCAACTCCCGAAGCCGAAGCGCGGCGCGATCCACAGCCACGCGGGCACCGGGTCCGCCGTGACCGTCTCGATCCTCGAGCGGGGGTTCGCATGAGGGCCCGTCCGCCGACCTTCTCGAAGTTCCGCGAGGTGCAGGCGGAGCTCGAGAAGAACGGCGCGGCGATCTTCCGGTCGAGCGACGGCGAGGAGAGCCTCGTCATCCGCTATCCGTACTCCATCAACTACATCCACAGCTACGCGGAGGATTCTCCGTTCTTCCTCGGGCTCGCGGAAGGGAAGCTGCGCGGCTCGCGTTGCACGAAGAAAGGCTGCCGGTTCGTTTTCGCGACGCCGCGGGGCCACTGCATGGTCTGCGGTTCGGCGACCGAGTGGGTCGACCTGCCCCATCGCGGCCGCGTGCACTCCTGGACGACCTGCCACTTCGGCAGCGAGGCGTTCCTGAAGGAGACTCCCTACAATCTCGCCATGGTCGAGTTCGAGGGGGTCGGGAGCCTCCTGCTGGTTCGCCTGAAGGACGCGGTGGAGTCGGAGCTCTACGTGGGGATGCCGGTCCAGGCACGGTTCGACCCGAACCCAAAGTACTCGGTCACCGACGTCTGGTTCGTTCCCGCGCGCTGATCGGGGACGTTCGGCGGCGTGGCGAAGGGGGCTCCCGGCCGCCTCCGGGCGGCCCCGTCGCTCGCTCGCGCACCGGGGGTACCGGCGAATGATTTCAGGATAAGGATGCCGCGGGCCGGGCTTGAACCGGCGGCTTCAAGATCTTCAGTCTTGCACTCTCCCAAACTGAGTTACCGCGGCGGCGGAGGCCCGACCGTCCGGGGACTATAAAGGATGGTTCGGCGCGCGGCGACGACGAGACCCCCGGTCGAACGCGCGCCCGCACGTTCTCGGCCGCCCGCCGCCGTGCGCGGCCCTCTCACCTTATCTAGACCCCTCGACCTTTGACGGACTCCGTGAACCGGACCCTGGTCGTCGCCGAGAAATTCAACACGGCGCTTCGGATCGCCGTCGTGCTTTCGGACGGGCGGATGAAGCGCTCGCGCATCGAAGGCACGAACGTCTTCGAGTTCGATCGCCCCGACGGCCACTACGCGGTCGCCGGGCTCCGGGGGCATATCGTGGAGCTCGACTACCCGGCCGAGCTGCGCGAATGGACGCTCGAAGGGCTGCCGAAGCTGCTCGAGACGGTGCCGGACAAGCGCGTCACCGAGACGGGGATCGTCGCCGCGCTGCAGTCGATCGTCAAGCAGTTCGACCGGGTGATCATCGCCACGGATTTCGACCGCGAAGGGGAGCTGATCGGGCTCGAATGCCTCGACCTCCTCCTCAAGGTCCACCCGAAGATCGAGGTGCGACGCGCCCGCTACAGCGCGCTCACGCGCGAGGTGATCGAACAGAGCTTCGACCACTTGGACCAGCTCGACCACGCGCTCGCCGAGGCCGGCGAGGCCCGCCAGGAGATCGATCTCGTCTGGGGCGCGCTGCTGACGCGGTTCATGTCGATCACCTCCGGCCAGCGGGGCCGGCAGTTCCTCTCGGTCGGCCGGGTGCAGACCCCGACCCTCGCGCTCCTGGTCGAGCGGGATCAGGAGATCAAGGAGTTCAAGCCGACCCCGTTCTGGGAGCTTCTCGCGCACGCCGAGAGATCCGGAGAGCCGTTCCTGCTCCGGCACGCGCACGGCACGTTCGATTCGAAGGTCGAGGCGGACCAGGTCCACGCCAAAGTGGCGGGCGCCGACGCCGGCACCGTCCGCGAGTTCAAGGAGGAGGAGACCCGCCGACGGCCGCCGATCCCGTTCTCGACCACGCTGTTCGTCCTGGAGGCGACCCGGCTCGGAGTGAGCGCCTCGATGTCGATGCGGATCGCGGAGGATCTCTACACCCAGGGACTGATCAGCTACCCGAGAACGGACAACACGGTCTATCCGCGCGGGCTCGGGTTGCGCGCCTTGGTCGAGAAGTTCAAGGACGGCCCGTTCGCCGAGGCCGCCGAGTTCGTGCTCACGCAGCCGTCGTTCCGCGCGACCCGCGGGCGTACGGAGACGACCGACCACCCGCCGATCTACCCTACGAGCGCGGTCGACCCGAAGAAGCTCAAGCCCGACCACGCGAAGCTCTACGAGCTGGTCGTGCGCCGGTTCCTCGCGACCGTCGCTCCGGACGCGGTCGGCCAGAGCCGGACGGCCACGGTGGAGATCCGCGGCGAAACGTTCGAGGGGAAGGGCCAGCGGATCCTCGACCCGGGGTGGTATCGGATCTATCCGTACAGCCACCCGGAGGAGTCGCCGATGCCCCCACTCGCCGTCGGCGAATCGGTCCGCATCGCCCAGATCGAGCTCGCGGAGGACCAGACGAAACCGCCGCGCCGGTTCACCCAGGGCTCGCTCATCCAGGAGATGGAACGCCTCGGGCTCGGCACGAAGAGCACGCGCCACGATGTCGTGCAGAAGCTGTTCGACCGCCACTACGTCAATCAGCGCCAGCTCGAGCCGACCTCCACCGGGATCGCGGTGACGGAGGCGCTCCGGGCGCACGCACCGGTGATCACGCGCCCGGAGATGACGCATCGGCTCGAAGAGGACATGGAGCTGGTCGCGCAGTCGAAGAAGCCGAAGAGCGAGGTGCTGGAGGAGTCCCGTACGATGCTCCGAGAAGCGTACGCCCTGCTCGCCGCGAACGCCCGCGGGGTCCAGGAGACGCTCACGACGGCCCTCGACCGGCAGCATTTCGTCGGTCCGTGCGTGAAGTGCGGCGGCGCGCTCCGCCTCGCCCGCAGCCCCCGCGGCTCGCGCTGGGTCCAGTGCGTCAACAACCCCGCTACCTGCACCGCCAACTACGCCCTCCCGTCGGCGGGATTCATCGAGCCGGCCCCCGAGTTCCTCTGCGCTACCTGCAAGGTCCCTCGCGTCAAGATCGTCTTCCGGGGGCAGCGACCGGACCTCTACTGCATCAACCCCGAGTGCACCGAGCACCACCGGGCGTTCCGCATCGGCGTCTGCCCGTCGTGCGGCAGCCCGCTCGACATTCGCTACTCGTTCGCGGGGAACCGGTTCGTGGGTTGCTCCGGCTACCCGAAGTGCCGCGTCTCCTATCCGCTTCCGCAGCGGGGCAAGCTCGAGAAGGACCAGCCGCCGTGCCCGGTCTGCCGGGCCCCGGTCGTCACCGCGATCGAAGCCGGCCGCCCGCCGTGGACCCAGTGCATCAATCCCGAGTGCCCGACCC
>JBAUAJ010000061.1:0-1532 GCA_049675585.1 Thermoplasmata archaeon
CAAAAAAATCCAGCACGGCACCGTGCCGCCGCCGCGCATCTTCGGCCACGAAACCGCCGGCACCATCGTCCAGATCGGGAACGCAAATTCGCAATTCGCAATTCGCAATTCGCAATTCGGATTCAGGGTTGGCGACCGCGTCGCCCTCCATCATCACGTGCCGTGTCTCGACTGCCATTACTGCCGGCACCACGCCTTTGCCCAATGTGCCACCTACAAACGCACCGGCATCACCGCCGGATTCGAACCGGCCGGGGGCGGTTACGCTGAATATGTCCGCGTGATGCCGTTCGTTCTTCCCGGCGTCGTGAAAATTCCGGCGAAGAATTCCTTCGCCGAAGGCGCGATGCTCGAGCCCGTCAACACCGTGCTCAAGGCCGTGCGCCGATTGAACCTGTTGCGCGGCGACACCGTGCTGGTGGCGGGGCAGGGGCCGATCGGCCTGATGTTCACCCGCCTGCTGCAACTCGCCGGCGCACGCGTCCTCGCCACCGATTTGCTGGAGTCGCGGTTGAAACTCGCCAGAAAATTCGGCGCGAAATGGACACACTTGGTCCAAACTCGAAAATCCAAGGTCCAAGGTTCAGAATTTGAAGGCCGGAGTCGAGTGCCAACGACTTTGGACTTTGGACATCGGACTTTGGACTCGGCAATAGTCGCCGTTCCCTCCGACGCCGCCGTTCACCAGGCGCTCCAGCTCGTCCGCGGCGGCGGCCAGGTCCTGCTTTTCGCCCACACGCGAAGAGCAGATGGCGGATGGCAGATGGCAGATGGCAGGGGAGAAAGCCAGACCCCTCGCTCGCGGGAGCGGGAGAGGGTGGCCGAAGGTCGGGTGAGGGTTAAAGGGAAAACATTATTCGATGCGGGTGAGGTGGCCAACCCCATCCCCCAACTTCCAATTCCCAACTCCCAAATTGATCTTGCATCAATTTGTCTAGACGAAAAAGATCTGATCGGCAGTTACTCCTCCGATTTCACACTCCAGGCCGAGGTGGCGCGCCTGGTGTTTTCCCGCCGACTCGACGTCCGCGGCCTGATCACGCATTGTTTCCCCTTGGAACAAACCGCCGCGGCTGTGTCTCTGGCTGCCGCGCCGACTTCAGATTCCCTGAAAATTCTCGTCGCCGCCGACCAATAATGGTAGGGACATCTGAGGGTTGTTCGATGTTGAATGTTCGGTGTTCGATGTTGGATGTTCGATGTTGGATGTTCGATGTTGGATGTTGGTTGTTTGATGTTGAATGCCCGCTCGCGATGTCTTGTTCGGAATTTATCGGAGTTGAGAGTTGAGTGTTCTTTGCGTCTTGGCGTCTTGGCGGTTACTAGAAACCGCGGATTACGCCGATTACGCGGATTTGCGTTTAAGAAAAAAAATCCGTGTCCATCCGTGTCCATCCGTGGTTAAACTGTGTTTTTGTTCTTCTGTTAGTTTCGCGCCGTTTGCGTCTTGGCGTCTTGGCGTGAAATAATTCGCGAAAATCCGTGCAATCCGTGTCTAAAGTTTTGTGTCTTTTTGCGGCCATCTGCTATTC
>JBAUAJ010000062.1:0-16737 GCA_049675585.1 Thermoplasmata archaeon
GTCCGCTGCCGACCACGGCGACGTCGAACCGCTCCACGGGCTCACGCCCCGGTGACCAGGAAGTGGCTCGCCGCGCTCTGGATCGCCCCAAGGAACGGCTGCGGGTACACTCCGAGGGCGACGATCGCGACCGCGGCGACGGCGATCGCGGCCCCGCGGCCGTAACCGAGCCCACCGAATCCGAGGATCGGAGGGCCGGCCGCCCCGACGACCGCTCCCGCGGGGGTCGACGCGGGCGCCGGAGTGTCGAAGAACATCACCTTGAGCACGCGGCCGTAGTAGAACAGCGACAGCGCAGAGTTGAGCAGGCCGGCGACCGCGAGCCACACGTAGTACCCCTGCGCCTGGACGGCCGCGCTGAACAGGACGAACTTCGACACGAAGCCGATCGTGAGCGGCACCCCGGCGAGGGAGAGGAGCATCAAGGCGAACGCGACCGCGAACAGGGGGCGGCGGCTTCCGACGCCTTTCCAATCGTCGATCAGCGGACCGATCCCAACGCCGGCGGCCGCCGCGACGACCAGGAAGGCGCCGGTCTTCATGAACACGTGCGCGAACACCTGCAACGTCGCTCCGGCGAGCGCCGGTGCGGTGCCGATGGCGATCCCGAGGAGGATGTAGCCGGCCTGGCTGATCGACGAGTAGGCGAGCATCCGCTTCATCTCCTTCTGCAGGAGCGCGAGGATGTTCCCGAACGTCATCGTGAGGACGGCCAGGACGGCGAACGCAATCCGGAGGATCGGACCCAGGTCGACCGGCCCGCCCGAGAATAGATTCCCGCTCCCCGGGCCGAAATAGAGGATCGGCCCGATGAAGACGAGGAAGATCGCGAGCACCCCGACCTTCTTCGAGGCCCCCGAGAGGTAGGCGCTCACCTCGGAGGGGGCGCCGTCGTAGACGTCGACCGCCCAGGCGTGGAACGGAACGAGCGTCGTCTTGAACGCGAGCCCGGCGATCAGGAAGGCGAACCCGAGCAGCGAGAGGACCGGAAAGCCGACCGAGCCGGCGGCGACGATCGCACGGATCGAGACGAGATTGGTCGTTCCGTAGGCGCCGTAGAGGAGCGAAACCCCGAAGAACGAGAGCGTCGAGGAGAGGGCGCCGATGATGTAGAACTTCATCGCCGCCTCGAGCGAGCGCAGGTCCTTGCGCGTGTAGCCGACCATCACGTACGTCGGAATGCTGACGATCTCGATCGACAGGAGCAGGAAGATCAGGTCCGCCGAGATGGCGACCAGGAGCATACCGAGCGTCGCGAGCAGCAGGAGGCCGAAGAAGATCGGCGAGCCGGTGTCGTCGCTCTTCCGGCTGATCGCCGCGAGCGCGACCAGGATCGCCGCCAGCAGGAACACTCCTTGGAAGATGAGGCCGAGCGAACTGAACGCGTAGAGGGCCGGGGTCGCCGCCGGCGCCGCGTCGATCTGCCCCGCGCCGAGCGTACGGAGGGCGGCAAGCGGCGCCCAGCCGAGGTCGGCCGTGACGAACAGGAGCGCGAGCGAGCCCGCCGCCGCGGCGATCGCCCCCACGATCTCGGTACGCCGGACGCCGACCACGTCCAGCAGGAAGACGAGCAGTCCCGCGGCCAAGAGGACGAGCTCGGGGACGAACGGACCCGCGAACGAACCGAGCGCGATCATCCTCGCCTCACGGCCAGCCTTTCACGGGGGAGTTCGCGATCACGTTGACGAGCAGGCTCGGCAGGATGCCGAACAGCACGGCCATTCCGACGAGCAGTCCCATCCCGATCCCCTCGTACCAGGGGACGTCGCGCACCGCGGGCGGGATCTCCCGCGGCGGCCCGAAGAGGACCCGCTGCATCATCCACAGGTAGAACGCCGCGGTCACGACGAGGATGATGAGCGGAACGAACACCCAGTAGCCGATCGCGTTCCAGGTCGCGAGCAGGGCCGTGAACTCGGCGGGGAAGCCGATCAGCGCCGGCAGGCCGAGGGAGGCGAGCGACCCGGCCATGATCATCGTCGAGAGCGCCGGAGTGGACGGAGTGATCCCGCCGAGCCCCGCGAGGTCGCGGGTGCCGTACGAGTGATGCAGGCTCCCGGCCGTCATGAACAGGAGGGCGCTCACGATCCCGTGCGCGAACATCAGTAGGACCGCGGCGAGGAGCCCGAGCGAGCTGTTGAGGGCGATCGCGAGCAGCACGATCCCCATGTGGTTGATCGAGGAGAACGCCACGAGCCGCTTCATGTCCCGTTGCGCGAGCGAGACGACGGATCCCCAGACGATCGATACCAGCGCGACGGCGATCAGGATCGGCCGCGCGTGCTCGAACCCTTGGGGAAGGATCTCGACGGCCCAGCGGATCAACCCGTAGCCACCGAGCTTGAGGAGGAGTCCGGCGAGGAGCACGGAGCCGCCCGTGGGTGCCTCGACGTGCGCGTCGGGAAGCCAGGTGTGGAACGGAACGATCGGGAACTTGACTCCGAAACCGAAGAACATCGCGAGGAACAGGAACGTCTGGAGCACTGGCGCGAGGCCGTGGGCCGACGCATAGACCGACGAGAAGTCGAGGCTGGTCGACCCCGAATAGAAGACCGTAGCGAGGAGGCCCACGAGCATGACGATCGAAGCGACGTGCGTGTAGACGAAGAACTTCAGCGCGGCGTATCGGCGGCGGGGGCCTCCCCAGATGCCGATCAGGAAGAACATCGGGACGAGGACGGCCTCCCAGAACAGGAAGAACAGGAGCACGTCGAGCGCGACGAACACGCCGACCGAGCCGAGGCACGTGAGCCCGACGAGCCCGAAGTACGCCGCCGGCCGGTTCGATTCGCCCCAGGAGTAGACGACCGTCGCGATCTGTAGGATCGCGGTGAGCAGGATCAGAACGAGCGAGATCCCGTCGACCCCGACCGCGTAGTTGACCTGGAGCCAGGGCAGGTGGATCCAGGCGTGCGTCTCGGTATCGGCGAAACCGGGGACGAGCGCGCCGTTGTACCCCGGCCACCCCGTGTACTGGTAGAACAGGAGCGCGGTCTCCGCCAGGAAGGCGATGGCGGTCGCCAGGGCGGTCCATCGGGCGCGCGCGCCCGAAAGGAAGGTGGCGGCGGTCCCGACCAGCAGCGTCGCGAGGACGATCGAGAGGATCGGCAGCATCGGATCACCCGCCCCCGAACCGGGCGATGAGGTACGGCGCGACGAGCAGGAGGAGGGCGAACAGGCCGATGAGGCCGATCACGAAGTACGCCGCGTAGTCGGAGACGAGGCCCGTCTGGATCTTCCGCATACGATCCGACAACCGGGCGAACGCCCGCTCAAAGCCGCGGACCGTGCCGTCGATCACATACCGGTCGACAAAGTCGGCTCCGCGCGCGATCCCGTAGACCGCGCCGGTACCGACCCAATCGTAGGCCGCTTTCATGTAGTACCGCTGGAGCAGCACCTGGCGTACCGACTGGAGCGGGCTATCGGCCGGAAGCACGTAGACCCGCCCGTTCCCCCAGAGAAGATACGCGAGGCCGATCCCCAGCCCGCCGAGACCGACGCTGATCGCCGAGATCAGGAGGTCCGAGAGGCCCAGGTGGGGCGGGATCCCGACGGCCGCCACGCCCTGCCCGTGCAAGAGCAGGCTTCCGAAGCTCGGGACGAAGACGAACAGACCGGCGACGACCGCGAACCCCGAGAGGATGACCAGCGGCACCTGCATCACCCACGGCCCCTCGTGCGCCGGCGGGAGCGTCGGGTCGCGGGTCGAGTCGCCCGAGAAGGCGAGGAACCAGGCGCGGAAGATGTAGTACGCCGTGAGGAACACGGCGGCGTACGCGAGGAGGAAGAACGGCCAGTACGCGGGATGGCTCCCGAGCGTCGAGTAGACCGACGATAGGATGTCGTCCTTGCTCCAGAAACCGGCGAACGGCGGGATCCCGACGAGCGACAGGCCGCCGATCGCAAAGGCGGCGGCCGTGAGGCGCATCGGTTTCTTCAGCCCGCCCATCTTGAACAGGTCCTGCGTTCCGACCGCGTGAATGACCGAGCCCGCGGCCAGGAACAGAAGCGCCTTGAAGAACGCGTGGGTGAACAGATGGTACAGGCCGACCATCGTGAAGCCGGCGCCGACCGCGAGCACCATGTACCCGAGCTGACTGATCGTCGAATAGGCGATGACCCGTTTGATATCCGGGTGGACGACCGCCATGGTCGCCGCGAAGAACGCGGTGAACCCGCCGATCGCCACGATCGCGAGAGAGTCGATCGGGGTGAACCCGAGGAATAAGCTCGTGACGGCGAGCAGGTAGACCCCCGCGGCGACCATCGTCGCGGCGTGGATCAACGCGGAGACGGTGGTGGGGCCCTCCATCGCGTCCGGCAGCCAGACGTGGAGCGGGAACTGTGCGCTCTTGCCCGCCGCGCCGCCGAGGATCATGATCCCTGCGACCGTGAGCAGGGTCGAGTGCCCCCCCATCGCGCTCGCGAGGAACGGCGCGCTTCCGTGGACGAAGAGGAACCCGCTCGCGGCCCAGCCGCCGGATCCGATCGGACCGGCGGTGGCGTACACCGCGAAGTAGAGGAAGATCCCGAGGAGGAACATCACGTCCCCAACGCGCGTGACGAGGAACGCCTCCTTGGCGGCGCTCGCCGCGCTCGGTTTCTCGTAGTAGAACCCGATCAGGAAGTACGAGCAGACCCCGACCAGCTCCCAGAAGAGGAAGAACTGGAGCAGATTGTCGGAGAGGACGAGTCCCGTCATCGCCGCGAGGAACAGCGACAGCTCGGCGTAGTATCGGGGCAGGCCGTGGTCGTGATGCATGTAGCCGATCGAGTACAGCATCACGAGGAATCCGACCACGGTCACCACGATCAGCATCAGCGCCGAGATCGGGTCGACCAGCGTCCCCATCACGAGCGAGAAGCCGTTCGGGAACGCTCCGGGCGCGGGCGCGAGATGCAGCCACGTGAAGTGGACGTCGGTGTACGTCCCCGGCGACAGCATCTCGGCGACGCCGATCAGGACGCCGAGGACCATCGCTGCCCCGGCGAAGGCGACCGCGACCCACCCGCCCCACTCGAGCCGGCCGAGCTTCGGCCCGGCGAGGCCGACGATCATGAACGCGAGGACGCTGAACAGCGGGACCAGGAACGCCCAGCCGAACACCGATCCGAGCCCCGCCGTCATGCCCCCTCCCCCTTACAGCCGGAGCTCGGTCGCTTCCGCGACGTTGATCGTCCCTTTCACACGGTAGAGCGCGAGAATGATCGCGAGCCCGACGGCGACCTCGGTGGCGGCGAACCCGACCAGGACCACGGCGATCGACTGGCCCGAAAGGCCGGCCCCCGCGGTCGGGGCGTACGCCGCGAAATAGATGAAATTCAGGATCGCCGCGTTCATGGCGATCTCGATCGCGATCAGCAGGAGCACGAAGTTCCGCCGCGTGAGGATACCGAAGATCCCCACCGCGAGGAGCGCCCCGGAGAGGGCGAGGAACCCTACCGGCGGGAGCGCGACCGTCACTCGCGACCCTCCCGGACGAGGTAGATCGCCCCGGCGACCGAAGCGAGCATCACGAGGCCGAGCAAGATCAGCCACGGGCCGTTCGGCCCGAACAGGTTCTGGGAGAGCGCCGCGGGATCGTACGCCCGGATCGGCTGGGCACCCGACGGGAACTCCCCGACCGCCGCCACGATGAAGACGAAGCTCACCAGCGCGAGGGCGAGCGCGCCGGGGCCGATCCCGGTCGCGGCCTCGCGCGAGAAGATCCGCTTCCGGGTGACCATGATCCCGAGGAGCAGGAGCACCGTCACCGCGCCGGCGTAGACGCCCAGCTGGAGCACGCCGAGGAACGGCGCCTCGAGGAGGAAGTAGATCGCGGCGAGGTCGACGAAGAAGACGGCGATCCACATGATCGTGTGGACGAGCTCCCGGACGAGGAGGGCGGCCCCGGCGGTCACGACGGCCGCCGCCGCGAGTACAAAGAAAGCGATCTCGGGGAGGTTCACTTGTGCGTCCCCCAGAACAGGCACTCTTTGGGGCAGACGCTGATGCAGGTCCCGCACCGAACGCAGTCGGAATCGTTGATCACGGGCTCCTTCCAGATGCGGCGGGGCACCTTCTCGCCCGGCTTCCCGTCGGGCTTCGGCACGTCGAGCATCGTGATGCACTGCGTCGGGCAGTCCCGGGCGCACGCGTTGCAGCCGATGCACAGCGGCGGGTCGAGCAGGATCGCGTCCTCGTTCGCCGGACGCTCGAGCCGGATCGGGTTCATCGGGAGCTTGTGCTCGAAGATCTCGAGCAGATGCTGCGGAGTGAACACCATCTCGGAGCGCTTCGGCGTGGAGAGCTCGTAGCGGGTCGTCATCGTGAGGCACCCCTCGGGGCACGCGTCGGAGCAGAAGCCGCAGTAGCTGCACTTGCCGTAGTCGATCTGCGGGCACTTCTTCGGGTGCTTCGGGTCGCCCCCGGGCACGGTGACCATTTCGATGCAGAGGTCCGGGCAGGAGAACGCGCACAGGTTGCACGAGATGCAGGTGGCAATGTTCAGGGCGTGCACGCCGCGGTAGTTGTCCCAGACGTCCCCGACGCCGATCGGACGACCGGGGCCGATCCCGACCTTCTTGCGGAACTCGGGGTCCTCGAGCCGCTCGAACGGATAGACGATCGTCGACGGCCGGATCAGGCTCTTCGCGAACTGCCGAGCGGCGGTCGCCATCGGCCGGGCGATGTACGCGACCGGATTGTTCGAGGGGGTCTCCGCGGCCTCTGTTGCACCGGACATAAGTTGCGATCCTCCGCTAGACCCCCGGAGATGGGACGCAGCCGAAGACCGGAACGCACCGGGCCGTCACGAGCGCGGCGGCCAGGAATACGGAGAGGAGAGCGAGCGGGATCATCCGGTTCCATCCGAGCCGGAGGAGCTGGTCGGTGCGCACCCGCGGCAGCGAGGCGCGGACCCAGACGAACAGGCCGAACACCAGGTACGTCTTCACCATGAACCAAAAGATCCCGGCGAGCGGCCACGAGGTGAGCGCGCTCGGTACGTACGACGGCAGCGTCCAGCCGCCGAGGAAGAGGAGGACGACCAGGATGCTCCCGACGAGCGCGCGCAGGTAGTCGGCGAGCATGAAGAACGCGAACAACATCCCGCCATACTCGGTGTTCCAGCCCTCGACGAGCTCCGCCTCGGCCTCCGGCAGGTCGAACGGGATCCGTTCCATCTCCGCGAGCATCGCGGCGACGAACACGATGAGGGCGACGACGAGCGGCCCCCAGAACCAGTAGTTCTGTTGCTCCATCACGATCGTCGTGAGATTGAAGCTCCCGGCGACCACGATCACCGCGACGACCGCGAGCAGGAGCGGCACCTCGTAGGCGATCATCTGCGCGGCGGAGCGCATTCCGCCCATCAGCGAGTACTTGTTGTTGCTCGACCAGGCGCTGACGAAGATGAACAACGGGGCGAACGAGAAGATCACGAGCGCGAGCAGGAGGCTGAGGGGGAGGAGTCCCATGCTCCAGCCGGAGGAGATCGGGAGGATCCCGAAGATCAGCATCGACGAGACCATGTAGGCGGTCGGGCCGAAGTAGAAGCCCGCCTCGTCCGCGGCGCGGGGCTTGAGCGTGTGCTTGCGGAACAGCTTCAAGCCGTCCGCGAAGTTCTGGAGCAGACCGGCGTAGCCGACGTGCATCGCGCCGCGGCGGTCCATGAACCGCCCCAGCAGCTTTCGTTCCCACCAGATCAGCACGATCGTGTTGATCATGCTCGCCGCGAGGAGGATCGCGGCGAAGATCAGCACGGCGAGAGCGGTCTCCACGTTGTAGCTCGTGAGGAAGTTCCGGGCGGGACCGGGCAGGATCGACCCGACCGCCCCGAGGAGCGCGCTCGAGAGCGTGAAGGAGACGGAGTAGAGCGTGACGTTCGACATCGCAACCCCGACCTACCGGTCGACCTCCCCGACGCAGACGTCGACGCTTCCCATGATCGGCGGGATGTCGGCGACGTGGTAGCCGATCAGGTACTGTCGTGCCGCGCTGACGTTCGCGAACACGGGAGAGCGGAATTTCACGCGGTAGGGGTGCTCTCCCCCCTCGTTGACGACGTACGCCTGCGCCTCGCCGTGCGGTTCCTCGACCGAGGAGAAACCGACCCCCTTCGGATACTTGCGCTTGAGCAGATACCCTTCCGCGCCGACCGGAGCATACGGGGCGCCGAGCCAGCGAGGAAGGTCCGGGGCGATCACCGGACCGGGATTCCGATCGAGCCAGTCGAGCACCTGGCGCAGGATCCGGACCGACTGGCGCATCTCCTCCATGCGCACGAGGTACCGGGCGGTGACGTCCGCGCTGTCGGCGACCGCCACGTCAAACTCGACCCGGTCGTAGGCGCTGTAGGGGCGGTCCTTCCGCAGATCGCGCTTCACGCCCGCCGACCGGAGCATCGGCCCGGTGACGCCGTGAGCGATGCAGTCGGCGGCTTTCAGGATCCCGAGGTTGTCGCACCGCTGGCGGAAGATCGTCGATCCGAGACACAGCTGATCGTACTCGCGGAACCGGTCGATGAGCCAGTCGAGTACCTTTCGGGCCTGGGCGATGAACCCCGACGGCAGGTCGTTGCGCACGCCGCCGACGCGCATGTACTCGTAGGTCAGGCGAGCGCCGGTGTAGCTCTGGAACAGGTCGAGCACGAGGTCGCGGTCGCGCATCCCGTACAGGAACGGGCTCATCAGGCCGAGGTCCTGCACGAAGGCGGCGTACCACATCACGTGCGAACCGATCCGCTGGAACTCGTCGGACAGCACCCGGAGGTACTCGGCGCGCTCCGGCGGAGCGATGTGGAGCGCCTCTTCCGCCGCGAGGATGTACAGGTGCTCCCAGGAGAAGCCGGCGACGTAGCAGCACCGGTCCATCAGCGTGATCACCTCGTTGTAGTGGCGGTCCTCGCTGATCTTCTCGATCCCGCGATGCAAGTACCCCATCTCGGGGTCGACGTCGACGATCATCTCCCCGTCGATCCGGACCCTCAGATTCCAGAGGCCGTGCGTCATGGGGTGCTGGGGCCCCATGTTGATCCACATCTCAGACATGGCGCGTCTTCACCTCGAGCTCCTCGGGTTCGTGGAGCTTGAACGACCGGAGGAGCGGATGGAATGCGTACCCGTCCGGTGTCAGGAGATGCCGGAGATCGGGGTGGTGGTCGAAGACGACCCCCACCATCTCCCAGGCCTCGCGCTCGTGCCAGTTCGCGCTCGGCCAGACGGCGGAGGCGCTCTCGACATGGGCATCGTTCGCCGGGAGGTCCGTCGAGAAGAGGGCGTACTGGCCGTCCCGATCGGACCAGACGACATAGAACACCTCGCGCCGGTCGACCCAGTCGATTGCACCGACCATCGAGAGGTGGTGGAAACCGAGGTCGTCCCGGACCGCAGCGAAGAGGGCGAGCGCCCCCTCACGGGCGAACCGCACCCGACCGGCCATCTCGGGAAACGGCTCCGCGCCGAGGAAGGCGGTACCGAGTTTCGGCGCGAGGGTCCGCGCAAGGTCCTCCGGCTGCATTCCCCGTTCCCCGTCCGGCCCACGCGCCGGCGCTTACTCCTTGCGCTCCCGGATCAGCTGTTCCAGGCGAAGAATGCCATCGAGCATCGCCTCGGGGCGGGGGGGGCATCCGGCGATGTACACGTCTACCGGGACCAGTTTGTCGACCCCGGGAACGACCGAGTAGGCGGTGCGGAATGGGCCGCCGCCGGTCGCGCAGTTCCCCATCGCGATCACCCACTTGGGTTCGGGCATCTGCTCGTAGAGCGTGATCAGCTTGTGCGCGACCTTCCAGGTGACCGTCCCGTTGACGAGCAGCAGGTCGCACTGCCGGGGGGAGGACCGGGGCACGACCCCGAACCGCTCGGCGTCCCAACGGGCCCCGAACGCGGCGGCGAACTCGATCGCGCAGCAGGCGAGCCCCCAGTGGAGCGGAAACAGCGAATTGCGGCCGGCCCAGTTGAACATCGGTCGGATCAGCTTCGACTGGCCCTGCTCGGCGATCATATCCGAGAGGGCTTCCTTCGCCGCGGGAAGGAACTCCTTCACTCGGAGAGTTTCGATCTCGACGAACGGCACGGCGGACTCCGGCAGTCCCGTCGCCATCGACGGGGAGGCTTTCGCGACGTTCGGCGCGGGGATCGGGACGGCGGTCATACCACCCACCGCTTCTCGCCGCTCAGCGCGTAGTAGATCCCGGTGATCGCGAGCGCGGTGAACGCGAGGGCGATGAAGACGGGGAACCACGCCGAGTTGGGCCCCCGGAAGGTGAGTCCCCAGAGCGCGAGGATGAACCCGAGCACGTCGACCGCGACGAACACGATCGCGAACGTGTAGTGCTGGGTCGGGAAGTCGATCTGCGCCTCCCCTTCGGCCTCCTCGCCGCACTCGTAGGTAGTGTACTGCAAGTACGACTGTCGCCGACGCGCCCCGAGCATTCGGTTCGCGAACAGCGATCCGACGCCGAATGCCCCCGCGACGACGGCGAATACGAGGAAGGTGGTGACGCCGGCTCCCATCGATTGTAGCCCCCGGAACGGTACGGCGGACGTAGGACCGACCGGCGTTATTTAACTCCGTCTCGGCGAGAGCCGCTCCCCGTGCGTCGGTTTCGCTCTCGGAGCGCCCGGGCCGTTATCGGGTGGTGTCCGGTAACGGGCGCGTGCGTGACGCGGCGTTCCGCCCTCCCGTGACGCTCCGGAGCGATCGCCTCACGCTCGTTCCGCTCGACCCCGGGTTTCGGGACGCGTTCCTGTACGCCGCGCGGGACCCCGAGGTCCGGCGCCACCTCTCGACCTCCCCCGGCGGGACGGCAGAGGAGGTCGAGCGATACATCGCGATGCTGCTCCAGCGCCAGGCCGAGGGGACCGACCTCCCGTTCGTCGTCCGTCTCCGCCCCGGCGACCGAGTCGTCGGGGGAGCGCGGTTCCTCCACATCGATCGCCCGAGCGACGCCGCGGAGATCGGTACCTGGCTCGACTCGGAGGTCTGGCGGACCCCCGTGAACACCGAACTGAAGTTCCTGCTGCTCGAATTCGCGTTCGAGCGCGAGGGCGCCCACCGGGTCGTCCTGCAGACCGACCTGCGGAACGAACGGTCGCAGCGGGCCATCGCGCGACTCGGCGCGACGCGCGAGGGGGTCCTTCGAGACGACCGGGTGCTGAACGATGGCCGACGACGCTCGTCGGTCGTGTACAGCATCCTCGCGGACGAATGGCCGGCCGTTCGGGCCCGTCTCGAGCGACTGCGCGAAGCTCCCTGGCCGGATCGTGGGCTCGCCCGAGAGGCGATCCGCCCGGGAGTTCAGTGAAACTTCGGGGCGCGTTTCTCGCGAAAGGCGCGGATCCCTTCGGGGAGCTCCGCCCCGCGCGCCGCTTCGACCGCTCCCCGTCGCTCGAGCGCCATCTGCTCCTCGAGACTCGCGTGGAAGGCGTTGGCGATCAGCCGTTTGGACCAGCCGTAGGCGAACGTCGGACCGTCCGCCAGTGCCTGCGCGCGCTCCATCGTTCGGCCCGCGAGCTCTTCGGCCGGGCAGACCTCGTGGAGCAATCCCAGCTCCCGGGCACGAACGGCGGAGAGCTTCGCGTTCGTGAACAGGATCTCCTGAGCGAGCCCGATCCCCAGATAGTGGGGAAGGAAGTACGTGAGGCCGCCGTCGGGCACGGCTCCAAGGCCGGGAAACGCCGGGAGCATGACCGCGCCCTCCGCGGCGATGCGCCAATCCGCCGCCAGAGCGAGCGAGAACCCTCCCCCAGCGGCGACACCGGCAAGGGACGCCACGACCGGTTTGTTCATCCCGACGATCTCCCGGACGGAGAGCTCCTGCTCGCCGGTGAGCTCGTGGAACAGTTGAGGCAGGTCCCCGCGGGCGCGATGCTCCTCCATCGTCGCGACGTCCCCGCCCGCGCAGAACGCCTTTCCGGCACCGGTCAGGACGACGGCCCTCGACCCCGCATCGAGGGCCGCGCTCTGCAGGGCCAGGCGCAGCTCCTTCATCGAAGCCGTGTCGAGCGCGTTGAGCCGATCGGGCCGGTCGATGGTGAGGACCCGAACCGCCCCATCCTGCCGGGTCGAGATCGCTCCCATGGCGACCCTCCGTAAGTTCCGGGCCGGGCCGCCGCGAGCCCAAGTCTCACGAGGAGCCGGTCGGCGGGGGGCGGCGTCGCGGGTCGTTCCCCGTGGACGGGGTCGGGCCCGCGGAGGTGGCGACGCTGGCGGGCGGAGGTGCCGACGACGGCGGCGGAGCGCCCGGTCCGCGCGGACGGATCAGGTGGTGCGGTGGGGACGGCGGCGGCGCGACGTCGTCGGCCGTCGGGAAGACCGGATCGTCGGAGGCAGCGCCGTCCCCCATCTTGGCGGTCTTGCCCGCAAAAGGGGAGGCCATCTGGGGCGCGTCGATGGACTCGGCCTTGATCTCGTCCTCGATCGACCGGATCTCGGTCAGGAGTTCCTCCTGCTTCGGGATCGGTCCGAGGATGTCGTCCATCGTCCCCACTCTCGATTCGAGCTCCTCGATCGAACTCAGAGCGCGATCGGGGACCTGCCGGCTCGTGCCGAGGTACTCGCTCGCCCCTTCCATCAGCCGGGAGAACTCGAACGGGAACAGGATCTTGGTCGCCTGCCCGTCGCCGATCTTGGCGACGGTGTCGAGCGTCAGCACCGTCAGCGCCTTGGCATCGAGCACGCCCGCTCCGAGCGACAAGATGCGCAACCGCTGGGCCTCTCCCTGCGCCTCCAGGATCGTTGCCACCCGGGCCCCTTCGGCCTCCAGGATCTTCGACTGCCGAACGCCCTCGGCCTGCAGGATCCGGGAGCGCTTCTGCCCTTCCGAAACGAGGATCGCGCTCCGCTTCTCTCCGTCCGCGCGCAGCACCGCGGCGCGCCGCTGCCGTTCCGCGGAGGTCTGCTCCTCCATCGCGGTCTTGACGGGGCCGACCGGGTCGACCTCCTTGATCTCGACCGCTTCGACGCGCACGCCCCAGCGGTCGGTCGCCTCGTCCAAGATGTCGCGCAGGCGGGTGTTGATCCGCTCGCGGTTGTACAGGATCTCGTCGAGCTCCATGTCGCCGATGACCGACCGGAGGGTCGTCTGGGCGAGGGCGACCGTCGCGACGTGGTAATCCTGGACCTGGAAGATCGCCTTCGGAGCGTCGACCACCTTGATGTAAATGATCGCGTCGACGTTCGTGGGCGAGTTATCCTTGGTGATCACTTCCTGGCGCGGGACTTCGAGCACTTGCGTCCGCAGGTCGATCTTCAAGACCCGGGCGAGCGGGCTCTGGAAATTGATCCCCGGATTGATGATCCGCTTGTACGAGCCAAGGAGCGTGACGACGCCCTGCTCGTACGGTTCGACGGTGTAGATCGCCCGGCTGAGCAGTACGAGGATGATGATCAGGGCGAGCGCGAGGACTACCGAGACGGTCAGCCAAGGGAACATCAACATTCACTCCGCGGACCGGCTCCGGGCGCCCGACACGGTCGGCGGAGACCGAAAAGGTAGGTAACAGTTGCTCTTGGGGGCCGGGCGCTCAGGGGGCCCGTGGGGGCTCGACGAGCTCGACATGGACCGAGACCCCCTCGCCGGAGATGACGCGCACCCGGGCGCCGACCGGGATCGGCACCGACGCCCGCGCCGACCAGATCTCGGAGCGAACGCGGACCTTTCCCCTCAGGGTATCGGGAACTATGGGGACGAGGACGACCGCCTCTTCGCCCACCAGCCCCGCGCTGGTCGTGCTCATCGGCCGGTGGGTCGGGGCGACCCAGCGGTAGTAGTAGATCTCGATCACCGTCGCGACGAGGGCCGCGATGATCACGATCGACGGACCGACCGCGCTGTCGAGCAGGTAATCCGGCGCGAACAAGTACAGGAATCCGGAGACGAGCAGGATCGAGCCGGGGATGAACAGGAGCGCTCCGGGGTGCACGAGCTCCGCCGCGAGCAGCGCGATCCCGATCCCCGCCAGCGCGATGCCGATGTAGATGTCCACCGCCATGCGACCGCCGACGCGCCGAGAGGACCGCCCGCGGAATAAAGCGTTGCGTCCGGCCGTCGGCCGGAGCTCAGCGGATGTAGTTCTGGGTCGACGCGAGGTCGAACCCCGGGACGATCTTGAGGCGACGGCCGTCCCCGGGGGCCGCGTGCGCGAGGAACGGGTACATCTTCCAGAGATCCCCCTCGGCCATCCGGGTCGCCGGGTGGTCGGCTCCGAACGCGACCCTCGTCACCCGCGCCGTGACGCGCCGAACGGCGGTCTCGTCGAGGTAGCCGAGCGCGTGCAAGTACTCGTGGGCGAGGATCACATACACGAAGGAGTTCACCTCGAGCGTCGAGGAAGCGCTCGCCCGCATCGCCTGGACGAGTCCCTCGTTCAGGACGATCAGGTTCCCGGTGACCGGCCAGTACGCTCCCAGTTGAGGCGGAAGGTTCGAGAGCGCGAGGCCGAGCCCGGGGCGCTCGATCCCCAGGACGCGGTGCACGGCGGCGCGGACCACTCGGAAGATTCCGTCGTACCCGGCGGGCTGCTCGAGCTTCTTCGCTAGCTCGGCGAGCGGAGGGGTCTCCACCGGGCCGGGAGCCGCTCGGACCTGGGGTCCACCGCGGGGCCGAGGGGCGAGGAACGCGCGCATCCTACCCGTGAGTACGCCGGAAGGGGGGATAAACGGTCGCTGGCGTCCGCACCACGAAGGCACCCTCCGACGCGCGCGGAGCCCCGAGGGCCTATGAGCCGGGCGCTAGTACCCGGACGATGCCCCGACCGCACGATGTCGTATTCCCCCGATGGGAACGGACCGAGGAACGACGCAAGGAGGGCGCCGACCGCAAGCTCCTCGACGAATTCTTCGACCACGCCACCCTCCTGACGGTCTCTCGGCTCGTCACTCGCGGGATGTTCGATTCGGTGGATTATCCGATCTCGACGGGGAAGGAGGGCGGGGTGTTCCGGGCCTCCGCGGGCGACGAGTTCCGGGCCGTGAAGATCTATCGGATCAGCAACACGGTCTTTCGGAATCTGCCGCCGCACGCCGTGGAAGAGCTGCGCCGGGAGGCAAGCGCACGGAACTACGGCGGACTCATTTTCGCCTGGACACGTCGCGAGCACACGATCCTGGGCCGCCTGCTCGATGCCGGGGTGCGCGTGCCCCGGCCGTACGGGCATCTGCGGAACGTCCTCGTCATGGAGTTCATCGGATCGGCGGGGGGCGCCGCGCCGCGAGTCAAGGATGCCTCGATCGAGGACCCGGCCGCCTTTTACGAGGATCTCGTCCGGGAGATCGGGCGCATGACGCGGGAGGCGAAGCTCGTCCATGGCGACCTGTCGCCGTACAACACGCTCTATCAGGAGGGGAAAGTCGTACTGATCGACGTGGCGCAGGCGGTCCCGACGACCCACTCGGATGCGCGGCGCCTGCTCGTGCGAGACATCGCGAACTTTGCGAAGTTCCTGCGTCGCATCGGGTACGATGTGGAGACCGAGGAGTTCCTGGCGGCGGTCGGCGGCGACAAAGTCGGAACCCCGTCCCGGGCGGGAGGGTAACGGTGCCGGTCCTCTACGCGCGGATCCCGGAGGACCGAGTCGGGGTGCTGATCGGCCCGAAAGGAAGCACGAAACGCTCCATCGCCTCCCGCACGCGCACCCAGATCGAGGTCGACGCCGAGGAAGGGGAGGTTCGCATCTCCGCACCGGATTCCGACCCGATGGCGGCGTTGCGCGCCCGCGACATCGTTCTCGCGATCGGTCGTGGCTTTTCTCCGGAGCGGGCCGGACGGCTGCTCAAGGAGAACACGTTCCTCGAGATCCTCGACATCAAGTTCACGACCGGAAAGCGCGACAAGGCGGTCCTCCGGCGGATCCGTTCCCGGGTGATCGGCACCGAGGGTCAGGCACGCAGGCGCATCGAGACGCTCTCCGGCTGCTCGATCAGCGTGTACGGGTCCACCGTGGCGCTGATCGGCGAGGAAGACCAACTCGAGCGCGGCACGCGGGCGATCGAGCTCCTCTTGCGCGGCAGCGAGCACTCGACCGTCTTCCACCTTCTCGCGCGACTGCGCCGGCAGGCCGCCGTCGACGAGGCGGAAGCCCCGGACGTGCCGGACATCGAAGGAGAGTAGGTCCGTGGCGAAGACCGTCCCGCTCGACGCGGCGACCCTCCACTGGGTCCGGGGGCGGTTCGCAGAGTACTATGCCTCGGCCGAGATCGAGCCGCCGGTGCGCCTCCCCCGACGCGAGTTCGCGGCGTTCCCGTTCGCCACCGAGACGATGATGCGGCGCCATGCCGCGCTCGGCTCGCCTCAGGAGCTCCGCCAGTACCTGGCCCGAGAGGTCCCGCGCCATGTCTACTACTCTTCGGCGTACTATCGGCGGCCGGCGGAGCCATCGATGGCGGCGAAAGAGTGGCTCGGCGCCGACCTGATCTTCGACCTCGACGCGGACCACCTCCGCGGCGCGGAAGCGCTCGATTACGCGGGCCAGCTCGCGCTCGTGAAAGAACGGCTCGTCACCCTCGTCGACGATTTCCTGTTCCGGGACTTTGGAGTAGACCCGGAGATGACGTCGATCGTCTTCTCGGGCGGTCGGGGCTACCACGTCCACATCCGCGACGAGCGGTTCTTGCCGCTCACGAGCCCCGAACGGCGGGAGCTGGTCGACTACGTCCTCGGGACCGGCGTGGATCCCCACCGGGCGGTCGAACGCCGCCCGTCCGACGTCCGCGCGGGGCCGACGCTCGCCGCCGCGGACGGGGAGGAGGCG
>JBAUAJ010000063.1:0-16912 GCA_049675585.1 Thermoplasmata archaeon
TCTTCAGGTGGCCCATCGGAGGGATCGTCCGCGAGCTGCCGGCCGGCGCGAGCGCGCAGTCGAACACCGGGAGGTCCTCCGCGGCGAGCCCGGGGGCCCCTTCGATCGAGCCCGTCCTCTCGAGGTAGGCGGTGATCGCGCGCAGTTCGTCCGTATCGTAGCCGAGCGCGACGAGCCCGTCGGGGACGGTGCGATTGACCATCCGCAAGATCCCGCCGCCGACCAGGTTCTTGATCTTGACCAGCGAGAGCTCCGGCTCGAGGCCGAGCGTGTCGCATCCCATCAGGAGGCCGATCGTCCCGGTCGGAGCGATGACGGAGATCTGCGCGTTGCGGTACCCCCACAGCTCGCCGGCCTGGACCGTCTCTCGCCACCGGTCGACCGAGCTGCGCAGGAGCGCCGAGAGACGCGGATCGGTGGAGGAGATCCGCTCGGCCGCCTTCGCGTGCTTGCCCATCACGCGGAGCATCGGCGCCCGGTTCTTCTCGAACCCGGCGAACGCGCCCATCCGCTTCGAGATCTCGCCGGACATGTGGTACCCTTCGGCGGAGAGCATCGCCGAGACGCCCGCGGCGAGCGCGCGGCCCGCGTCCGAGTCGTAGGCGAGCCCGTAGTGCATCAGGAGGGCGCCGAGGTTCGCGTACCCGAGCCCGAGCGGCCGGTAGTCGTGGGAGTTCTGGGCGATCGGAGCCGTCGGGTAGCTCGAGGCGTCCACGAGGATCTCCATCGCGAGGATCATCGTGCGGACCGCCCGACGGAACAGCTCGACGTCGAGGAGGCCGTTCGTGTCCAGGAACCGCATCAGGTTGATCGAGGCGAGGTTGCACGCGGAGTCGTCGAGGAACAGGTACTCGCTGCACGGGTTCGAGGCGTTGATCCGGCCGGAGTTCGGGCAGGTGTGCCAGTCGTTCGTGATGTCGTCGAACTGGACGCCGGGGTCGCCGCACCGCCAGGCCGCGTAGGCGAGCTTGCGCCACAGTTCGCGCGCGCGGTACGTGGCGGCGACCGTGTGGTTTGTGCGGTTGACGGTGGTCCACTCGCCGTCCCGCATCACCGCCTCCATGAACGGATCGGGGATGCGCACCGAGTGGTTCGCGTTCTGGTAGGCGATCGAGGCGTAGGCTGAGTCAGGGTCGGTGCCGTCGAAGTTCGAAGAGTACCCTTCGCGGATCAGGGCGAGCGCCTTGTCCTCTTCCTTGACCTTGCAGTCGATGAAATCGAGGATGTCCGGGTGGTCCATGTTCAGGATCACCATCTTCGCGGCCCGGCGCGTCGTCCCGCCGGATTTGATCACGCCCGCGAGCGCATCGAACGCCCGCATGAACGACACCGGCCCGGAGGCGATGCCGCCGCCGGCGAGGCGTTCGCGGCTGCCACGCAGCGCCGAGAGGTTCGTTCCCGTGCCGCTGCCGCCCTTGAACAGGCGGCCTTCGCTCGTCGCGAGGGCGAGGATCGAGTCCATGTCGTCCGCGATCGACTGGATGAAGCACGCGGAACACTGAGGCGGCTCGCGCACCCCGACGTTGAACCAGACGGGGCTGTTGAACGCCGCCATCTGCTGGACCATGAGATACGAGAGGCTCTCTTCGAGGGTCGTCGACTCCTCGCTCGTGTCGAGGTAGCCGAGCTCGAGCCCCTTCTGGGCGATCCAGTGGCAGACTCGCCGGATCATCCCGTCGATCGAGTTCTCGCGCCGCCCGTCGATGATGCGGAAGTACTTCGAGGCGGCGATGTTGACGCTCGTCTCCGACCAGGAGACCGGCGCGCGGATCCCGGGCTGCTCGAAGATCGTCTTTCCGTCCGCGCTCTTGATCGCCGCGTCGTGGGTTCTCCACTCCACGGTGTCGAACGCGGTCTTCCCGCGAGGAGTCAGTCGAGGCACCGGGATCGGCTCCTTGCCGAGCCGTCCGGAGGCGCGACCGGCGGTCTCCTCCGGCGATGGGACGGGGCGCTTTTTGGCGGCGGCCATGATGATTTACTCCTGGAGGTCGAGACGGTCTCCCGCTCTTCGCGGCACCTACGGGCGCCTCCCCTAAGGGGCGGTCGGCCGGCGATTGAAACGCCCTCGGAAGCGGGCCGTTTCTCGCCGGAAAACCAGGGGGAAAGACGCGTCGCGGGGCGCAGAAGACACTCTCGGAAACCCTCCGGGTGCCGCCACATCTCACCTGCTATAAGTGTGCTCGGTCGGAATCGGAGCGACACGTGCCCGGAACGCGTCGTGCGAAGCGTTCAGACCGTTCCTGTGGAAGAGCCGTCGCGCATTTTCGCCGCCGACGCTCCGGACGCACGGGACTCCGCGGCGGGCGCCGGAAGCAGGCGCATCGTGCACGGCATCGTGACGCCGCACTCTCCGCAGTACAGCCCCTCGTCCGCGACCCAGAGGAACGCACCGCACCGGTCGCACTTCCTCGGGTCGTCCGAATCGTTCCGGCAGACCATCGGCCTCGCCCCGGTGGATCGAGTGGGCGCCGGTTGATATTCTAGGGGTTGGAAGCGCGCGAAAAAAAGGTGAACGAGGGGCCTCGAACGAAGCCCCTCGCCGTGGCGAGGGCGTTTACGCGTTCTTCATCCGGGCGCGGGAAACGTACCCCTTCTTGTCGAGGAAGTACATGTACCCGTCCGCCCGCGTGATCTTCTCGGTCCCCACGCGGCTCTTCTTGCCGGACTTGTTCAGCTTCGTGGGAGTCTTCCAGAGATACCCGTCCTTCCCGAGATAATACAGGTAGCCCTTCTCTCGCTTGACCTGTTCCTTGCCGATCTTTTCCGCCATTGGTGGCGACCTCGACCGGCGGGATGTAAGACGGTGGTATTTGAATTTACTGACGGAGTCACGCCGTAGAAACCGGTTTTCCCTGACGGTAAACGAGGCTCGGTCGGACGTCGAATCGGTAGCCGAGCCGGTCCGCGGACGGGAGAGGGAAGATCGAAAAGTCCGCCGGTCCGCCGGCGCGGATCGTGCCGACGCCCTCGAGGCCGCTCGCCGCCGCGGCGTTGACGGTCGCGGCCGTCAGCGCTTCCTCCGGCGTGAGCCGCCCGGTGTGCACAGCGGCGGCGAGCACACTCGGCATCCCCTCGACCCACGAGTTCGGCGAACAGTCGGTGCCTACGGCGACCGGCACGCCGGCGTCGACCATCTCCCGTCCCGGGCTGCGCCCGGGCGGGGAGATCGTGGCCGCGGTGATCGGGAGCAGCACGGCGATCACTCCGGCGCGCGCGAGCCGTTCGCCATCGGCCCCCGGCGACGCGAGCAGGTGCTCGGCGCTGCGCGCGCACAGTCGGGCCGCGAGCCGCGCGCCCCCCGAGAGGACGAACTCGTCCGCGTGGACCTTGAGCCCGAGGCCGAGCCGACCCGCCGCGCGCAGGATCCGCTCGGATTCGGCGACGGAGAAGAATCCCGGCTCGCAAAAGACGTCACAGAACCGCGCCAGCCCACGGCGGGCGACCTCGGGAAGGGTCGTCCGCACGATCTGGTCGACGTACGCGCCCGACCGGCCGCGGAATTCGGGCGGGACGGCGTGCGCGCCGAGATACGTGGGCACGAGCCGTAGGCCGGTCCGGGCGGCGAGCCGGGGGATCAGTCGGAGCAGGCGCAGCTCCCCCGAGTGGTGGAGCGCGTAGCCGCTCTTCACCTCGCAGGAGGTCGTCCCCCACTCCCCCATCCGTCCGAGCCGCCCGGCGGCCGTGTCGAGTAGCTGGGCGTCGGTCGCTCGGCGTGTCGCGCGGACCGTCGAGTAGATCCCTCCGCCGCGGCGGGCTATCTCTCCGTAGCTCAGCCCTTCCGCCTTCCAGCGGAGCTCGCGGGCGCGGTCGCCGGCGAACAAGAGGTGCGTGTGGGGGTCCACGAACCCCGGGACGAGCGTTCCGCCCTCGCCTCCGACGATCCGGGCCCCGCGTCGGCGGCGAACCCATCGCTCGAGGTGGCGTTCCGGGCCGACCCAGACGACGACGCCCGCATCGACCGCCACCGCCGCGTCGGAGATTCGTCCGAGCTCCGACATCGCGGCGCCGATCCGCGGCACGGGCCCGGTCGCGAGCGTCGCTACCTCGGCGAGGTCGCGAACGACCAGGTCGGCGCGGATCATGGCTGAAGGATGAGGTGGTCGAGGAGGTCGCGCGCGGCCCGCGATCCGGGAAACACGATCCGCGCCTCTTCCTCGAGGGGGGCGAGCTCCTTGTACCGCGCCGAGAAGTGGGTCAGGAACAGCGCCCCGACCCCGGCGACGCGGGCGCACTCGGCGGCCTGGCGCGCCGACGAGTGGCCCCACTCGTTCGCATCCCGTTCGATCTCCTGAGCGGCGGTCGCCTCGTGGATGAGAACGGTCGCCTTTTCGGCGAGTCGACCGACGGTCTCGGCCGGTGCGGTGTCGCCGGAGTAAACGACCGATCGACCCGGCCGAGGCGGCCCCATCACGTCCGATGGGTGGACGACCTGGGACCCGACGCGGACCGATTCGCCGGCCTCGAGACGGCCGAAATCCGGCCCGTGGATCCCGAGCTCTTTCGCCCGGGCGCCGTCGAACCGGCCCCGCTTCGTCGCCTCCTCGATTCGGTAGGCGAGCGATGGCACGGGGTGCTCGGCCGCCGCCGTCCGGACGCTGTATCCGTCAAGCTCGACCGTGCTCCCCGCGGTCAGCGGATGGACGGTGATCGGGAACCGGAGGGCGAAGTAGCCCATCCTCAGCACGCGCGCGATCATCTCCTCCGCGTCCGGAGGGCCGTAGATGTCGAGCGGTTCCGTCCGGCGGTTCAGGCTCATGCTCTGGATGAGGCCAGGGAGGCCCAGGAAGTGGTCGCCGTGGAAGTGGGTGAGAAACACGCGGCGCACGCGCATGAACGAGAGGCTCGACTCGAAGAACTGCCGCTGCGTTCCCTCGCCGCAGTCGAGCAGGATGAGCTCCTTCTCGAGGTCGAGCGCGATCGCGCTCGCGGAGCGCTCCTTGGTCGGCCAGGAGCCGGCGGTGCCGAGGAAGGTGAGACGCATCGGCCCCCCACCCCGGCCCCGGGTAAAAGGGGGCGGGTGAGCGGGTCGTTCGGCCCCGGTGCGCGCCCTTCCCGGAGGGCAAAACGGGAAAAGGGGTGGGCCGGTCTCCCTTCCGATGGTGGACTGGGATCGCGTCGACGAGTTGCGCTCCAACGGCGAGGGATGGGGCGACATCGCGGCCGACTCGAAGGTCGGGTTCCACCCCGAGGCGTCCGCGGGCGACCCGGGTCGGGCGCTCCGGGCCCTCTACCACCGAGAAAAGGCGCGACGGGCCCGGCAAGGACCGGCGCCCGCAGCGAAGAAGAGGCCTGCGAAGGACCTCGAGCAGCGCTGGACGCTCGTCCGGGTCGGTTACCTCGCGGTCGCGGTCGTCGCGATCTGGTTCCTGCTCGCCTACGCCGCGCCGTCGCCGGTCGGCCTGCTCGTCCCCGCGATCCCGTACCTTGGCCTGGCCCTCGCGGCAGTCGCGTTCCTGCTGATCTACTCGCTCTGGCGGACCCGGGACAAGCGCTGGTCGAACGTCCTGCGCGGGACGGTCATCGGCGGCGTCGTGCTAGGCTTGATCTTCGCGGGGATGGTCGGGCTGGTCGGAGCGCTCGTGTTCGGCTGCCCGTACCTTCCGCCACCGTCGGCCGTTCCATCGATCGACAACGCACCGGGATGGCACGGCGGTAACAGCCTCCCCTCGTGGGAACAGAACGGCAAGCCCGTGATGTACTTCTACGGGGCGACCTGGTGCCCGTACTGCTCGGCGAGCAGTTGGGCGATCTGGAAAGCATTGACGTTGCTCAGTCCGACGGTGAGCGGAACGTACACGTTCTACTCGAACCCGAGCGACGTCTTTCCCTCGACCCCGGAGATCGTGCTCGCGAACGTCGGCCTGAGCCCGAGCTCGCCGATCGCTTTCCAAGTGAGTGAGTACACCGGGCCTACGGCGGGGACGGTCTCCCCGACCTCGACCTGTTTCCAACTCGCGTACGTGACCGCGTACAGCGGAGGATCGATCCCGTTCCTCGCCGTGGGCGGCAAGTACGTGCACGGCGGCACGACGATCATCGGTCCGGCGGGTCTCAAGAATTACACCGCGACCGGCGCGGCGACCGTTCAGAGCGACGTAAAGGGCGAGACCGGCCAGCCGTGGCAGGCGGTGCAGGTCCAGGCATGGTGGATCACGGCGTTCCTGATCAAATGCACCGGGATGAGCGTCGCCGCGGTGGCGGGCGAGGTTGGCGGCTGGACGGCGGCCGACCAGACGAACGTCAACGCCTATCTCGGCCAATTGTGACGGACGGCGGTCACCGCACGCACGGGCGGGACGGTGAAGGACGATCGTGAAGAACCGTGACGTACGGAGCCTGGTCGGTCTCTCGGCCGGCCTCGGGCTGGTCGTGGCGATCTTCGCGGCTGCGGAGTTCGTGGACGCCTCGCTCCGGGGGATCTGCTCGATCAACTCGTTCTTCTCGTGCCAGGTGGTCGACGCGAGCGGTAAGACCTCGACGCTCGGGATACCGGACTACTGGTGGGGGATCGTCGGATTCCTCGGGATCCTGATCGTCGCGGGGATCGCGGAGCAGCGCCGCCGCGACCCGCGCTGGACGTACGGCCTCGTGGCGCTCACGACCGCGGGGGTGGCCCTCTCGCTCTACTTCCTCTACATCGAGCTCGCGGAGATCCACGCCCTCTGCCTCGTCTGCGCGGCCGATTATCTGCTCGGCGCGATCGCCTGGGGAGGGGCTATCACGCTCGGGATCCGGGCGTATCGTCGGGGCGATGCCGAGCCTCCGGACCAGCCATCGGTGAAGCCCCCGGACCCCCCCGAATAGAGGAGAGAAACGGACACCCCCGCACCGCCGGCGGGGACGGTTATATACCCAACTTTTCTCGGCCGCCCGGGTCAAGTATGCCACTGCCGACGGACTACTCCGACTGGGCCGCCGTAGGAGCGGGGATCGCCATCGCCGGGGGTCTGATCGGAACGGGCATGGCCCAGTCCGGCATCGGCGCCGCCGGGATGGGGATCATCGCGGAAAAGCCCGAGAAGTTCGGGCAGGTGCTGTTCTTCTTCGTCATTCCCGAGACGCTCTGGATCATCGGGTTCGTGCTGGGGATCATTCTCCTGCTCGGGATCATCCACTAGGCCGGACCGCCGCGCATGGGCCTCGAGACGCTCGTCGCGGAGATTCGCAGTCGGGGCGAGGCGGAGCTCAAGGCCGTAGAAGAGGCGCGGGACGCGGAGTCGGCGAAGATCGCGGCCGACCGGGACGAGAAGATCCGCACGGTGCGCGCCGAGAGCCAGAAGGCGGCCGAGCTCGAGACGGCCCGCGAACGCGCCCAGCGGATCGCCGGTGCGAAGCTCAAGTCGCGCAAACTTCTCTACGAGGCGCGCGAGGCGCGCCTGCGCTCCGCACTCGACACCACGCGGACGCTGCTCGCCGACTACACCCGGTCGGACAATTATCCGGCGGTGCTGAAGCGGATGCTCGAGGCGGCGACCGAGACCCTGGGTAAGTCGGTACGCGTCCGGGGCCGCGGCGAGGATGCCGCAAAGCTGCAGAAGGTCGCGGGGAAGGCGTTCGACCCGTCCCCGCTCCCGATCCTGGGCGGATTGGTCGCCGAGACGACCGACGGGACCCGTCGGCTGAACCTCTCGTTCGACGAGCTCCTGCGGCTGCGCGAGGACCGGGTCCGCGAGATCCTCGCGTAGGGGATCGACCGATGGCGGGCTCCCCGTACGCGAGCGCGCTCGGTCGCCTCCTCCCCGATTTTCCCGCGTTCCTCTCGGCCGATGTCTACGGCCGCCTGATCGCCGCGCGCGACGTCAACGACATCGCGAAGATCCTCGAGGGGACCGGCTACGCCGCCGACTTTGATGCGGTGCGGGCGACCCACACGGGGATCGGCCTCGTCGAGATCGCCCTCAACCGGACGTTCGTCCGGCGCAACCGGCGGGCCTTCCAGGCGGCGCCGTTCGCCGGTCGCGCGGTCGTGGGCGCCTACCTCGCCCGCTGGGACGTCGAGAACATCGAGATGATCCTCTCCGCGAAGGCCGAGCACCGGACCGTCACCGAGACGGAGGAGCACCTGGTCTCGAGCCGCGACATCCCGAGCGGCCTGTACGCGGGAGTGCTGACGCTCGACGACTACCGGACCCTCCTCGAGCAGCCGACGGTCGAGGCGGTGGCGTCCGCGCTCGTGCGCTACGGCTACGGCTCGACGATCCTCTCGCTCCTCGAGGCGTACCAGCGCTCGGGCGACATCTTCCCGATCCTGCACGCGCTCGAGGTCGAGTACTTCCGCTCGGTCCTCGCGGGGACGCGGTTCTTCCAGGGGGACGAATGGGTCGTCCGCGAGCTCGTGAAGAGCGAGGTCGACCGCCGCAACGCGCTCCTCCTCCTCAAGGGGAAGGCGGGCGACCTGCCGTACGAGGAGGTCGCGGCCCGCTGGATCGACGGAGGGGGACTGCCGGCCGCGGACGCCTCCGAGCTCTACAGTGCGCGCGGTGTCCCCGAGCTCGCCGAGCGGCTCGCCCCTCGTTTCGCGTCGATCGGCGAGGGGGCCGCCGAGTTCGACGCCACCGGGAGCCTGGTCGGCTACGAGGCGGCGATCGAGCGCGACCGGACGGTCCGGGAGCTGAAACGCCTGCGGTCGTATCCGCTCTCCCTCGGCGTGATCTTCGCGTTCCTCCTGCGCGCGGAGGTCGAGCGGAGCGATCTCCACCGCATCGTCTTCGGAAAGCTCTACGGCCTCGCGAACGACCGGGTCGAGCCGCTGCTCATCTCCCCGCGCCTGTAGCGCAGAGCCCCGCGGTCACTGCGCCGCGGGGGGTGCCGGGACGGACTCGACCGGGGCCATCGGCGATACGGTCCGCTCGCGCGGCTTCCCGAACGGCCGGAACGGCCGACCGTTGCCGTGGTAGAACTTCGAGAAGTACTCGACGAAGATCAGACGCGCCCCTTGGATCCCCGGTTCGAAGACGCCGAGGATGACGTTGAACGTCTGGCCGACCAGCAGGATGACGAGGCCGATGACGATTCCGACGATCGCGTCGGGTCCGCCCGACCGGATCTGACCGTCCGCGATCGTGTTGATCACGAAGGCGAGAATGACGCTCGCGAGGAGGATCCCTACGAGCCGCGTGTAGGAGAGGATGTGGCTGACGACCTCGATCAGGCCCATCATCCCCATCTGCGCCCCCTCGCCGAAGATGAGCAGCAGGAGTCCTCCGATCGTGAGACCGATCTCGCCGACGAACGGGAGGTTCGAGAACGAGTCGGCGCGGTGGAGGACGGAGAGCCCGGCGAACGCGACCCCCCAGGCGAAGAGGATCCCGCCGCATTTCGCGACCACGCCCCGGGGGTGGTGGTGGAAGTATTCGTTGAGCGCGCCGAAGACGAACCCCAGTGTGACCATCCCGAGACCCAGAAAGCCAGCGAGGAGTAACAGGTGCCCCACCCCGACGGCCGAGAGGAGGTTGATCGGCGCGTTGTACCCGAACAGGAGGTTCAGGAGATGGACGCCGAAGAACTCGTCCCAGAACAGGCCGAGCCCGATCGCGAGCAGGCACCCGGGGATGAGCGCGTAGGCGAGCGAGCGCATCGCCCCCGGGCCCATGATCATCTTGACGAAATTGCGGCCGGACTTCGGAAGGTAGCGCGCGCCGGGAAAGCCTCCGATCATCCAGAGCGAGATCAGGAGGATGACGAGCCCGTACCCCCAGTCGCCGAGCATGAACCCGAAGAAGAGCGGAAAGGCGATCGCGAAAACGAGCGTCGGGTCCCACTCGGTCGCCTGCGGCAGCGAGTAGAACCGGATGAAGAATTCGAACCGCCGGATCCCCGCCGGGTTCGCCATCAGGGTCGGCGGCTCCTCGTCGGTCGGGATGTCGTAGAGGTAGACGCGGTCGCCGGCGACCCCAGCGAGCGCGGTCTCGAGGCGCGGCACGTCGCGGGATGGGATCCACGCCTCGACCGCGAAGGCGACGCGGCCCGACCCGAACTTCTGCAGCGCCTCGAGCTTGCGGTTCTCGATCGCGAGCGCCTCGTCGAGCGCGCGGACGGTGGAATACCAGTCGCGGGAGATCGCGCCCAGCCGCGTCGCGATCGCCACCCGGCGCTCGACGACGGTGGCGCGCCGTGCACGAAGGGTCGAGCGCTCCTCCCCGGGTGTTCCGGCGAGGTTCGGGACGGCGCTCAGACGAACGCCCGCCTTCTGGGCCGCGCGGACGACCGCCTCCGCGCCGCGGGCGCGCACGGCGACGACGAAACGGACCGTCTCCTTCGGACCCGGCCCGGTGAACCACGTCGGGTCGTCCGCGGGATCGAGCGCGCCGCGCAGCTGGTCGAACGTGTCGCGGTCGCTCTCGCCCACGAACGAGGAGAGGCTGGCGCTTCGGAGCGAAGCGAGCCGACCCGAAAAGAAGGAGATCTGGTCGAGCAGCGCGAGCGTCTCGTCGGTCGTTCGCTCCTCGGTGAGCAGTCGATCGTCCTCGCGCTTCAGCTCGCCGACCTCGGCATCGATCGGGACCCGCGCCGTCGCGGCGAAGATCTCATCGAGCGAGGCGAAGCGCTGCGGGGGACCGAGCGGCACAGGCGGGAGCGCGGTGGAGAGCCCGCGGAAGCGGAGCGTCTCGTCGCCGATGCGGCGCTGGACGTCGGTCGCCCGCTCGGGGGCGAGCTTCGCGAGCGCTTCGGGCGGGAGCGTTTCGATCTGGAGCAGACGCAGGTCGTGGAGCGCGGTGAGTATCCGATCGCGATCGTCCTTCAGGCCGAGGATCCCGATGCGGCTCATCCGGGCGGGACGCAGGGCCATCGATGCCACGCCCCTACGTTCCGATGAAGTCGCCGAGCGCCGCCGCGAGCACGGCGGGCTTCCGGTCGGCGGGGAGGGTCGTTCCCGAATCGAGCCGGGCGGCCGCCCGCTCGCCCTCCGTGACGATCGCGGCCGCCTCGCGGTCGGCGACCGCACGGGCCGCTTCGACGGCGTGGATGCGCTCGCCGTCCGCCTCGGAGCGCGCGGTCGCGACGGCGTCCTCAGCCTCGCGCTTCAGGCGACGGAGGGTCTCCTCGGTGAGGCGGCGCGCGGCGGCGACGCGCTCCTCCGATTCGACCTCGGCCGCACGGATCTTCTCGAGCGCCTCGATCGAGGCGCTCGGCACCGACGTCCCGTCAGGCGCTGAGGGCACTGCCTTCCGCCTCCATCTTGCGCTTCACGGCCTTCAGCATGCTGAACGCGTCCCGCTCCATCTCATCGAACCGGAACTTGATGTAGCGCACCGTCCCTTCGAGCTTCGGGATCAAGACGTTCTCGATCGCGCTCGCCCGGCGCTTCGTCTTCTCGATCTCGAGCAGGAGCCGGCGCAGGGCGTTCTCCTTCTCGGCGATGTCGAGCACGACCTGGTAGATCCCCTGGAAGTGCCGGATCGACTCCGCCACGGGCACGGAAAGATCGAGGAGCGCGGCCGGGGCGATCGGCGCATATCCGCTCCGATCGACGCGGGGGGTACGGACGCCCATCACGTTCTTGGTCGTGACCCCGACCGGCCGCACGTTCGGGAGGAGCGAGGAGATGTTCTCGAGCCGGGTCGTCCCTTCCCGCATCTCGGCGAACCGGATCGCTTCGTAGGCGCGGCCGATCCGTGCCTTGAGGTCGCCCCGCAGCTTGAGAGCCTCTCGGCTGATCCGGAAGAACTCCGCGATCAGCGCCGATCGCTTGAGCTTCAGCAGGTTGAGGCCGCGCTTCGCGACGACGATGCGTCGGCGGGTGCGCAGCAGCTCGAGCCGAGTCGGTCGGATGCTCTCGATCCGCGCCATCGCTTCCCTCCGAGGCCTACGCCGCGGGGGCGGCGCGGGCGGGGCGGTACTTCTGGATGAATTCGGGCTTGATCCGCTTGAGCTCGGAGTCCGGTAGATCGGCGAGTACCTCCCAGGCGATCGCAAGGCTCTGGTCGATCGTGCGGTCCTCGTCGGGCCGCTGGTTGACGAACTTCGTCTCGAACCGGTCGGCCGCCTGAAGGTAGAGCCGGTCGGTGGCGCTGAGCGCTTCCTCCCCGACGATCGCGGACAGGGCACGCTGGTCCTTGCCGGTCGCGTACGCTGCGAACAACTGATCTGTGACGCCACGGTGATCTTCCCGCGTGCGGCCCTTGCCGATCCCCTGGTTCATCAGGCGCGACAAGCTCGGCAGCACGTCGATCGGCGGGTAGATCCCCTTGCGCTGCAGATCGCGGCTGACGTAGATCTGGCCCTCGGTGATGTACCCCGTGAGGTCGGGGATCGGGTGCGTCACGTCGTCCGCCGGCATCGTAAGGATCGGGAGCTGGGTGATCGACCCCTTGCGGCCGTGGATCTTCCCGGCCCGCTCGTAGATCGTGGCGAGATCGGTGTACATGTACCCCGGATAGCCGCGCCGCCCCGGAACCTCCTCCCGCGCAGCGGAGACCTCGCGGAGCGCCTCGCAGTAGTTCGTCATGTCCGTGAGGACGACGAGCACGTGCAGGTCCTTCTCGTAGGCCAGGTACTCGGCAGCGGTGAGCGCCATCCTTGGGGTGACGACCCGCTCCATCGACGGGTCGGAGGAGAGGTTCAGGAAGACGACGGCCCGCTCGAGCGCGCCGGTCGACTCGAACTCCTTCAAGAAGTAGTTCGCCTCCTCGCTCGTGATCCCCATCGCCGCGAAGACGACCGCGAACCCCTCGGTCGAATCGCGGAGCTTCGCCTGCCGGACGATCTGGGCGGCGATCTGGTTGTGCGGGAGACCGGCCCCCGAGAAGATCGGGAGCTTCTGGCCGCGCACGAGCGTGTTGTTGACGTCGATCGTCGAGATCCCCGTCTGGATGAACTCGCTCGGCTCTTCGCGCGAGTACGGGTTCATCGCGTTCCCGACGATCTCGAGCTGCGTCTCGCTCACGATCCGGGGTCCGCCGTCGCGCGGTTCGCCGAGACCGTTGAAGACGCGGCCCAGCATCTCCTCGGAAACGGCGAGACGCGCGACCTCGCCGAGGAACTTCACGCTCGACTGCTCGACGTTGAGCCCCATCGTCGCCCCGAACACCTGGACGATCGCGAGCCCCTTGCGCGAGTCGAGCACCTGACCCTGCCGGCGCTCCCCGTTCGGGAGGGTGATCTCGACGATCTCGCCGTACGCGGCGTTCTGGACCTCGCGGACGAAGATCAGCGGCCCCGTGACGCGGTCGACGGTACGGTAGTCGAGCGGTATTTTTTCGCGACCGCTTGCGGGCTTGGTCACCATGGTTAGGCCCCTCCCGTCAGGGCGGCAATGTCGGAGGCCATCTCGAGCTCGAGCGCATCGAACTGGTCCGCGAGCTCCGCCTCAGGGATGAACTTCATTCGAGAAAGGCGAGTTCGGATCGGCATCTCTTGCAGGCGGGCGACGGTCGCCCCCTTGACGATCGCCTCCTGTTCGCGGTCCGAGAACGAGAGGATCGCGCGGAGCATCCGGTACTGCTTTTGGATCGAAGTGTAGGTGTCGACCTCGTCGTAGGCGCTCTGCTGGAGGTAATCCTCGCGAATCATCCGGGCGACATCGAGCACGCCTTTTTCCCGTTCGGGGAGGGCATCTACGCCCACGAGCTGAACGATCTCTTGGAGCTCCGACTCTTTTTGGAGCACCTCGAGCGCGCGCTGGCGCATCTGAATGAAGTCGCGGGCGAGTTCGGCCTTGTACCAGGGTTCGAGGTCCCCGACATAGAGCGAGTAGCTCTGCAACCAGTTGATCGACGGGAAGTGTCTGCGCTGGGCCAAGGCCGCATCGAGCGCCCAGAATACCCGGGTGACTCGGAGCGTGTTCTGACTGACGGGCTCGGAGGTATCGCCCCCCGGAGGCGAGACCGCGCCGACCACGGTCACCGAGCCGGTGCGTCCGTCGGGGGAAAGGGTGACGACTCGTCCCGCCCGCTCGTAGAACTCAGCCACTCGACGACCGAGGTAGGCCGGATATCCCTCCTCGCCGGGCATCTCTTCGAGGCGCCCGGAGATCTCCCGCATCGCCTCCGCCCATCGGCTGGTGGAGTCGGCCATGAGCGCGACGTCGTAGCCCATGTCCCGGTAGTACTCGGCGATCGTGATGCCGGTGTAGACGCTCGCCTCGCGCGCCGCGACGGGCATGTTCGACGTGTTGGCGATCAGGACGGTTCGCTCCATCAGCGGGCGTTTCGACTTCGGGTCAAGTAGCGTTGGAAACGTTGCCAAGACCTCCGTCATCTCGTTTCCCCGCTCCCCGCAACCCACGTAGACCACGATGTCCGAGTCGGCCCATTTCGCGAGTTGCTGTTGGCATACTGTCTTCCCACTCCCGAAGGGTCCTGGGATACAGGCGGTGCCACCCTTGGCCACCGGGAAGAACGAATCGATGACTCGCTGGCCGGTGATGAGAGGGATGCCGGGGGCGAGTTTCTGCTGCACCGGGCGCGCGATCCGAACGACCCACTTGTGGGAAAGATAGACGGGAGTCGCGCCCTCGCTGGTGCGTACGGATCCGATCGGGTCCCGGATTGTGTACGTGCCGGCCTTCAGATCGGTGAGCGTTCCCTGTACGCCGGGAGGAACGAGGATCTTGTGCAGGATGAGCGGTGTCTCTTGGACCGTTCCGAGAATGGTGCCCGGGCCGACCTCGGTGCCGGGCTTGGCGACCGGCGTGAACTGCCAAGGCGCCTTCTCATCGAGCGGCGGCGCGACGAACCCTCGGGCGATGAAATCTCCCGTCGCCTTCTGGATCACATCGAGCGGGCGCTGCACTCCGTCGTAGATCGACTTCAGGAGTCCCGGCCCGAGCTCGACGCTCAGCGCTTGACCAGTGTTCTCCACGGGGTCGCCCGGTCGAACTCCGGTCGTATCCTCGTAGACCTGGACCGTGGCGCTCCCGCCGATCAGTCGGATGATCTCGCCGACGAGCCCGAGGCTGCCGACGCGAACGACGTCGTACATCTTCGCGTTGGTGAGCCCCTCGGCGATGACGACCGGCCCCGACACCCGCGCGACGACCCCACCCATCGGTAGATCCTCCTCGTCCGTTAGTTCGGCACGGCCAGCGTGACCCCAAGAATACGCTTCGCGAGGTCGTTGATGCTCTCGACCTCGTACTCCCCAGAGGGGGTCGGCACGAAGACGACGAGGGGTCGGAGGGTGGAGTCGGCGTGCAGGCGCTGAGCCTCGGAGAGGCGCGGCCTGATCGATTGGCTCGCGATGACGAGATTGTACTCGTCGCCGGCCATCGCCTTCTGGAACTCCGCGACCGCGGTGGTGGGAGTGACTTCGAGGACGTGCTGGAAGCCGATCAGACGGAACCCGATCGCGAGCTCGCGCTCGCCCAGAACGAGTGTTTTGCCGGGTTCGCGTGGGGTCTCGGGCACGGCGGAGCGGGCGGGGTTCCGCCGTATTTAACGGCTACTTGGCGGTACTGTTCCGCCGACCCGACGGCGCGGCCGAAATTCTACTTGTACGTCGAATGGTGGACGTGGTTCTCGTCGTCCGTGATCAGGATGCACTCCCCTTCGCACTCGAAGAGGCACGCCTCGCATACGATGCACTCCGGACCGTGGATGACGAGCGATTTTTCCCCGCGGAACTGGAACTTCGCGGCGACGTTCGGGTCATCGACGACGTCCGGGACCTCGGTGCGCGGACGAAGCTCGAAGACGTTGGTCGGACAGACGTCCTTGCAGTGCGAACAGCCGGTACACTTCGCGATGTCGATGTCGACCTGGACCATCGCAACGACCGGGCGACGACCGGGCGCGACGGGCTATTAGGGTTTCTTCGAGAATAAATTCGTCCCGACCGCGGTCCCGTCCCCGGTCGGTCCTAGCGTTCGTCCGGCCGTTTCGCCCTCCCCCGGGCCGCCCGATATATCGACCGCGTCTTCCGGTTACGGGAACGTCCGTGACCGCGGAGATCCTCCTCGGCACCAGCGGGTGGGACTACCCCGAGTGGGCCGGGAGGGTCTACCCGCCGCACGGCGCCTCCGATCGCCTCCGCTACTACTCGAGCCTCTTCCCGATCGTCGAGATCAACACTACGTTCTACCGGCTGCCGCCGGCGTCGGTCGCGGCATCGTGGGCGCGGCGCACTCCGGCGCGGTTCCGCTTCGCCGCGAAATTCCCTCAGACGATCACGCACGACCTCCGGCTCGTCGGGACGGACGACGAGCTCGCCCGGTTCCTCGCCGTGCTGAAGCCGCTCCGTGACGCCGGAAAGTTCGCCGCCGCGCTCTTGCAGCTGCCGCCGTCGCTGCCGTTCGACGCGGCGACCGTCCGCGCCTTCTACGCGACGCTTCCGCGCGACCTCCCGGTCGCGGTCGAGTTCCGCGAACGCTCCTGGCTCGTCCCCGAGTCGTATGCGCTCCTGCGCGAGTTCGGGCTCGCCCACGTCGTGATCGACGGGCCCCACCTCCCGAGCGTCCTCGAGGTCACCGGGCCGTTCGCCTACGTGCGCTGGCACGGCCGCGGCGACCCGCTGTGGTACGACTACACCTACTCCGCTTCCGAGCTCGCCGAATGGGTCCCCCGCGTCCGGGCGCTCGCCGAGACGACCCCGGTGGTCTACGGCTTCTTCAACAACCACTTCCGCGGGGACGCGGCGGTGAACGGCCGCTCGCTCGCGGAGTCGCTCGGCCTCCCTCCGGTCGGGCGATCCCGGCTCGATTGACGCACCGGACGACGCCGGAAACGCCCCGTCCCCGGCCCGTTTCAACCGCCCCCGCGCCGCCGCTTTAGAGCGTCCGCGAACGTTCTTGCGCCGGGTCGTGGGATCGATGGTCGGAACGTTCTCTATCGAACCGGAGCTCCCGCTCGAGGACACCGTGCTCTTCGAGCCGTTCCGCCCGGAGGAGCGCTCGCCCGCCCCGGTTGCGCCCCGGCCGCGGGTCCGCCTTCCGCCGCGTCCCGGGCGGGTCCGCTCGTCGCGCGTCGCGCTCCCC
>JBAUAJ010000064.1:0-2304 GCA_049675585.1 Thermoplasmata archaeon
CCGCCGTGGCGTGCCCGGCCGCGACGAGCCGGTGCGCCGTCTCCGGGCGCACGCCAAGGGCGCGAGCGAGATCGAGCTCGGGGGAGGCCGGCACCGTCTCGCCGGGCACGCTCTCCGTCGAGCCGTCCATGGAACCTAGGGCCTTCCTAGCGCGGCGTAAGAAGATAATATGTCCCTCGGACCGAGGGCGCTCGAGGAGGGGAGAGCCCCTTCCGCCTGACGGGCTAAATACGGGCCGGCCTCGACTGGCCGTGGACCGGGACGAGCGCGTCGATCGGGTCGTACGCGGGACCGTCGAGGTGTTGACCGTCGAGGAGGTCCGCGCCCTGTTCGAGCGGTCGGAGCGGCCGCGCGCCTACATCGGCTTCGAACCGTCCGGCGCCCTTACCATCGCCCATCTCATCACCGCCCGGAAGATCGTCGACCTCGCCGACGCCGGATGCGACGTCACGGTGTTCCTCGCCGACTGGCACGCCTGGATCAACGACAAGCTCGGAGCGAGCCTCGAGCGGATCGACGCCGCGGGCCGGTACATGCAGGCGACGTTCGAGTCGCTCGGCGCCGACCCGAGCCGGGTCCGGTTCCGTTGGGCCCACGAGCTCACCGGCTCCTCCGACTACTGGGCCCGGGTCGTGCGGGTCGCGCGGGCGACGACGCTCGCGCGCACGAAGCGGGCGATGTCGATCATGGGCCGAAGCGAGGAGGAGTCGAACCTCGACTCCGCGAAGCTGTTCTACCCGTCGATGCAGGCGGCCGACATCTTCGAGCTCCCCGTCGACCTCGCCTACGGGGGGATCGATCAGCGGCGAGCCCACGTGCTCGCCCGCGAGGTCGCCCATCACTACCACTGGCCGGTCCCCGTCGCGGTGCACACGCCGCTCCTCTCTTCCCTCAAGGGCGGCGGTCGGATGGACCCGCTCGAGGGGCTCGTCGAGGGCAAGATGTCGAAATCCGACCCGACGTCGTCGATCCGGATCCCATCGGAACGGACCGAGATCGCCGCCCGGATCGGCTCGGCGTTCTGCGAGGCTAAAACGGTGGAGGGGAACCCGATCGTCGAGGCCGTGCAGTACATCGTCTTCCCGTGGGAAGGCCGTCTCTCGATCGAACGGGCGGCGAAGCACGGCGGGTCGGTCGAGTACGGGTCGACGGAGGAGTTCCTGACGGCGTGGCGGGACGGGAAGCTCCATCCCCAGGACCTGAAGGCCGCGGTCACCACGTCGCTCGACCGGATCCTCGAACCGGCCTGCGACTACTTCGGCCGGCACCCGGAGCTCTCGCCGCAGTCGTTCGCGCCGCCGCCCGCCCCGGCCGGAAGCTAAGCCCGCTCCCGCGGCGTTCGGCGCCGCATCGTTAAATAGCCAAGGCCGTACCGCACCCCACCCGTGAGCCGAGGATCCCCTTCCGGGGGGTTCCGCTGACGCGAGGTACCAATGGCGCGACCGATCTACGTGCGATTCGAGACCCCGAGTGACCTCGCCGACAAGGCCCTGCAACTCGTTCAGGTAGCGAGCGAGACCGGCAAGGTGCGCGTCGGCACGAACGAAGTGACGAAATCGAGCGAGCGCGCCGAGGCGAAGCTCGTCGTGATGGCGGAGGACGTCGACCCGGTCGAGATCCTCGTCCACATCCCGATGCTCTGCGAGGAGAAGCGGATCCCCTACCTGTACGTGCCGAAGAAGCAACGGCTCGGCCAGTCGGCCGGCCTCTCGAAGTCGGCGGCGAGCGTCGCGATCGTCGAGGCGGGCGAGGCGAAGGCGCTTCTCGACGAGATCGTCGCGATCTACCCGACCCTCAAGAAGTAAGGAGAGAGCCGGGGGCACGCGACCATGGCGGAAGAGAAGGGCTCGCCGGCGGAGGTCGTCGAGCTCGTCGGTCGGACCGGCATGGCGGGGGAGGCGACCCAGGTGAAGGTCCGCGTCCTCGCCGGCCGCGACCGGGGAAAGATCATCACTCGGAACGTCGCCGGTCCGATCCGCCTCGGCGACATCCTGATCCTTCGGGAGACGGCGCGCGAAGCGCGCAAGCTCTCCGTCCGCTAGGGGGGACAGTCGATGGTCGTCAAGCGCCAATGCTCCTTCTGCGCGTCCGAGATCGAGCCGGGGACCGGCATGATGTTCGTCAAGCGCGACGGCACGGTCTTTCACTTCTGTTCCTCCTCCTGCCGCAAGCAGCAGCTGAACCTCGGCCGCGTCGGCCACCGGTTCAAGTGGACGCGCGCGCACGCGCTCAAGCGCGCGGCCGAACGCTCGAGCGCCGAGCGCGCTCCGGCGGCCGCGCCCGGCAACGGGCCGCGCCCCGCCC
>JBAUAJ010000065.1:0-3692 GCA_049675585.1 Thermoplasmata archaeon
GCGCTGGCCCGTTCGAGGCGATCGATCGCCGCGGACGAAAGGGCGAGACGGGCGGCGGCGGTGAGTTCCGCGAGCTGGTCGAGGGATGTGGCGCTCGCGATCGGCGCCGTCACCGCGGGTCGCGTGAGCAGCCAGGCGAGGGCGACCGTCGCGGGCCGGGCCCCGGTATCGGCCGACACGGCATCGAGCGCCTCGAGGATCCGGTGGCCTCGTGCATCGAGGCGTGCCTCGGCGCGCGCTCCGCGGGGGCTCTTGCCCAGGTCGTCCTTCGAACGGTACTTTCCGGTCAGGAATCCGCTCGCGAGCGAACTGTAGGTGATCACCCCCAGGTGATGCGTGCGGCAGACCTCCTCGAGCGCGCCCTCGAACTCCGACCGGTCCATCAGATTGTAGCGGGGCTGCACGGTCGAATACGCCGGCAGACCGTGGTCGCGGCTCACGCGGAGCGCTTCGGCGAGACGCGCGGGCGTGAAGTTGGATGCGCCGATCGAGCGGATCTTTCCTTGATCGAGGAGGTCACGGTACGCTTCGAGCGTCTCCGTTTGCGGCGTCGCGGGGTCGTCGACATGAGACTGGTACAGGTCGATCGAATCGACCCCCAGCCGCGCGAGCGAGGCGTCGACCGAACGAAGGATATGGCTCCGGGAGAGCCCCGCGCGTCCGGGGGCGATCTCCATCCCGACCTTGGTGGCGATCACCACGTCCCGTCGACGGCCACGCTCCCGCAACCACTCGCCCAGGATCGTCTCCGACTCCCCGCCCTGGTGACCGGGCGCCCAGCGGGAGTAGACATCGGCCGTGTCGATCAGGTTGAACCCGGCTTCCACGAACGCGTCGAGCAGGTCGAACGACCGCGTCCGGTCGGCGGTCCATCCGAAGACATTCCCTCCGAATGCGAGCGGGGCGACCGCGAACCCGGAAGAACCGAGCGGGCGACGGGGGACGGTCGACACCGACATCGACCACCGGGACCGACCATAATACTCATACTCCGCGGGGCCCCCCCGCAGGGCCCCCGAGCCGGGGGCGGGCAGGGTGGAGTCCTCACCCGAGAGCCTATGGGAGGGGCGACCTTTCCGGGGAGCGAGTCTCCCATGGCGCAGAAAGTGACCGAGGTCGTAGGCGTCTCGAAAGAAGGGTTTGCGAAGGCAGCGGAGAACGCGGTGGCCACGGCGGCGAAGACGGTCCGCAACCTCCGCTGGTTCCGAGTGACGGAGTTCGAGGGACGAGTCTCCGAGCAGCGGGTGCTGGAGTACCACGCGACCGTCAAGATCTATTTCGATCTCGAGGCTTAACGGGACGAGATCCCCCGCGGGGTGGGGTTATGCCCCCTCCCCGCGACGCCTTCCGTCCCACGCCGCGAGGGGCGAGGAACGGGGCGGCAGGCGGAATACGGCCCCGGAACCTCAAAGTGAGGTTTGATAAACCGTGCGTACGTATACACACGATGTGGACCGACCGCACGAACGCATTCTAGGGACCGTACTCGTCGTACTTGGTGTCGTCATTCTGCTGGTCGCCTTCTTCCACGCCTACTCGCTCCTCCAGAACCTGCCGATCAAGTCCGCCACCGGACCGACGGCGGCGTTCGACTACGGCGTCGCCGGCTTCACCGTCACGCTCACCGACCACTCCCACGCCGGGAGCGCCTCGGTCACGAGCACCTACTGGCAGTTCTCGGACGGCAATACGAGCAGCGTGCCGAACGCCACGCATACCTACGCGACGGCCGGCACGTACAACCTCACGCTGGTCGTCGAGGACAAGAACGGCAACGCGGCCGAATCGTTCGCCGCCGTGCACGTCGGGACCGGCGCGACCGGCAACGGCGTCGGCTCCCCCAGCGTCCCTCCGGGCGGCAGCCTGGGCTCGGTCGTGGGCTCGGCCCTCGGCGGGACCCTCGGCAACATCCTTTCGAGCGTCGAGACGTTCACGCTCCTGGTCGTCATCGTGCTCGTGGGCGGGACGATCCTGCGCGCCGGCTGGAATCTCATCACGCCGAAGGCCGAGACGATCCAGGTCCGCGTGAAGCCGAAGTCGCTCGCGATCGAGGGAGCCGACTACTCCGCCATGCCCCAGCCGTCCGCGGCTCGGGTCTCGTCCCCGGCGGGAACCGCCTCCGCCGCCAACGTTCCGTCCGGTGGGCCGGCGGCGACCGCGGCCCGCTAGGGAGGCCCCGGGCCCCCGGGGCGACTCCCACCCGGGGTCGTCGTTCGATCCCGCGGCTGCCCTGCGGCCCTCAGCGCGGGGCCGGAAAGTCTTTTTCCATTGGTTCCTGATGGCCTCCCGATGCAGGCGATGCCCGAGGTCGCATCCACCCAGCTCGAGTGGGTGCACGTCCCCTCGTCCCACGCCTACCAGCTGCTCGTCGGCAACCAGCACTTCGGGACGCTGATGTGGAAGAAGGGGACCGGCTCCATCGCCGCGGCGGAGTCCTCCGAGGGTCGCTGGACGCTCAAGCGCCGGGGGTTCCTCTGGCCCGGCGTGACCGTGCGGAGCACCGCCACCCGGCAGGACCTCGCCGTCCTGCGGGCCCAGTGGCGCGAGAGCACGATCCAGACGGCCGAGGGCCGGGTGTTCCGGTGGGCCCGGGCCGGGTTCAAGGACCCAACCTGGAAGGTCACCGACGCCGACGGGAAGGAGATGCTCTCCTTCGAGCCTCGGCGGCGCGGAAAGCATCTCGAGGGGTGCGTCATCACCGCCTCGCCCGACGCGGGAAGCGACCCCGCGCTCCTGCTCCTCCTGATCCTCGGATGGTACTTCATCGTCATCGCCTGGGTCGAAGAGCACCACGACGTCACGGGCGCCATCGGCGCGACGCTGGGCGAAACGTAGTCCTCCGAACCCGATCGGCCCCGCCGTCGTGCTCCGCCGGAGGGAGTAGGTATTTATCCACATGAATGCGTATTGAAGGATGCGGAACGCTCGCTTCGGCGAGAGAGGGCCGCGGGGGGAGACCGAGATGCACGGCACGTACTCGATGCGGCCGTCGTACCCGGTTCCGGGCCCCTTCGCGTCGGGCCCGAATTCCGACCACACGATCGCTAGCCCCGCCCGGGTCGCCGGCTGGCCGCCACGCGCAGGCACGAACCACCGTCGTGTCCGCGCGCTCCAGTTCGGGCGGGGCGGATGTTGGACCTACCTACTCTAGCGATCCCCCTGATCGCGGGCGCCGGCGTGGGCGCCGCCGCCTGGGCGATCCTCGAGCGGTGCTACGTCCCGATCCCACCGAACCGCGCCCTCGTGTTGTTCGGACGCCGGGCCCGGGCCCCGACCGAGGGGGCCGGCCCCGGGGCGGGGAACGCGCTCTCCCGCGAGCCGAGCATCCTGATCGGCGGGGGAACGTACGTCGCCCCGTGGAATCGCGCGACCGCCTCGCTCTCGCTCGCTCCGATCGACGTCGAGGCGACGGTGCGCGCGCTCCACTCGCTCGAGGGAGCGTCGGCGGAAGGCTGGGAGGTCGCGCTTCGGGTCCAGGTCAAGATCCCGGCCGAGCCCCGAGCCCTCCGCGCGGCGGCCGAGAATCTGCTCGGCCTCGGAGAGGAGGAGCTGCGCACGTTCGTCCGTCGGGCGGTCGAAGGAGCCGTGCCGCCCGTGCTCGCCCGGCTCCGCGTCGGGGACGGCGAGCCGGACTGGGAGCGGCTCGGGACCGAGGTCCATGCGGCGGTCGCCCCCGACCTCGTTCCGACCGG
>JBAUAJ010000066.1:0-7419 GCA_049675585.1 Thermoplasmata archaeon
GGCCGCGGCCGAGGATTCGACTGCCCGGGGTGCGGGCGCCGATGGCCCCCCGAGGCCGCGCGCCGGCGATCGATCCGGCTCGAATACCCGGTCCGAACGTACCATCCCACGCCGTCGGCCCGGCGACACCTCGCCGTGCTCGCGCCGGAAGCGTGACCTCCTCGGCGCGAGAGCTTTTGAGGGGGCGGCCACTATCAATTCCGAGACGGACCCATGGGTACGCTCGGGGGAGCCCCGCGGGGGCTCGGGGCCGCACCCGCCGTGGGGGCCCGTCGGGGAACGCCGGTCCTTTCGCTCGCCCCGTCGCTATCTTTCCATGACCCGGGCCGATCGCCCGGCCGCGGTACCTGTCGCGGGTCGGGGGGCGGCTCCCCACGACCCCTCGACCGTGCACTCCCTTCTCTCCTCCGCCCGGGTGGGGCGTAGGGCGGCGACACGATGGTCGCCTGCCCGGCCTGCGGCACGGACGTTCCGGACGGATCGGCGGACTGCCCTGGTTGCCGGCTCGGGGTCGATCTGTTCGGCGTGGTACGCGAAGCCGCCGGACCCGAGGGCCGCAAGGACCCGGTGTTCATGCAAACCGTCGGGGAGCTGCTTCGGTCGGTCGACCTGACATCGGCACCCACCCCGTCCGACGAGGACGGCGATCCGCGGGGGTTGCTCGACCGGGGCGGAACCCGCCGGCGGCTCGGGGCCCCCGCCGACCGGCCCGCGCGAAGTCCCGAGGCGGTGGCGCCGCTCGACCAATTGCCGGCGCTCCCTCCGCGGGTGGAGTCGGAGGCCCTGCGCCGCCGGTTCGAAGAGTACCAGCAGCTGGGCCGCCGGATCGGCGTCGACCTCGGGCCGATGGTCGCGCGGGCGGGCCCGGCGGCGCTCGTCGGCGACGAGGCGACCCTCGACGCGATCGTACGCGAAATGTTCATTCACCTCGCCGGAACGATGGCCGAGGAGTATGAGCGGACCTTGGCCCGGCGCAACGAACTCGCCCAGCTCGTTCCGACGACGAGCGCGGACGTCGAGTTCGGGGCCATTCGGAGCGCGCTCGCCGCGGGCGACCTTTCCGGTGGATATCGGCGGCTCGACCACGTGCGGGAGGCGCTCGGGCAGATCGAGGAGGAGTGGGCGACCGGCCGCATCCTTGCGACCGAGTGCGATCTCCTCGCCGAGACGCTCCGCGAGCTCGGGGGAGATCCCGCGCCCGCGCTCGGCCCGCTCCAGGAGGGGCGCAAGGAGCTCGGCGCGGGCCATCGCGAGGCGGCCGAGCGGCTCCTCGCACGGACGGCGATCGCGCTCTGGTCGTTGCTGCAGCCCCGGTTCATGGAGCAGCTCAAGCGGCTGCGCGATCGGATCGTCGAGGTCCGGTCGGCCGGACTCGAGATCGGCCCGGCGGTGAACGAGTTCCGGACGGTCACTATCGAGCTGAAGGCCCGCAACTACGTCGGGGCGATCGGAGCGTATCGCCACCTCCGGGCGTTCGTCGACGGGGCGGAACCGGTCCTACCGGAGGGACCGCTCGACTCGGTGGTCGCCGCGACCCGCCCCGCTCCGTCGGCACAATAAATACCCCGGGCACCGCTGGGTCCCTCGACCATGGCCCCTTCGGCGCTCCGCGGATTCCGGGATTATCCTCCGCCCGAAGGCGGCGCGCGCTCGGAGATCCGCCGGCGGATGCGGGCCGCCGCGCGCCGCGCCGGCTACGCCGAGCTCGAGGTGCCCTCCGTCGAAAGCTTCGAGCTCTACCAGACGAAGAGCGGCGAGGGGATCGCGGCCGAGACGTGGCTGTTCCACGACAAAGGCAACCGCCCGGTCGCGCTCGTCCCCGAGCAGACCCCGTCGCTCGCCCGGATCTTCGTCGACCGGGCGAAGTCCGAGCCGATGCCGGTGAAATGGTTCACCGTCTCGAAGAGCTGGCGGTACGAAGAGCCGCAGGCGGGCCGGACGCGGGAGTTCTTGCAGTTCAACCTCGATCTGCTCGGCGTGCCGGGCGTCGAAGCGGAGGCCGACCTGCTCGCCACCGCGTCGCTGATCCTCGACGAGGTCGGCGCCCAGGGGCTGTACGCCTTCCGGATCAACGACCGGGCGATCGCCGAGGGGATCGGACGACTGTTCGGCGCGACCCAGTCGACGCGCTTCTTCCGCGCGGTCGACCGGTTCTCGAAGATCCCCCCCGCCGAGTTCGAGGCGGAACTCACCGAGTCCGGAATCCCGGCGTCGAAAGCCGAGGAGCTGCTCGGGCTGTTCCGGGAGGTCGGGACGGGCATCGGAACGGCCGACCTCGAGCGATACCTCACGCAGCTCGAGTCCCGGGGTCTGGACGAGGCGGCGCGGGCGGGCACGGCGCGCCTGCGCGCGCTGTTCCGGCTGCTCGACCGCACCGGACTCTCCGACCGGATCGTCTTCGACCCGACGGTCGTGCGCGGCCTGGCCTACTACACGTCGACGGTCTTCGAGGCGTACTCCCGCCGCGGGGACGGGCGGGCGATCTTCGGCGGCGGGCGATACGACCACCTGATCGAACTGTTCGAGGGACCGCCGACGCCGGCGGCCGGCCTGGCGATCGGCGACCAGACGCTCGAGATCCTGCTGAAGGGCGCGGGCCGGTGGCCCGAAGGCGAGCCGCCGCTCGACACCTACGTCGTGGTCGCGGACCCGTCGCTCGGCGGGGAGGCCGTCAAGCTCGTCGACGAACTGCGCCGCTCCGGCGTCTCGGCCGACGCCGACCTGCTCGGCCGGTCGATGTCGCGGCAGCTCAGGGAGGCGGCCCGTCGGCGGAGCCGGCGGGCCCTGATCCTGGGGCTGAAGGAGGTGGCGCCGGGTGTGCTGATCGAGCGTGATCTCGCGACGGGTGCGCAGCGTGAGCTCGCTCGTGCGGCGGTGGTACGACCGGCGTGATCCCTTCGAACGTGTCGCCGTCCCACAAGAGTATCCCGGGCGGAGACTCCGCCCCCTCCTCGTAGCCGTACCAGTAGACGACCGCGCCTTCGCCGAAGATCTCGGTGTACGGGCCGAGCTGCCGGCGCAGGTTCTTGCGCAGCTCGACCTGGTCGCCGAAGTTCGCCTTCGACTCGATCCAGGTGAGCTTCTGTCCGAAGAATATGATCGGGTCGTCTAAGAGCGCGTCCGGGGTCTTCGCGTATTTTCCGCGCAGGTCCTTCTCGGTCCGATAGCCGATGCCGTGCTTCGTGAGCCAGCGCTCGAGCCGCTCCTCGCCCTTGCGCCCCCGCTCCCGCTGGAGCTCCATCCCGCGCGGGGAGTAGATCATGTCGGCGGCGAGCAGCGCCTCGACCTCGGTGCGGATCCGCTCGTCGGGCGCGGTCTCCGGATGGAGGAACACCTGCCAGACCTTCTTGCGGGGAATGCCGAGCTCGCCGAGCATCTGCTGTCCCATCAGCACGGGAGGGAACCGCCACTCGTTCGCGATGTCGAGCACCGAGGCGCCGTGCTTCCATTGGCTGACGAGCCGGGGCAGCTGGCGCTTCACGACGTAGAAGCGGCGCGTCGCGTCCCGAGTGACGCGGTGCGTGTGGATGACGAACAGGAGCTCCTCCGAGCGGTGCTCCTCGTGCGCGAGGCGGTGTACGTCGTCGTACGTCGCGAGCTGGTCGTAGAGTCGCTGGTAGGTGGCGTGGTCCATCGCGCGATCCCGGAAGTTCGAACCCGCCGAGCCCCGGTCCCGTAAAACGGTTGGTGGTCGGGCCGGCGGCGGCGTGCGAGCGGCGGGCTCACTCCCGCCAGTCGATACCGACCGTGCGCAGCCCGATCTTCGCCACCGGCGCCGGCCGTCGCTTGTGCCGGCCCGCTTCGACGCGGCGCGCGATGTCGCGAACCCGGTCGGTCGGGATACCGGTGGCCGCCACGATCTCCGCCTCGCTCCGCAGCTCCTCGAGTCCCCGGAGGATCCGGTCGACCACTTCGTACGGCGCCCCGAGCTCCGCCTCGTCCGTCTGTCCGTCCCAGAGTCCGGCGGTCGGCGGCCGAAGGCGGATCGCCTCGGGCAGATGGAGCGCCGCGGCGAGCTCCCGTACTTCGGTCTTGTACAAATCGCCGATCGGAAGGAGATCGACCCCCCCGTCGCCATATTTCGTGAAGTATCCCAGCAAGAGCTCGGACTTGTTGCCGGTGCCGGCCACGAGCCGACGGCGACGACGAGCGATCGTGTACTCGACCACCATGCGGATCCGCGCCTTGGTGTTCCCGATCGTCACGACGTCCGTTGGGCCGGGCAGCGCGTCGGCGAACGCGTGCTCGATCCCGTCGATGGGGATCGTCATGCTCTCGATGCCGAGCGCGCGGGCGTACTCCTCGGTCTCGGCGATGAGAGCGGGGGGGAAAGCGGCGTCGGGGAGCAGCAGGCCGAGCACGTGCGCGGGGCCGATCGCGTCGGCGGCGAGACGCGCGGTGAGCGCACTGTCGATCCCGCCGGAGAGGCCGAGCACGACCCCCTCCATCCCGCCGCCGAGCGCGTGGGCCCGGAGGAACTGCTCGATCGTCGATCGGGCGTGCGGCGGGAGCCGCGGCACCAGCGCTTCCGTCACGCCTCGACCCCGAGCGGCTCGAGCCGTCGCTCGGCCATCCAGGTCTCGCGGCAGGCGCAGTCGAGCGCGCGGAGCCCATCGAACTCCTGCGCGAGGGACGCCTCCTCGATCGCCTTCAGGACCCCTGCGTCGCAGTGGCCGCAGTTGTGGGGACCGCGGCGCAGACCGCCGGCGGTCGGGAACGAGACGAGACGCGCACTCCCCCGGAGCAAGGACCCCCGCTGGAGCGATTCGACCACCGACCAGAGCCACGGCGGCCGGTAGCGTCCCCGATGGAACAGCCACTCGACGACCGTGCCGTTCTGGATGTGGACCGGATTGATCGAGAGCGTGTCAAAGTGGGCGGCGGCGACCTCGGTCGATCGCACGACGTCCTCGATCGATTCCGCCTCGGTGAGGTACGGGGGCTTGAGCAGGAGGTACGCCTTGCCCCGCAGGCCGAGCTCCCGCAGTCGATCCCCGGCGGCCAGGTATTCGCTCGGCGCCGCCCCCTTGTGCACGTACTTGGAGAGGACCGTGGGGTCCGTCGACTCGAGGCCGAGCGCGACCTCGAGCTCGCCGGCGAATGCCGCCTTCAACGGCCCGAGCTTCTCGGCCGTGACGAACTCGGGCAACGTCTCGAGAAGCAGCCGTTCCGCCTTGCCGGAGAACGCCGCGACGATCGCCCGTCGGCTTTCCGGGTCCACCTCGCGGTCGTCGAGGAAGCTTCCCGACGTGTAGAACTTGACGTACGGTTCGCCCGCATAGCGCTGGAGCGCATGGCGGAGCTGTTCGGCCAGCTCCTCGGGCGTCGCGGACCGGCCGAGCGTGTCCTTCGAGTAGCCGCACATCGAGCACCCCTTCACGTCGGCCCAGTAACACCCCCGGGTGCGCAGGATGACGACGAACGCCGGAACTCGGCGGGGTCCCAGCGCCTCGCTCTCGGTCCAGAGGTTGACGTAACGGCGCGCCGATTCGGGCCCGGCGGGGCCGGGCCGGCGATCCTGGGCGATCGTCCGGGCGAGCGATCCGCCGCTCACGGTTCCTCGAGGTCGACGCGCACCGAATCGCCGTCCTTGACGCGGAGCGCATCGCGCAGCCGCTCCGGCGCGATGAACTCGACCACGTCCTTGTAGTGGGAGCGGTCCGGCCGGATCAGGTGGCCCGGGCGACCGCCGATCCGGGCCGAGAAGCAGGTGGCGCCGCCGAACGTCCGGCCGCTGGCCTGAAATCCGTCGATCCGTTGGCCGGTCCATCCGCTCACCACCGAGAGCGTGCGGGTGGCCGCGGTGTCGATCCGAACGTTCAGGGTCCCCGGGTAGGGTGTGTAGCCGAGCCGCTCGGTGAACTGGACGACGTACCCGGGCTGGCTCAGGTAGTAGCGGCCCTCGCCGAGACCGGAAGCGATCGCGCCGTCGATCGTTACCCGCGTGGGGCCCTCGAATATGCGGCGGTAGGCGTGGTGTTCGGACCGCAGAAGATCCATCCCGGCCGGAGTGATCTGGATCCGTTGGCGTCGTTGCGCGAGCGTCCGGACGAGGAGCGCTCGCTGCTCGAGGGCCACGAGGTACCGATCGGCCGCTTGCTGGCTGACGCCGATCTTGGCGCCGACCTCGCGAGAGGTCACGATCACCGGGGTATGATCGGCCCCCGCCTGGGCGAGGAACTTGAGGACCGCGAGCGTCTCTCCCCGGTCGCGGGGGGAATCGATAGGAGCGGCGACGGAACCCGCGGGCACGATCAGCGCGACGCGGCCCCGGACGGCGCGGATCCGTGGAGGGTGACGACATTCGAGCCCCGCAGCACGACCCGACCCAGGTGGCGGCTGATCTCGGGCGTCGTTTCGTCGGCGTCGTCCAGCACGACGTTCATGTGATCGTCGATCCCGACGAGCTTTCCGGCGAGCTCTCGCGCGTCTTTCAGCACCAGGGTCACCCGCTGTTCGAGGAATCGTTCCAGCAGATGGGCCGGTCCGTCGGGCATCGGCCGCGCGACCGGAGCATGGGTCATATCGTTTGCCGAACCGACCGCACACGCTAAGCGCTGGCCGTCGACTGCCGCCGCCGATGGAGGCGGGGGCGCGAATCGCGAAGGGGCTCGACGGGGTGTTCGTCGGCCGCTCCCAGATCGCCTGGGTCGGCGGAGAAACCGGCGATCTCGTCTACCGAGGGTTCGACGTCCGGGGGCTCGTCCCCGGGGTGCCGTACGAGTCCGTCGTGCATCTGCTCCTCTACGGCGATCCGCCGTCGCGCGATCCGTCGCCCGAGGTCGTTCGAGCGCTCCTCGCCGCGCGCGAGCTCCCCGACGCGGTGGAGCACGCCGCCGACGCGCTTCCCACCGGTCTTCCACCCCTCGAAGCGCTCCGGACCCTCCTCTCGCTGCAAGGGGACGGTTCGGCCGGATACCCACCCCGTCTCGAAGACGGGTTCCGACTGATCGCCCGGACGCCGGTGCTGCTCGCCCGATACGTCCGCCGGTCCGCTGGGCTAGCGCCCATCGCCCCGCGCCCCGACCTCGGACATGCCGCGAACTACCTCTGGATGCTTCGGGGGGCCCTCCCCGACGCCCGGTCGGTCGCCGCCCTCGAGGGCTACCTCGATCTGCTCGCCGACCACGGAATGAACGCCTCGACGTTCGCGCTCCGGATCGTGATCTCCACCGAGTCCGATCTCTACAGCGCGGCGACCGCCGCGCTCTCGGCGCTCAAGGGACCGGTCCACGGCGGGGCGCCGAGCCGCGTCTCGGATATGCTGGACGCGATCGGCACGCCCGAGCGCGCGGACGATTGGATCGCCGAACGGCTCGCGCACCGCGAGGTGCTGTACGGGTTCGGCCACCGGGCGTACAAGACGGACGACCCGCGCGCCGTCCTCCTCCACGGGATCGCCCGCGACGTGGCCGACCC
>JBAUAJ010000067.1:0-2601 GCA_049675585.1 Thermoplasmata archaeon
CGTATGACCTCCTCGAACGCCACTCTCCTGATCCTTCCGGCAAGGTCCTTCGGAAATTCGAGTCGGTATGCGGTAGAGTCCGGAATCTTGGCCCGGGTCAGGAAGAGGTAGCCGGCCGACTCTATCGTAGACCGACAGAGCAGCGCGGTGGCGTTGGGCGAGACGTGATCCAGACTCTTTACCGCGTCCGCAAGCAGGTCGAATGAGTAGCCTAGGCGTGAGTTTGGTGGCTTAAGTACCCCCCGCCTCGATCGAGTTGCGGTGGAGGGGCCCGGGTCCCGTGCTTCTCTCTCGTGATTCCCGCACTCTCGTTGCCAGTACAGTAGACCGGTCGCTCAGGATTCTCGTCACACATCGAACTCATTCCTTATATGTACAGTAGACTATCCTCCCCTCACGTATCTCCGCTCGGTCCCGAGGAAGGGTCACGCCTACTGGATGGTGGCCCGGGCCTTTCGTACAGTAGACCGCGGGGGAGAACGGCGCCTTCTCTACCTCGGCCGCCTGGATGGGCTCGGGCCGACGGCGGTCGAGCAGAAGCGGGAGCAAGTTCGAGCGCTCGGGGAGGCTACCCTCGCCCTGCAGTTCGACGCCCTGCTGGCCAAGCTCGGCTATCCGGCTTCCCTCCCATCCCTGCGGGATGTAGATCTCGCGACCGTCCGTTCCTACGGACCCGAGCTGACCCTCGTCAAGCTCGCCGAGGAACTGCGCCTCATCGAACTGATCGATAGAGCGAGCCCCAAGGGCGGCGGTCCGCCCTTGGGCAAGATGACCCTCGCGCTCGCCATCTACGCCAACCTGCGTCCCGGGAGTCTCTGGCGATTCGTCGAGTGGTACCGCCGCAGTCCGTTGCCGATGTTCCTCCAGCTCCCTCCCGACCAGGTCACCTACGAGGCGACGCTGAACACCCTCGACTACCTCCAGCCCGAGCGGACCCGTCCGTGGGAGAGCGAGCTCTACGCTCGGGTGCGGAAGCTCTTCCACTACGACTGCGAGCGGGTGGACATCGACAGCACGGTGGTGGAACTGAGCGGGAAGCTCTGTCGGGTGCTGGCGAAGTTCGGGCACTCGAAGCAGGGAGGGACGAGCAAGCACCGCCAGATCATGGTGACCTTCCTCGTCGACCAGCGGGGCGCCCTGCTGGGCCACGAGGTGTATCCCGGAAACACCAACGACACGAGGACGTTCGCCTCGGTCGACCGACGGCTCCGAGAGGAGTACGACAGCGCGGTGGCCCAGACTCCGCGGGTGGTGGACCGAGGGTATGCGAGTCTCGAGAACGTACGGAAGCTCCGGCGACGGAAGGAGCGGTTTCTCGTGGCGCTGCGCGCCCAACCGAAGGGCCTCCATCTGTTGGAGGCGCTCGGACCCCAGGCACAGTGGCCGGAGATCCGTCCCGGGGTGCGGGCAGCCTCGCTCGAGCGGGACGGAGTGAAGTACGTGGTCACGTGGAACGATGAGGTAGCGGAGCGGAATGGGAATGGTCGTCGGGCGAAGATGACGAAGGCTCGGACGGCGCTCGACACGCTCGCGAAGGCGATCAAGGAGGGTCGGGTGAAGAGCCGCTCGGAGCGGGATGCGAAGGTCGGAGCGATCCTGCGGAAGTTCGGGATGAGCCGGTATCTTCGGGTGAAGGGAGTCCGGCGCGGGTTCGGGTTCACGGTGGAGGAGACGGGGGCGCTCACGGTGAAGGAAGCGGAGGCTGGCTACCAGGTGTATGCGACGACGGAGCAGTGGCTGACGGAGGGGGATGTGGTGACGTTCTATCGGCAGCGGGACCGGATCGAGAAGTCGATCCGGACGATGAGCTCGTGCCTGGGTCTCGGGCCGGTGTATGTGTCGAAGCCGGAGCACGTGCGGGGGCACGTGTTCGTGCACGCGCTGGGGTATCAGTTACGGAACGGGGGGCAGTTACGGCTCGAGGAGAAGGGGGAGACGATGAGCATCGACGAGGCACTGTGGGAACTGGAACAGCTCCAGGTGGGCGAGTTGGTGGCGAAGGGATCGGAGGTCGGAGTGGTCCGCAAGCTCACCCGGGCGGACGGGACTCTCGCGCACCTCGTGCAGGTGTTCTCGCTCGCGGAGAAGGGTCAGTTCCCGGGCGTCGAAACGGGCTTATAAAGTGCCAAACTCACGCCTAGGAAGAAAACCCCGACCGCTAGGAAGAATAGTAGGATGGGGCGCTTCCTCGCCCGCCGAGGAATAAGGTCAGGTCGAGGCTCACTCATACAGGCCGGCCCCGTGCCTCATTCCACGCGTCTCCCTTCAACCTTTCGTGGAGTCAAATCCCTCTGTTGGTGTAAGGGTCTATGTCTAACACCCCCCTTCAATACTCATTGCGAACCCAGGGGTTTTCTAAGCCCACCGGTGGATGTTTGGGTAGGTCCAGCGGCTCTTGCACGCAGCCTAGGGTCGGTCTACCCGGGGATTCGAACAATCCTGCTGTGTCTGATACCCGTGGGGACGTTACGCCCCCGACGCCACGGGAACACGGCGCCTGCCGGGGGGAAGTCGATGAACCGGGAGGGGCCCCGACCCGCTTCCGACGGGTACACGATCCTTGGCGATGAAATCCCTCAACGACGGCCGAGTGGTTAGGGC
>JBAUAJ010000068.1:0-1674 GCA_049675585.1 Thermoplasmata archaeon
CCCACACCGTCGAGCATCGTTGCGTGGCTATGCCTCAGAAGATGCCACGTGACACCAGGAAGCCCTAATTTCTTTGCGACAGGCTTCAGGTGCTTGCGCAAGAGATTCCAGCGGTGTAGCGGCAATCCCTCGCGTGTAGCGAATATCAGGTCATTTGTCTCAACAGTGGCAGGACAGATGCCAGCAAATATTTCTGCCGTCTCCGTCCCAATGGGAATGGTTCGCGCACTGCGTCTCGTTTTGGGTTTGTCGAAGTGCCCGTCATACACCGTTTCGCAAACGCGGAGTAAACGAGCCTTCAGGTCAATACATCCCCAACGAAGCGCTAGCAACTCACCAACTCGCAATCCAGTTAGCATCAACAGCAATGCGACCGAGCGTGCCGGCTCATTCAGATTGGCAGCGAGGTCTCGGAGCTGGACCGGAGTGAGGACTACTCGCTCTGGCCCATGCTGCCGTCGCGGGAGTTTCGTTTTCTGAGCTACGTTCTCGGCAATATAGCCCCATTCCTCGGCTGCTCCGAGAATCTTGCTCATACCACACTTGAAGTGGTGAACGGTTTCCCACGATAACCCGTTGCTGAGTTTTCGGCTGAGGAAGCTCTGCAACTCTTCTCGCGTAAGTTCCCGAAGCTGTCTCTGGCCGAAAGTCGGAATGAGATGCACGTCGAGCATGTACCGATAGTGCTTCTGGGTTGCGTATTTGAGTGTGGGCAAAACTACAGGCGTCCAATCGTCCTTGACGAAATTGCCAAAGGTACGGACGGACTGCGGTCTTGCCTTGCCGCTATTGATGGACCCTAGCCTCTGAGACAACACTTGCATCGCAAGGCGGCGCGTCGGAAATTCAGCGACGGTTCCGATCACTTCGGACCGCCTCAGTCTGCCGAGCGTGCCGTCTGATTGAATTAAGTCCTCCCACCAGCGCGCCACCCAAAGCTTTCGCCGAGTGCCACGCTGAAAAAGCGATCCTTGCTGGAAACCTCTTCGAGCCATCGTTTCTCCCCTCTTTGGGATCTCGATGGCCCGCCCAGCTTGTTCTGCGTCGCTTTGTAGTGTAGTCCGCATGTCAAGCCGCCTGGCGGCCCGTTCGCTGACGTGACACCCAAGCCAACAATTCGTCTTCCCGGAAGCGCCAATACTTGCCGAGCCGATACCCTGGCAAGGGATCAATCGAACGCTTTCGAGTGTGTCCGTAGACCCAAGAAACTGGCACCTTCAAGAGTTTGGCGGTCTCCTGGACCGTTAGAAGTTCAGTGTGGTTTTCATCTCCGCTTGGCATGACTGTGGCTCCCTTTTTCTGGACCTGGCTCGATTTGCGAATTCAGATGGTTCCAAACCGTCTTCGACGGGGTTCTTGTTCCCATTTGGACGCGGACAAAATACTCTGAGCGGTCACCGCGCAGTTGGGCTGGAGCGACCCCACGAATTACTTTGGGCACGGATACGTGCACAAAAGTGGGGTCGCTCCAGCCCAATCCGGTGTTTTGTCCGCGCCCAAATGGATCGTTATGCCATGCGCAACTTCTTCTGTTTCGGACTCTTCCGAAAATCCTAAGGTGACGCAAAAGGTGACGGAAGGGGTGATCTGTGTCTTTCATGCACCGTTCACCCTCAGAAGAAGAATTCGTCCGGATGCTTAGAAAAACTGCATGAGAATGGGGTGCTTCTGGCG
>JBAUAJ010000069.1:0-22801 GCA_049675585.1 Thermoplasmata archaeon
GATCTGGGCGTACGTCCAGAGTGGCGCCGGTGAGGAGCGGACCCTGCGCTCGAACCGAGAGGCGTTCCGGCGCGCCGTCGTGCGGCCGCGCGTTCTGGAGGAGATCCGGCAGCTCGACCTCCGGACCACGATCCTGGGTCAAGCGGTCTCGGCCCCGGTGTTCATCTGCCCGACCGCCTACCAGGCGAAGATCCACCCGGACGCCGAGCCCGGGGTCGCCCGCGCGGCCTCCGCCGCCGGATTGCTGGCCGTGTTCAGCACGCTCACTTCCCGCTCGCTCGAGGAGATCGCGGTAGCGTCCGGCGATGGCCCGCGCTGGTTCCAGTTATACCACCAGCCCGACCCGGCCGTGGAGCGGGGGCTGATCGAACGGGCGGGGGCGGCTGGCTATGGGGCGATCGTGCTCACCGTCGACACACCGGTGCTAGGCATCCGGGACCGGCAGGCGAAGGGCGGCTTCGCGATCGATTCTTCCGTACCGATCGGGAATGGCCACGGGGTCGCGACACCTTCCCGAGGACCGGTCGCGGGGGGGGAGACGTACGAGATCCGACCGGACACGTCGGCTACCTGGGATTGGCTTGGCCGTGTCCGCGACCAGACCCGATTGCCGATCGTGGTGAAGGGGGTGCTTACGGGCGAAGACGCCGCCCGCGCGGTGGATCTCGGGGCCGCGGGCGTGATCGTGTCGAACCACGGGGGTCGGCAGCTGGACGGAGCGCCCGCCACCCTCGACGTCCTGCCGGAGGTCGTGGGGGCGGTGGGGGGCCGTGCGGAGGTCTACCTGGACGGCGGCGTTCGGCGGGGGATCGATATCCTGGTCGCCCGGGCGCGGGGGGCCCAAGCCGTGGGAGTGGGACGTCCGATCCTCTGGGCGCTCGCGGTGGGCGGCGAACCGTCCGTCGCGCGCTACCTGGCGCTGCTCAAACTGGAACTCGCGATCGGAATGGCGCTGGCCGGACGGCGCTCGATCGCAGCGATCGATGCCTCGGCCCTGGCGTAGGTGCCGCCGAACCCGTCGCCGACCGATTCCCGTGGCCCGATGGGACGGGCGCTCCGGTCGGAGCAGAACGTCGGCGGGCTCGCCCAGAACTCGTCCAGTCGACCATCAGGTTGATAGCCGACTTCCCGACCAACGGCGGTCTAGTCAGGATCATGCCGACCTCTCCCTACCTCGAGCCGCCTGCGGAGCCCTCCGCGCCCACGACGTCGTCCCGTACGCTGCTCGATCGCTACCTCGCCCCTCTGGGTGTGGTGGCGATCTTGTTCGTGGGGGCCACCCTGTTGCTCGAGGCGGCCCGCGGTGGAACCGGGGCTCCCCTCGGGATCGGGGCGGGCGTCGTCGGGGCGGGCGGCGTGCTGGCGGTGGCGATCCTGCTCTCCGGATCGGGGGAGCGAGCGGCGCGGCCCCGGCATTTCCACCCGACCGTGCCCTCGAACGTTCCGATCAGCGCCTTCGTCTGCACGAAATGTTCCGAGTACGCTCCGGCTCCGGACTGGAGGGCGCTGCTCACCGATGCCGGTCCCTCGGATCCGATCGATCCGCGCCGGTACACGGAGCGGGCGATCGCGGCGCTCGCCTCTTCCACGCCTCTCCCTTGGGCGCCGCGATTCCCGGTGGAGACCGGCTCCCTCCTCCAAGGAGAGTTCGTCTCGGCCCCCGAGACCGCGTTCGTTCCCCCCGCGTCGGTCCGCGCGCCGGCCGAGCCGGAGGGATACTCCGATCTCCTGCTGTTCAGTGGGCGCCTGATCCCCGTTCCCGCGGACTCCCCGGGCGTCGGGATCTCGGGAGCGCATCGGGCTCCGATCTCGCGCTCACCACCCCCTCGCCCCGCGACTCCGCCGGGGCTCGAATCATCCGTCCGCGTCGTGGCCGAGGCGGCCGCGCTGGGGCCCCCCCCGGTCGGTTCGGACCGGCGGGCAGGACCATCCGCGTACGCCGGATTGGACGCCTGGATCCGCGGTGAGGTCGAAGGGATCGTAGCCCGCGCGACCGCGCAGACCCGAGCGAGCGGTCCGACCGAGCCGTCCGCTGGGACAGCGGCGTGCGCGGCGTGCCGTCAGGCGGTCGGCGAGGCCGACCTCGCCCTCGTCTGCCCGGACTGCCTTCGACCGATCTGCGATCCGTGCCGTGACCGAGTCGTAGAGCACGACGGAGCGACGTGGTGCGGCCCGTGCGCGGTGATCCGGCTCAGCACCGAGTTCTTGGGCGCCGTGGAAGAACCGACTGACGAGAGCGCCCGGCCTCTGTTGCTCTCCGGCGTGCCGAACTGACGGCCCGAACGAGCCGAGGCCCGGCCCCGGGTTAGGTCGCGGGGGACCGCTCGTTCAGGAACGGAATGCCGGAGCCGGTGTTGTAGAGGAGGATCCGCTCGCCCGGACGGATCGCCCCCGAACGGAGGAGACCCGGTAGAGCGGCGTAGACCGCCGCCCCTTCCGGCGACGCCGAGATCCCGTGATCTCGGGCGAGCTCGCCGACGGCGGCGAGCAGCTGCGCGTCGGTCACCAGGGTCCCCGTGCCCCCACTCCCCCGGATCGCTTCGAGGATCCGTTCGGAGGAGAACGGGGCCGGGACGAGGAGCCCCGGGGCGGCCGTGGACGGGGACTCCCATGGCTCGGCGCGGGCCGCGTTCGCCCGCAAGGCCCGCACGACCGGGGCGCAGCCTTCCGGCTGGACCGCGATCAATCGGGGCATCTCGCGCAGCAGATGGAGCGCGCCGAGCTCCTGGAACGCTTTGTACATGCCGACCAGGCCGGTTCCCCCGCCCGTCGGATAGACGATGGCGTCCGGCATTCCCTCCGACCGCCGCTGCTCGAAGATCTCGAGCCCCATCGTCTTCTTTCCTTCGGCCCGATACGGCTCCCGCAGGGTCGACATGTCGAACGACCCGCGTCCTATCTCGACGCGACGGGCGTGCTCCCCGGCCTCCCGAATCGTACCTTCCACCGGGATCACCTCCGCCCCGTAGAGACGACACGCCGCGATCATCGCTTCCGGTGTACGGGCCGGGAGGTACACTCGAACCCGGAGCCCGGCGCGGGCCCCATAGGCGGCGAGCGCGACGCCGGCATTCCCGGCGCTCGGAACGAACAGCTCCCGGATCCCGAGCTCCCGGGCCCGAGCGACCGCTACGGCCATTCCACGGGCCTTGAACGATCCGGTCGGGAGCCCGCCGTCGTCTTTCACCAGAAGCTGGATACCGGGAAGCTGGGGCCTCGCTCCCAGGTCGAGGATCGGCGAGTACCCCTCCCCCAGCGAGACGACGGAGGCGTCCGCCTGCACCGGTAGGAGCTCCCGGTATCGCCAGAGCGTCGGGGGTCGCCCGCGCACGGACCGAAGCCACTCCTCCCCGTCCAGGTCCGAGAGATCGTAGGTGGCGAGGAGGGCGTGTCCGCACGTCGGGCAGCATCCGACCGGTCGGGACGGATCGACATCGGTGCAGCACGCCCGGCAGGAGAGCCGCGCCAACCGGGAGCGTACCTCCGCCACGGCTCGCTCAGCGACGCGAGGGCGATAACGCTCCGGGCGAGCCGTACCTCCGCGGGAGGGATTCCGACTCGCAGAAACCGAATTAGCGGTCCCGGTTCTCGGGGTGCGGAGGCCGTAGCGTGCGGATCCGTGGGTTACGTCTGGAGCAGGCAGGGCTTCGCGTGACGAATCTGGAGCGATCGCTCCGGTTCTACACTCGGGCGCTCGGGCTGCGCGTCTCCGCTCGGGGGGACACCCGCGCTTGGGGCGGAGGACTCTGGGTGCAGCTAGAGGATCCTCGTTCCCATCGCCACATCGAGCTCAACTGGTATCCGCGCGGCTCGAGGTTCGGCGGGCGGTACTCCGTAGGGGATGGAATCGATCATCTCGACTTCACGCTCGGGGTAGCGACCCGCGCCTCCCTCGAGCGAACGTACCGGGCCCTCCTGCGAGCGGGGGGCCGTCCGACCGGCCTCGAACCGTCCACGACCGAGGGCTGGATGGCGAGCGTTCGCGACCCGGACGGTGTCTGGATCACGGTCGGGCGCCGACCGACCGTCGGCGAGAGATCCGCTGCGTCGACCGCTTAAGGGGAGCGAAGCTCCGTCCGATCCGCCCTCCGGCGCCGAGAGCGATCGATCGGGTCGAAAGTGTCGCATCGGTACGGAGTCTGGGGAGCGAGAGACGGAATGCCCGAGGGGACGGGTCCGCGGTATCCGATCATCGATCTCGAGGGCGCCGCGCGCGACCGAGCGATCGACGCCCTCCGGGACTCGTTCACCGGGATCTATCGCTGGCACGCGAAGCGCACGTTGCGGGAGATCTCTACGGTGCGCGCCATCGAGCAGGACGGCGCGGTCGTGGGGGTCGCGATGCTCGAGCTGCTCGCCCCGGAGGTGAGCTACGTCTACTATCTGTTCGTCGCCCGCGCCTATCGCGGGCGCGGGCTCGCGGCGACGCTCCTCGACGACGCGCTCGGTCGGTTCGTTCGGGCGGGAGCGCAGGTCGTGTATGCCGCGTGCGAGGAGGAGAACGTTCCGTCGCTTCGCCTGTTCACCTCCCGCGGGTTCCGAGAGGTCGGCCGGAAGGAGACCGGGTTTCGCGAGGGGGGCCTCGGCGCGTGGGGGTACCGCAGCCAGATGCGGCTCGTCCCGGGAGAGGTCCTGCTGGGGCGTCGACTTCGAGCACCGGACGCCGGGCGGTAGCCCGGCGGCAACCGACGGCTTAATTCGGGGGCGCGGCTCGGAGGCGCGATGAGACTCCCCCCCGAGGTCGTCGCCCAGCTGCTCGAAGAGGGCCGGACGCACAACTGCCCCGAGGCGCCCGAGATCTGCACCAAGCTCGTGGCGATCGCCGACCTGCCGACCCGATTCGGGGCCTATCAGGTCGCGGCGTTCTGGAACAACTTCGACCGGCGGGACCACGCCGCGTTCATCCACGGGAACATCTTCGACAAGGAACGGGTACCGGTCCGGATCCACTCCGAATGCCTGACCGGAGATGCGATCGGTTCCCTGCGGTGCGACTGCCGCGACCAGCTGCTCGCCTCGCTCGAATGGGTCGCGAGCCAGCCTGCCGGGGTCGTGCTCTACCTCCGCCAGGAGGGGCGCGGGATCGGGTTCGCGAACAAGATCCGCGCCTACCAGCTGCAGGACCAGGGATACGACACCGTGCAGGCGAACGAGGCCCTGGGGTTCCGGCCCGACGAGCGGGACTACGGGTTCGCCGCCCACATGCTGGACGCCCTGCACATCCGCTCGATCGAGATCATGACGAACAACCCGGCCAAGGTCGAGGACCTTCGGCGCCACGGGGTCGAGATCGTCGGCCGGATCCCCCTCGTGATCCCCCCGACCGAGCAGAACCGGCAGTACCTCGATACGAAGCGCCGGAAGATGGGGCACTGGCTCGATGACGAGCAGACGGACGACCCGATCGTCCCCCCGGTCGACGCCTCCCGCTGAGGGCGCGGGCTCAGGCGACGTGACTTTCCCGGTTGTGCCGCTGCAGGGCGGCGACCGAAGAGAGCCGGACCCCGCAGACCGAGCACTTCACCGGCTTGGGCGCTCCCCCCGACTCCGACCCGGGAGAACCGTGCGTGTCGCGCAGATGCGCCTCCAGGACCTCCGCCGTACGGAACGCCGAGCCGCACTGAGGACAGACCGCCTCGGTCTCGGAGTACTCGACGAACGGCATAGGGAGGGGAAGGGGGCCCTCGCTATCCTCCTTTCGGGGGCGGAGCGGGGTTCCCCGGGAGCCTCCCACGGACGACGACCCAAGGCGATATGCCCGCGAGCGCCTCCGTCAGCGCAGCGTCGCGGGGGAGGATCGTGACCGATTGGGGCAGCATCGCGGTGTGGTCTCTCGTCGGAACCTGGGTGCTCGTCCTCGGTACTTTGATCCTCATGTACTGGCAGACCCGATCCAGCCAACATCTCAATTCGGCGAACGCCGTCATGGCGCTCCGGGAGCGGTTCGACGGCGCTCGGATGCGGGCCGCCCGCCGCCATCTGAGCGATCACCTGTTGCGGCAGGAACATCAGGATATCGCGAGCATCGAGGTGATCACGTTCTTCGAGCTGGTCGGGACGCTGACCCACCGACGCGTGCTGGACGACGACCTCGTCTGGGAGGCGTTCGGCACCTGGGCTTCGGCGTACTACCTCGCCGTCCGGCAGCCGGTCGACATGATCGGCCAGCTTCGCAAGGAGTTGAACGACCCGCTCCTGTACCACGAGTTCGAGTGGCTCTATAACCGGCTGCGCGAGCTCGACGAGGCGCAGAGCCCGTCCCACGCCCAGGTGCCGCCCGAGACGGTCGCCGACGTCCAACGGATCCTGGGCCGAGAAGCGAAGCTCGAGTCGATCTAGGCGAGCCGGGCCGACTCAGGTAAGGACCAGGAAGTAGGCGACCAGGCCCCCGGTCCACTGGATGACGATCAGTGCACCGGGGGTTACGTACTGGTCGGTCCAGTTCGTTTGCGCCGGGAACCCGCCCATCACGAACGGATAGACGCTGCCGTTGGGCTCCGAGGCGTTCCCGTGGAGGTACTCCCCGCCGACGATCGACCAGTTGGTGATCCACGCCCAGAACGTGACATTATGGAACGCGACGGAGACGTGGCCGCTGACCTCGGAGAACGGGAGGGGAAGCGGGACCGTGAACGCCGTCCAGTAGTACGATTGTCCGTCCACGGTCACCGTGGCGGGGGGAGTGAAATCCGGCCGAAGACCGGGGAGCACGCCGCCGAACAGGAGCAGGCCGACGATCCCCGAGACGACGAGCGCGGAGAAGGTGAGGCGGATATCTCGGGACGAGAGCGCAAAATCCCGATCCATCATCGCGGACGCTCGACCCACCGCGTCGGGGTATTACGGGTTGGCGTTCGAACCGCGGACCCGGGGGCTCATACGCCCCGAGGATCTCCGAGCAGAGATGCGGGCGGTCGGGGTTCGAGAGTTCGGCGGAACGCCCGGGATCCTCGACGTGCCTGTCCCGATCCCTGCCACCGGGGAGATACGGGTCCGGCTCGAGGCCGCCGGTATCAACCCGTTCGACTGGAAGATATCGGACGGTCTCTTCCGGGAGACGCGCCCCCACGTCTTCCCGTTGATCCTGGGCGTGGACGGGGCCGGAACGATCGATGCGGTCGGGGCCAACGTACGGCGATTCCGGGTCGGAGACCGGATCTTCGGTCAGTTCCTCCACGACCCCGTCGGCCGCGGCACGTACGCCGAGCACGTGGTCGTCCCCGAGGGGAATGCCCTGGTCACGATCCCGGCCGGGATCTCGAGCCCCGACGCCGCCGGGATCCCCACCGCCGGGATGGCGGCGATGGACTCGCTCGATATGCTCCGGCTCGAGCGGGGAAACACGCTCCTCGTCGTCGGGGCTTCGGGGGGGATCGGCTCGTTCGCGGTTCCCCTCGCCGCCGCTGCGGGGATTCGCGTCCTCGCCGTCGCGCGGAGTTCGGCGCACGCCCGGCTCCGATCGATCGGTGCGTCCGCCACCATCGATGCCGAGTCGCCCGATGCGATGCCCGAGGTCCTTCGGCAGACGCCGGCGGGAGTCGATGCGCTGCTCGATATGGCCGACGCGACTCCGGCGTTCGTCCGATGGGCGGGGGCCGTGCGTCCGGGGGGAGCGGCCGTCTCCACGACCTATGCCGCGTCCGACATCGCCGGACTCCGGACGATGAACCTCGACCTCCAACCTCGGGCCGAACTCCTGGAACGCCTCGGCCGGGCGATCGCCGCCGGATCGCTCCACGTCCCGGTGGAGCGAATCATCTCGCTTGCCGAGGTACCCCCGGTCGTCGCCGAGGGGCGCGCCGGCCGCTTCTCGGGGAAAACGGTGATCCGGCTCGCGGGCCGCGAAACGTAACCCCGGTCGGGCCGGAACCTACCGGGTCCGACACGCCCGCAACCGTCTTGGCTACTGGGGCGAGCTCGGAGTCGTGAAGGAGCGCGTCGAACTCTACACGTCCCCCATCAGCCACTACTGCATCTCGGCGGAACGAATGCTGGCGTTCAAGGGAATCCCGTGGAGATCGATCTACACTCCCTACCACGACCGGCACGAACTGATCCGACGCACCCATCAGGACTACCTGCCATCGCTCCTCTGGAACGATCGATTCGTTCGATGGGACGGGATCGCTGCGTTCCTCGACCGAAAACGCCCGACCCCCCCGCTGTTGCCGCCCGGACGAGAGGCGCTCGCCCAGGCGCTCGAGAACTGGGGACACCAGGTGCTCGAAGAGCGGGCCTGGAGGGCGGTCGTCACGCGCGTTCCGAAGCTGTTGCGTACGGAGGCCGAGCGCTGGGTATTCGAGGAGCTCCAAACGCGGGCCCGCGGGCCATGGCACGTGCTCCAGCACCGGCGGCCCGAGTACGTGCGTGAGCTGCGTCCCTTCCTTGACCTCGTGAACGGTCTCGTCACCGGAAGGGAGTGGATCCTCGACGTCCCATCGGTCGCCGATTTCGGGATCTACGGCTCCCTCTCTCCCTGGTGGACCGTAGGCGAGCGGATCCCCGCCTCCCTGGGTGCGCTGCGCGCGTGGGCGGACCGCATCGCGTCGCTCGGCGGCCCGCGGCGATCGACACCCGGGCGCTGAGCGCGGCCTGCGCCTAGAAATAATCCGGTCGACTGGGACGGCCCGCGGTGGGACGTGACGGATCGAAACGTTCCCGAGATCCCCTACCGCCAACTCGCCGAGATCTACGACCGACTGTACTCCTGGAAGGAGTACGAGCGGGAAGCGCGCATCGTCCGGTCGCTCGTCGACCGGGCGACCGGAGCCCGGGCGGATCGAACGCTGCTCGACGTCGGTTGCGGAACGGGGGCGCACCTGCGGTACCTTTCACGCTGGTATCGCAGCACGGGCCTCGACCCGAGCCGGCCCATGCTGACCGTGGCCCGTCGGAACGTCCCGGCCGCGCGATTCGTGCCCGGGGCGATGCCGCATTTCCGTCTGAAGGGCGTGTTCGACGCGATCACCTGTCTCTTCTCCGCCGTAGGATACCTCGCGAACGAACGAGCCCTCCGCGCCACCGCTCGAACGTTCGCGAGTCACCTGGTCCCGGGCGGTATCGCGATCGTCGAGCCGTGGTTCACCCCGGAGGCGTGGCAGCCCGGCTCGGTGCATCTCTCTACCGTAGCTTCGGAGGAGATGCCGATCGCCCGGATGAACTACTCCCTGACCCGGCGGGGCCGTTCGCGCATGGACATGCACTACCTCGTACCCCGACAGGGCCGGGTCTTTCACTGGGTCGAGCGGCACGAGATGTCGCTTTTCTCCGACACGACGATGCGCTCGGCGTTCGTCGACGCCGGGCTCTCGGTTCGTAAGATTCCCAGCCGCTTCTATCCGGTCGGTCGGAGCGACCGCGGGCTCTGGCTCGCCCAACGCCCGCTCGCCCGGTCCCGGTAGCCCAATTCCCCAGCGAAAGGGGCTATGGACGCGGTCGAATTCGCACCCCCGGGCGGGGTTGAACTTCGGTCTAAGGGCCAGAAACGGATGTCCTGATGCGCATCGAAAAACGAACCAAAGGTTGATCGCTTCACTGCCCAAAGTCTACCCGTCTTGGCACGGTCCCTGCGTCCGAGGGCGGCCGTCCCAGGCTGTGGTGCCCCGAAGTCCGATGCATTGGGGGGTTGAGAAGCCCCGTTATAGCAAAACGTCCGCAGCTCGGCGGGCCGATTCTAGGGTCAGAGATGGGGCCCCTTCGCTACGCCCCGGGAGTCCATCCGCCGGTCGAGCGCAAAGCGTAGTTCGACTGGAGTAGCGAGGGGGGATGGCTCTCGGGCACTCGCATCGAAAGATCGACGCGGGAGGAAAGCACCGACCCGACGAGCCTGCCAAGCCCCGCGGCTGGGCTGCCCGTTCAAAGGGCAGGGTGGCCTACTTTTCCCCCTGACGAATCCCGATGCCGATCGATACGACCAGACCGAGGGCCAGCAGTCCAACCCCGCCAACCTGCAAAGCCGTCCCTATCGGCGCCACGGCCCCGACGAAGTCCGCGGGATTTTGATAGAAATAAAACCCGAGCCCTAACGCTAGCCCGGCCGCCCCGAGGCTCGCCCAAGCGTACTCGCCTCCGAACGCCGGTGTGATCAGGATCCCCGCAAAGAACAAGATCCCGCCGAACGCCATGAGGGCGGTCCCGAGCGACATCGCAGCCCCGAGGACGGTTCCCACAGCTCCCGCCGTGGATGACAGGAAGAGCCCCTCCACGAGCGTCAGTCCTCCGAACAAAGCGACGGCCCGCCACCGGGTGACGGCGTCCTCCACCCAACTAAAGTCGGTGTCATCCGAGTTAATCCTCTCGGCATTGCGCAGAATTTCTGCCATCGCGGGCACGGCGAGCTCGGTCATCGGCTTGGTGGGATTACCGCCCGCGCCCATCCTCTCCGGGAACGCGGTCGGGCTAATTAACCGCCCCTTTCCGAAGAATTACGGGTCGAACTCTTCCAACCTAGCTGGACGAAAATTAGACCGTGGATGTTTCTACCCACAGGGGGAGTGGACACGGGGGGATTTGAACCCCCGACCTCTGCTTTGCGAAAGCAGCGATCTTCCGCTGATCTACGTGCCCACGAAGGCGGGGGAGAATCCGACCCGCTTAAGGGCTTTTCAAATCCCGCGGGGGAGAGCTCCTGCGCCGTGAGCACACGACCGTCCGTGCACACCATCGCCCGAAGGCGAGCGCGGATTCGGGCGATCGGTCGATCCGACATCGGCCCTCGGCCGAGGAGGGCCGGGGGGATCACATCCGCCTAGGACGCCGGTAAGTTCACGCGACCGGAGGGAGATCAGGCGCTGGCTCGGGCCACCTGGGTCGCCCGGCTCTCGGGAGCGGTTCCGGTGGCCCGCCTCGGCGCGGACGGAGGATTCCCGGCGCTCGGGGGGGGCGTCGGGGGGCTCTTGCCGGTGCCCGACTTCGGAGGGCTCGGCGTCCGGACGGCCAGCAAGCGGTGCTCGCCCGCATCGTAGCGGAACAGGTCCGCGTACCGTCCCCAGTTGATGATGTTCTGGACCGCCTCCTCGCTCGGGCTCGTGGTGAGCGAGATGATCTGCGCGAGCTCGTGGTCGGTCAATTGGCGCTCGGAGGCGCTCTCGAGGGCCCGGACGAGCGTCTTGAACAGGGTCGTCTTCCGAAGCTGATCGCGGAGGATCGCTTTGCGGCTGCGGATCGTCCCGGCGACGAGGCGCTTGCCGAGGTCCGTGAAGCTGGCGCGTCCGTCCGACACCTTCAGGAGCTGAAGGATCTCGGCGTACTCGAGCGCGGGGAAGATCTCGTCGATCTCGAGGTCGAGATCGTCCGCGAGCAACGCGACATCTTCCGACCCCTTGTGGGCGTCCAGGAGGACGAGCAGCCCCAGCATTTCGGTCGGGCTGCACTTCGGATAACTGGTCGGCACGGTCGTAGAGATGGAGCTTACCCGGGTCGTGGTATATAGCTTCTCAACTCGCCGGTTTTCCTTCGGGAGGTGGGGGGGCGGACGACCCACCCTCGGTGATCAGCGAGTAGACCCGGTCGGTGAGCTCGTAGAACGCCGGGCTCTTCCGGTCGCGGGGGCGGGGCAGGTCGATCGGCACCTCCGCCAGCAGATGGGACGGCCGGCGGGACATGACGACCACGCGGTCGGCGAGCTGGATCGCCTCCTCGATGTTGTGGGTGACCAGCACGACCGCTTCGGGCGGCAGCTGGGGATCGCTCCACAGCTGCAGGATCTCCTCGCGCAGGCTCTCCGCGGTGAGCGCGTCCAGCGCGCTGAACGGTTCGTCCATCAGCAGCACGGCGGGCTCGACCGCGAGGGCGCGGGCGAGGCCGACGCGCTGGCGCATCCCTCCCGAGAGCTCGCGCGGGTACGCCTCCTGGAACCCATCGAGCCCGGTGACGGAGACGTAGCGGTCGACCTGCGACACGATCCGGTCCGCGGGCCAGCCGAGCGCTTCGAGGCCGAACGCGACGTTCTGGGCGACCGTGAGCCACGGATAGAGCGCGAAGCTCTGGAACACCATCGCCATCTGCGAACAGACCCGGTCGATCGGCTGGTCGCGGAAGAAGATCCGGCCCGCGGTGGGCTTGTCGAGGCCCTGGACCAGGCGGAGCAGGGTCGACTTGCCGCACCCGGACGGACCGACGATCGCGAGGAAATCGGCGTCCTTCACGTTGAAGGAGATGTCCTGCATGATCGTGATCGTCCCGTGCCGCGACGGGAAGCTCTTGTCGACGTGCTCGATCCGGATCAGCGCCACGGTCGACCTCTCGCGTCCAGCCTAACTCGTTCGTGCGCGGAGCCGTCAGTCGTACCGGAATCGGTCGGCCGCGCGGCGATACAGCGGCTTCCATATGACCTCGTTGATGACGATCACGCTGGCGACGAGCGTGAACAGCGCGGCGACCATGAGCGGGGTGCCGCCGGGCTCGGAGTAGCCGATATCGATCTGCTGGCCGATGCCGAGCACGCTCAGCGACTGGGCGGCGCCGACGTGCAGGTACTCCGCCACGATCAGCGTGTTCCAGCCTCCGCCGAACGCCGTGATCGATCCCGTGACGAGCGCGGGGAAGATCCCGGGGAGCAGCACGCGGCGGAAGAACTGGCGGCCCTTGAGACCGAACGACCGGGCAGCCTCCTCGAGGTCGGGCGCCAGCGAGCGGACCCCGGCGAGGAGATTGAAGAACAGATACCAGATCATCCCCGTGAGGAGCATCAGGACCGAGGCGCCTTCCGACCCGAGATACGGGATCAGTTCGAAGACGATCACGGGGAACAGCGCGGTCGCGGGGAACGACGCGATCACCTCGATCAGCGGGAGCCCGACGCGCGACGCGCCGGGACGGCGGGCGATGTAGATCGCGAGCGGCAGCGTCGCCCCGAGGCAGATCGCGTACGCGGCGGCGATCCGGAGCGTTGAGGCGCCCATCGCGAACGGAAGCTCAAAGATCTGATGGCGCACCGACCCCGAGATCGGCCCCGTGAACACATGGAAGACGCTGATGATGATCGCGATCAGCATCAGCCAGACGATGACGAGGATCGCTCCGAGCGCGAGATAGTAGAAGGCCGAGCGCTGGAACTCGGACGGGCGTCGCACCGGCCGGACCGTGATCGAGGCGAGCTGAACGAGCGGGGTGGAGATCCGCGATACGCTCGTCCGCACCCCGCGGGTCACGTACGCGGCCGCCCGGTGGAACCGGCCGAACGTGTCCCGGGTCGGGGTCACCAGGGACGATTCGCCGGAGGGGCTCGTGTCGTACCGATACCGCTCGGCTAGCCGTCCGAGTGGCCGCCAGACGACGAAATCGAGGAGCGCGATCACGGTGACCAGCACGATGATCCCGGCGAGGAACGCCTCGGCGTTGTGTCCGCTCGCGGCGATGGAGAGGTAGCTTCCGATCCCGCGCAACGGCGACGTATTGGTCGTGAAGATCTCCGCTTCTACGAGGAAGAACCAGCCCCCGGTCCACGATAGCACGGAGTTGTAGACGAGCCGATTGATCGTCGCCGGAAAGAGGACCCGTCGGAACCGAACCGCGCCGTGCAGACCGAACGTATCGGCGGCCTCTTTGAGCTCGTTCGGGAGGGTCTTCAGAGACTCGTAGACGCCGAAGACCATGTTCCACGCCATCGACGTGAAGATCAGGAAGACGGACGCGATGTTCGGGCCCAACCAGTGGACGGTCGGCGTGAGCCCGACGAAAAAGTAGATCGCGACCGGAAAGAATCCGAGGATCGGGACCGACTGAAGGATGTCGAGCACGGGGATCATCACGCGCTCCCCCGTCCGGCGGGTCGCCGCGTAGTAGCCGTACGCGAGCGCGAAACCGAGCGACGCGGCATAGGCCGCGGACATCCGTACGAACGACAGCACGACGTCCACGGCGGCCGTCGGCAGGTACCCGACCACCCCTCCGAGCGAGCCGCCGATCCCGACGAGGCTGATCGTCCCGAGGAGCAACGGGATCGAAACGTAGAGCGCCGCCGACCGGGCCGAGAACCGCGGCAGGTACGCGCGCGCGTCGTCCCTCTCCGTCATGCGACCTCCCGGACAGGGATGGGCGACGGACCGCTCCCGTCTATTTGTGGGTGCGGTTCGGCCGGCAGTTTCGGTGGCGCCGGTGCGATGGCGGAATCCCCGGCGCGGCAACGTTTATCAACGGCCCGACGCTGGCACGACCGTAGCCCCGTAGTGTAGTGGCCAATCATGCGAGACTCTGGATCTCGCGACGCAGGTTCGAACGCCGCGGGCGATGGTGCACCCGCCGGCCGGAACTCCTGCCGGGGCTACTCTTCGGGCGCTCCTCTCCTCTTACCGATGCGGGGGTGCTCCAGTCCGGCCAAACCGCGCGGCGTCGCCGCCGGGGCCACCGAGGCAGGGCTTAGGACCCTGTTGCCTAGGGCATTCGCCGGTTCAAACGTTCGGCCGGTCCGACGGGCCGCCGGGCGGAAACTCCGGCCCCCCGCATTTCCCTGAGCGTTCGGAGGACCCCGGCGGTGTCGGCTCCGAGCGCGGGGAGGTCGCCCGCCGATATCCTGCGCATGAGCGCGGGGGAGGCCGACGACCTGATCGGCCACCTCGAAGAGCGAGTCCCCCATCGTCCACCGCTCGCCGAGATCTCGGCCGAGGTCGCGGAGGAGGCGGTCGTGTTCGGAGATTCCCACGGTGACTGGAGGGCCACGGCCGAGGTCGTTCGGCGTTTCCGCGAGGGCCGGCGCTCACTGATCGGGCTCGGAGACTACATCGATCGCGCCCCGGCCGACTGCGGGGCGGGGTCGGTCGCGAACGCCCTCTTCCTGCTCGGCGTCGCTGCGGAAGCCCCCGATCGGGTCTGGTTGATCCAGGGAAATCACGAGACGACCCGAAGGATTCCCGTGCGCCCCCACTCCCTTCCCTCCGAGCTCGCGAATCTGTGGGGCCCGGATCCCTCCCGGTACGACCGGATCCTCGAGCTGCTCGCGCGCGGCCCGATCGCCGCTCGCACACCGAGCGGCGCGTACCTCGCGCACGCCGGGTTCCCTCGCGGGCCGCTTCCGACCCCCTGGTCGGCGGCGTTCGATGCGGCGGACGACGACCGCCTCGCGGAGGTGGTCTGGGCGGAATGCGACGTCTCGGCGGCCCGTCGGGGGGCTGCCCCGTCCTGGGGGAACTCCGACCTCGACCTGTTCCTCCGGACCACGGGCCTCCGCATCTTTCTACGCGGGCACGACCCCGATCTCACGGCCCAACCTCTGTTCGAGGACCGCTGTATGACGCTGCACACCTGTCGCCTCTATGGCCAGTACGGCGGAGTGATCTCGGCGATGCTTCCGCTGCGGTCGCCGGTCCGGTCCGTGCGCGATCTGACGATCGACCGACTGAAGATCTAGGGTACCGGATCGGATCCCCTGACCGCGGTGCCGAGTGGCGAGCTTTCAGCCTTCTCCGAACAGCTCGCGCTCCGCCGATAGTATCGCTTCGGGATCGTCCGCGCGACGATATCGGTCGAGCCGCACGCGGTTGACGGGCAGGAACTGCTCGCTCCCGCGGAACCCGGTGAGCAGCGCCGCCGCCGCGTCGGTCCGCTCGAGCAGATACAATGCGGCGGAGAGCGCCTCGACCGTGTTGAGCTGGGCCAATCGGCCGTAATGCTGGGGATTGGTGGCGATCAGCATGGGAAGGCGACGATGCGGCCGGGAGGATCGGACGCCGCCCTCCGTCCCCGGAAACTTTCCCCGGGCCGCGAGCCGGTTCCACGAGCAGTCGATGACGAGGAGCCCGCCCCGTTCGGCGCCCGCGCGGTCGGCCCCCGAGAGCGGGGTCGGGGCGTACGGGTCGAGCACCACCGTAGACGGGGCGGCGGCGTGCTCCCCCGGGATGCGGGTCGCCCGGCCGAGATGGACGAGGCGGCGGCCGGTGCACGCCTTGGGATGGTCTTCGCCGGCGAGGTGGAGCAGCAGGCGGATCGGGGCCTTACGCGACCGGCTGGGCGTACTCTCCAAAGATCGCATGCAGTTCCCGCGTCAGGCGGAGCGCCTCGTCCCGCGGTCGCTGCCAGAGGTTGCGCCCGAAGATGATGCCGGTCGCCCCCGCGTGCATCGACGAGCGCACCTTGCGCAGCAGCTCCGCGTCGCCGACCTTCTCCCCTCCGGAGACGAGCACGAGCGCGCGGCCCGCGCTCTCCACGACCTTGCGGAACGCATCGTCCGCGGAGAGGTGGAGCGAGTTGTAGGGGGCGGGGCTCTCCGCGTCCTTCTCCGAGGAGATCGGATAGTTGAGCTTCACGATGTCGGCGCCGAGTTCGAGCGCCACGCGGGCGGCGTAGTCGATCGCGTAGAGGCTCTCCTTTCCGCCCTTCTTGGCGACCGCCTCCCCGCGGGGATACGCCCAGACGATGATCGGCATGCCGAGCCTCTGCGCGTCGCGCCGGACCTCCATGAACTGCCGGAGATCCTGGTCCTGAGCCGGCGAGCCGACATAGATCGTGTAGCCGACCGCGTCCGCGCCCAGGCGCACGGCGTCCTCGACCGTACCGGTGAGCGGGCTGAACGCCTGCGCATCCGACGGAATGGAGGTCTTCCCGTTCAGTTTGAGGATCAGCGGAACGTCCCCGGCGAACTCGGTGAAGTACTTCTCGGCGAGCCCGATGTGCAGCGCGATCGCGCTGAAGTTCCCGTCCCGGGCCAGTTCGTACTGGTAGCGCGGATCGAGCGACGCCGGATTCGCAAAGAAATCCGCGGGGCCGTGCTCGAGTCCCTGGTCGATCGGCAGCACGAGGAGCGTGCCGCCGCCCGGACCGTGGTCGTAGAGGAGGCGACGCAGGCGGGTCCGCTTCCCCGGCGATAGCCCGAGCAGGCTCAGCGCGGGTCGGGGGTATCGCTCGGAAGGACGGGGAGCCGTCCCTCTCGCGGCAGATGTCCCGTGCGCGGAGGAGGAGCCCATGATCGATCGCTCGCCGAGCGCGCACGGGGACGCGCGATTTAATGGTTGGTCCCGCAGTCGCGAACCGTTCGCGGCGTCGGCGCGCCAGCACGCTTTATCGACCCGCTCGCGGTCCCGACGGTCCCGAGGGATCTGCTCCGGAACGATGCGGCCCCAGGTGATCCTCGCCGCGACCCTGCTGATGAACGCGGCGCTCTTCGCGCTGAACCTCGAGGTGGCGATCGCGTCCGGGAGCCGGGTCGTGCTGGCCGAGGCGATCTACGCGATCACCGACCTCGCCGGCAGCGCGCTCCTGTTGTCGGGCCTGTACCTCTCCCGTCGCCCCGCCGACTCCGAGCACCCGTTCGGGTTCGGCAAGGAGCGCTTCTTCTGGGCGTTCGTGTCGATCGTCGTCACGTTCACGATGACCGGCATGGTCGCGCTGGTCACCGGGGTCGAGCAGGCGACCGACCCGCACGTGGTGACGCACATCGGGGAGGGTCTCCTGGTCGTCTCGGCGTCCCTCGGCGTGAGCTCGCTCGGGATCTGGATCACGCTGCGCGAACTGCGGATCTCACGCCAGACGCTGACGACGCTCCTCGAATCGGCGCACCAGGGGCTCAAGTCGGTGTTCTACCAGGATTTCATCTCGATCGTCGGGGCCGTCATCGCCATCGCCGGCCTCCTCGTGATCTACAAGACCCACGACTACGCGCTCGACGGGGCGATCGCCACCCTGCAGGGAGTGCTCCTGGTCGCGACGGGATTCGTCCTCACCGCCGAGAGCCGAGCGTACATCACCGGGCGAGCGCTCGATCCGGACGTCGCCCGGTCGATGCTCTCGCTGGTCGAGCGAGATCCCCGGGTCGCCCGGGTCCGCTCCGCGCAGTCGATGCAGCTCGGACCCGATGACGCCCTGGTCGCCCTGCGGATCAACTTCCAGGACGGACTCACGACCGACCAGCTCGAATCGGCGATCGACCAGGTCAGCCAGGCGCTCAAATCGACCTATCCGGTCCTGAAGCACATCATCATCGAACCGGAATCGTAGCGGCTTGGGCCTCGACCCACCGGATCGCGGTCAGCACCGCGAGCACGACGGCGATCGACCCGAAGAACGGGTAGAGGCCGGCGTTGCCGAATCGGCTGATCAACTGGCTCGACGCCACGATGCCGAGGAACATCCCGAGGGAGATCGTCAGCGAATAGATCGCCATCGTCGTGGCCCGGCTGATCGCTCCCGCGAGATCCGCGAGCGCCGCGAGAGCGGCGGGGCCGTACGCGAGCGCGGGCAACGCGCTCAGGCCGAGGCCGAGCAGCAGCGGCCAGGCCGGGCCGAACGCGAGGAGGAGGCAGGCGAACCCGAGCACGAGAATGAATCCGGTCGCTCCGATCGTCATCATCCGGGTGCGTCCGACCCGGTCGGCCCACCGACCGAAGTACGGCTGGCTGAGCACGAGCAGTCCCCCGGCTCCGCCGATCGCGGCCGCGAGGTAGAGCGGGCGGATCCCGATCCCGGAGGTCGCTGGCTGGAGGAAGACCAGGGCGGCTCCGATCAGCGCGTAGATGACGAGCCACGGAAGGGTGACGACGAGCACCGTGCGGCGGAAGGAGTTGCGAAGAACCGCGGCGAGCGAGAACGTCCGGACGGACGAGCGCAGCGGGGCGTCTCGCAGGAGACGCATCGAGCCCATGATCCCGAGCAGCAGCATTCCCGCCCCGAGCAGGAAGACGATCCAGAGCTGCGCATTGGCGAGCGCGCCGATCGCCCCAAAGCCGAAGGCGAAACCTGCGATCCACCCCGAAAGGTTGACCGCGTCGAACCGGCCCATCTCGAGCCCCCGTTCGTCCGACCCGCTCCGATCGGCGACCACGGCGAGGCTCGCGGCCAGGATCGCTCCGCTCGCGATCCCGAAGACGAAGTTCGCGACCCCGAGCACGATCACGGATCGGGTCGCGGCGACGACCCCGAACAGCACGGCGGCCGCCGCCATCCCCCCGAACAGTACCGGATACCGCCCCCAGCGGTCGGCCGCCGCGCCGGAGAGCAGGACGGTCGAGAACTCCCCGATCGGGGCCATCGCGCTGACCAGGCCCGCGATCCCGAGCTGCGCCGCCGTGTAGTCGCTCGAGCGGTGGGAGATGTACGCGATGAACACCGCGATGGTGATGCCGAAGGAGAACCGGACGAAGAACGTCGCGAGGAACACCGCGGCGAGAGGACGCGGCGCTCCGAGCCGGAGGTCGGGATCCGGGGGTACGGGCACGATCGCTCGCCGTCAGCCCGGCGCCGGCGGCCGCTCGATCAGTTCGATCCACACATCGTTCGGGTCGAGCACGAAGGCGAGCCGCCCCGATCCGCCGGCCAGTCGATACGGCTCCTTCGCCACCCGAACTCCCCGGGCCCGCGCGCTCGCGAGCCACGTATCGAGATCGGGAACCTCGAACGCCAGGTGGTCGAGCTGCTCTCCCGCTTCGAACGACTCCTTGCCGTCCCAGTGGGTCAGCTCGAGGCGGGCCCCGCTCGCCGGATCCCGGACGAACGCGATCTCGGCGTGGTTCTCGGGGATCGCGCGACGCCGTTCGAACTCGAGCCCGAGCACTTCGGTGTAGAAGGCAAGGCTTTCGTCCATCTGTCGGACCGTGATGGACGTGTGCAGGAACTTCATCGCGGGACCGACGGCGGTCGCCTACAAAAGGGTCGGCCCGATCGCTATGGGTGGCCGTAGACGACGCGCAGCGGGGAGGTTCCCGGAACCCAGTTGCCGTCCACCCGGACGAACCCGACGCGCTCGAACTGGAAGATGTCGCGCGGGCGGGCTCCGGCGAGGCCCGCCTCGCCGAGGCCGGCGGAGTGCGTTCCGTCGGTCCCCAACAGATCGACCGCGACCGCGCCGTCCGCGCCGACCCACTGCAGCCGGGGGAGGCGGCGGTTCTCGCGACTCGTGAACTCCGCCCGCACCGCGCCGGTCGACGTGATCTCCGCCGGCAGTCGAACGTTGAGCAGGTCCTTGAGCCGAACCTCGGATCCCGGGTGCGCCGCGAGGTCGCTTCGAGGCAGGTAGAACGAAGGGCCGGCCCGAACCTCGCGACTCTCGAGCTCGGGCCGATCCGGGTGATTCGGCAGCGTCAGGGACGTGAGGTCGAACGGATATCCCTCGACGTCGACGCGCACCGGGTCGGGCACGTAGGCGCGCCGCACGGTCGTCCCGTCGATCCGCTTGCGGTTCTCGGCGTAAAGCGTCTCGGCGGCGACGTCGATGTCGGAGAGCGAAAGCCCGAACGAGAGGATGAACGCCCGCAGGGCCCCCATCGAGATACCCCGGCGGTCCAGCGACCGCAGCGACCACGTGCGCGGGTCGGCCCACCCGTCGAAGAGGCCGCTCTTCACATCGCGGTTCGCCTTGCTCTTCGCCACCTTCGCCTCCCGCACGCGCAGGAGGCCCCAGTGGAGGAACGGCGGGCCGCGCACGCCGAGTAGCGCCCAGATGAACTGCTGCATCCGGTCCTCGATCACGAGCTCCTTGCCGCGGAGCACGTGGGTGACGCCGAGCTCGACGTCGTCCACCGCCCAGGAGAACTCGAGCATCGGCCACACCCGGTACTTTCGACCGACCCGCGGGTGGTCGAGGTCGCTCCGGCGGAACAGCACCCGATCGCGGAACGCGGGGTCCGGGTCGGCGATGTCGCTCCTCAGCCGAAGGACCGCCTCCCCGGGGGCGAACCCTCCGTCGAGCATCTTCTGCCAGGCATCCAGTGTCTCCCCCTGCGACTGCGCCCGCTCGGGGCAGGCGATCGCTTTCGCCCGATGCTCGCGCAGCAGCTCGGCGGGACAGGTGCAGACGTACGCCCCGTCCTTCTCGATCACGCGGCGCGCCCATGGGTAGTGGGAGGCGATCCGGTCCGACTTGTAGTAGACCGCGTCCGGTCGAACGCCGGCGAGCTCGCAGTCCTGTTGGATCAGGTCGAAGAACTCCGGCTCGGCGCGCTTTTCCTCCGATCCGATCGTGTCGTCAAAGACGAGGAGGAGCTTTCCGTCGTATCGTTCCCGGTAGTGCTGGTGCACGTAGAGCGGACGACCGTGACCGATGTGCAGCACCCCGTTCGGGAACGGGGCGATCCGCAGCACCACGTGGCCGGCGATCGCTCCCGGGAGGTCGGGGAACTCCCCACCGGTGCTCTTCTCGACGGGCGTGCGCGCCGGGCCGCGACCGCCCAGCGACGCGAGCCGATCCTCGAGCTCTGCCGGAGGCAGTCGCTCGACCTCGGCCACGATCTGCGCGACGAGCGATCGGAGCTCGACCGCCTGCGGGCGGAGCGCGGCGTCGGTCGCGAGCAGCCGGGCCATCACGGCGGAAGCGTGCGGGGCGCCGTCGTGGTCGAGGGCGTTCTCGAGAACGGCCCGCCGGACCCGATCCTCTACCGCGGGCGGGAACGACACGTCGATTCGAGCCGGGCCGGAGTTAAAGCGGTTCGCGGACGCGGCCGACCCGCGGGCCCGTTCCACTGAGCGACGATGGGGGGATCGCCTCATCGACCGCCTCGGTGAGCGTGAGCTCGCCGCGGAGCACCCGGTGGGCCGAGCTCCTCGAGATCGTGACGCGCCCCCCGCTCCCTTCCCGGCTCAGCCGCTGGAGGTTCGCGATCTCGCCCGCCGTGAAGCGGCCGACCAGCCGCTCCCGCACGATCGCTCCCGGCGTGGCCGCGATCGACCGAGCCGCCTCCGCGTCGCGGGGCCGACGGCGCCCCCGCGGGGTCGTTCCGCTCTCGTCGACCAGTTCGACCGCACGGAACCGGTTGAACAGGGCGTTGACGATCCGGTTCCGGTCCGGAGGGTCCCCCGCGCCGACACGGAATCGCAACGGACGCTCGGGGAAGCGGTGACGGAGGTGAGTCGCGAACGCCCCCACGCTCTCCGGGCCGTCGAGGATTCCCTGGCCGATGCAGAGCTCCCCCGATAGGATGGCGTATCCCGGGCGGGGACCGGGATCGATGCCCACCACGAGTTCCTCACTTGGGTCCGACGGGCCGAGCGCCTGCGTGATCGCGGCCCCGAGTGCCCGACGGTCCGCGTCCTCGGACACGGCGAGCACGCGCGGGTGCTCGATGAGCTCTTGCTCCTCTGAGCTCGTGAGCACGACCGCGACACGATCCGGGATCCGATCGCCCGGAAGGAGGCTGACCGACGGTAACCGTCGCTCGCGCAGGAAGCCGGCCAGCTCCTGATAGAGGGCCGGGTCCCGCGTAACCAGCGCGACCGACCGGGGTCTCACCGGGGTACCGCACGGAATTATACCGAATATACCTTGCCGTCCCCCGTGCCGGTCTGCCTCCACTGCGGCGAGCTCGGACCGCCCGGCGCCTTGTTCTGCACGAAATGCGGATACACCCTCCCGCAAGGCGACCCGGCGGCTCCGATCCGTTCCGCTTCCGCGGTCCCCTCCCCGTCGCTGGCTCCCGGGACCCCAACGGGCCCGGCGCCGATGTACCCCGTCGTCCTCCAGGCGATCCCGTACATCGTACCCGCTTCGATGATCCCCGGCGCCGTCGGACCCGTACCGCCACCCCCGAACGCAAAGTTCTGCACCCGCTGCGGGTCGATGATCGCCCAACCGGCGGTCTATTGCCCCGTCTGCCAGCAGCCGCAGCCGTGAGGCCGGCCGGACGGCGCGGCCGGCGCACGGGCGCGATGGTGCGGATCGCCCACGAGCGGATCGACGACCTGTTCGCGCTGGCCGACCGCGAGGCGACGCTCGGAGATCCGTTGCTCGCGCACCGGTACGTGGTCCTCGCCCGAAAGGTCGGGACCCGGTACAACGTCCGACTCCGGCCCGAGTACCGCGAGCTGTACTGCCGCTCCTGCTCGACCTACTGGGTCGAGGGGCGCACCGTTCGTACGCGCGTACGATCGGGGCGGCGTACGC
>JBAUAJ010000070.1:0-1914 GCA_049675585.1 Thermoplasmata archaeon
CAATAGTGTCGTATACGGATGCACGGTTCTTATAAGCCACGTCGTTTGTTGGATTCAGTCGCATGTACGCATCCCAGGAACGGATCGACTTTTCGAACTCGCCCTTTGCACGATATGCGCTGGCAAGATTGAAGGCAGCAACGACGTCGTTCGAATCGAATCGAAGCGCTTGATCGTAGTCACTAATCGCCTTGTCCAAATCACTCTTCGCAAAGTAGCAGCCACCGCGATAATCGAAGGCCAAAACATTCGTTGGATTGAGTCTTATCGCCTCGCCAAACTCAATGATTGCTATATCCCACTCCCGACTATTGGCGCTCTGAACGCCCTGCTCGAAATAACTGGGATTATTGGTGGTTCCTGCCCAACATCTCAAACCCTGAATCAGAACTAAAACAATTATGGACGCACGAATTACATTCATACGCTCAAATGTGGCCTAACGGCAAAAGCTCAGGCACGCGGGACCAACCAGCGTGAACCGCGCAGCGGAACTGGACCGGCCATCCCGCGTTGCTTGCAGCGAATTGTTAGACCACGTCCTCATCGTTTCTCGAACAAAATATCCTGACCGTGTCTGACGTAAAGAATATGCGAACCGTCGCCTGAACCAATCAAAACATCACTGCCATCGGCCAGACGATACGCATAGACGTAAAGCCCGCTTCCAACATCGCGGTCAGGTGCGCCAAGTCTGGCGGTAACATCTTGAACCGTGGTAGCTGGTCCAATGAAGCGAAAGGACTCAACGGTTTGCGCTGAGGACTTGGACCCTGAAATAGGAGCTGCAGCGGTGCCAGACTGGTGCGAAGAAGTGCACCCAGCCAAAATCAATACAATCAAAATGGGAAACCGAAATGCCATCAGCGTACGGAGTGGTCTAACGTAAAATGCTCAACCACGCGGGACCGAATGACGTGAACCGCGAAGCGGAACTGGAACGGCCATCCCGCGTTGCCTGCAGCGATTTGTTAGCACTCCAACCCCGCCGGGCGGGGGGCAATGACCAAAGAAACAAGACAAGGACGTTTCGTTGGTTATCAACCACTTGCGCGTCTTGTTTCTCAGGAGGCGGCGTTTTCAATCACTTTGCTTGTGCATTCTTAACAAGCACAATAATAATAAATGCGAGCACCAAACCCCCTGCTTGCCAACCGAAGTAGATCCATGCGTTTTTTCGAGCGGTGGGATGCTTGCAGGCTAACACACCGATAAAACCCCAGAGCAATCTCGCATCAAGACCCCAAAAGAATATGCTGGACGATTTGGCAAAATATTTATCGAGCCCAGTCATCTCTGCATTGTGACCCAACGGTGCGGGGGCAGCTTTGCCGGAAATAAGTGGGTTGGCGTCAAGCTCACAAACTGCTGCACTGTCAGGATATTCTTTACCGCAGTATGGGCATTTGTTCATGCGCGATATTTTAGCCGCCTAACGCCAGAACTCACACACGCCGGCCTGATGACGTGAACCGCGAAAGCGGAACTGAGTGCGCCATCCGGCGTTGTGTGCAGTGATTTTGTTAGACCACGTCGTCATCAATTTCTGGATTTGGTCAGCCAGCAGGCGATGGGGTCGAACGCCAAAAAACTAGCGGCGACAAATACGCTACCCAAAAACAAAAAGTCCCTGCCACCGCCAATAATCGCAAATACGCAATACGCAATCAAGAGACCGCCTAAAAACCACTTGGTCACTCTAAGCCACTTGATGCGCTTATCAATAGCGGCCGATAAAAAGAGGAAAAATCCCCAAGCCATGATTGCCACGATTGCACCGTGGAGAGCGAGGTGAAGTGTGACCCAAAATAGGATAAAGAATGCTCCGGCAATCAATAGGCTATTTAGGCGCGAAATCATATTCTCGTATTGCTGGTCTAACGTTCCAAATCTGAGCGACGGCCACAGGCAGCC
>JBAUAJ010000071.1:0-2136 GCA_049675585.1 Thermoplasmata archaeon
TCGCCCTGCACCTCGGGTCGATCGAACTGCTCAAGGACCTCCGCGACGGCATCGCGATCGAAGAGGCCAGTTCGGCCGTTGACCCGGTCGCGTAGCGCCGCTCCGATTCATCCCACACCCGCCAATACCATGAGGCCGACCAGAACAGTCATCGCTCTCGCGCTCACCGTCTTCACCACCGCGGCGGCGCGGTCCGCCGGCGCGCAGCTCCACCCGATCGAACAAGGGAACAAGGGGCCGGTGATCGCGTACGAGATTTCATTTCCGAACATCGTGCACCACGAGGCCGAGGTGAAGGCGGTGTTCACGTCGGTGCCGCCCGGCACACTGCACACCCGGATGGCGCGGAGTTCGACCGGGCGCTATGCGCTGCACGAGTTTGCGAAGAATGTGTATTCGTTCAAGGCCGTGGATTCGAAGGGACGCGAGCTCACGGTGACGCGCCCCGACCCTTACGGTTGGGATGTCAGCGGGCACGACGGGACCGTGACCGTGACGTACACGTTGTTCGCCGACCGCGCGGACGGGACCTATCCGGGGTTCGCCGCGGTGCAGGCGCACATCCAGCCACCTGCGACATTCATCTATGCGCGGGGACTCGAGCATCGTCCCGTGAGCGTCACGATTCACAGGCCGAACCCGGCGTGGACGATCGCGACGCAGCTCGTGCCGACGTCGGATCCCGAACGGTTCACGGGTCCGAGCATGCAGTATCTGTTCGACAGCCCGACGCACGTCGGCGCGATCCAGTGGCGCGAATGGACGGAGACGAGCGGCGGCCGTACGCTGAAGTTCCGGGCGGCGGTGGACGATCCCGCTCCCGCGGCGACGATAGACGAATACGCCGATGGCGCGAAGAAGATCGTGCAGGAGGCGGCGGCCGTGTTCGGAGAATTCCCGGCCTACGACTTCGGCACGTACACCTTCGTCGCCTGCTATCGACCGAGCTGCAATGGCGACGGGATGGAGCATCGCAACTCCACGAGCGTGACGGGAAACACCAGCATGGGTTTCAGCGCGCTGCGCGAACTTTCCACAGTCGCCCACGAGTTCTTCCACTCGTGGAACGTGAAGCGCATCCGGCCCGCGACGCTCGAACCGTTCGATTACGACCGGGCGAACATGTCGGGCGAACTTTGGATCGCCGAGGGGTTCACGCAGTATTACGGCCCGCTGCTCGAGGCACGGTCTGGCGTCACGCAGGCCGGCGCGTTCGTGCACGGCCTGAGCGGGATCGTGAATACCGTCACCAACGCGCCGGGGCGCCGCTTCTACGGACCGATCGGCATGAGCCAGCAGGCGCCATTTACGGACGCGGCCGTCTCGATCGATCCGCAGAACCGCGCGAACATCTTCATTTCGTACTACACGTACGGCGCCGGGATCGCGCTCGCCATCGATCTCTCGCTGCGCTCGCGTGGCGGCCACACGCTCGACGATTTCATGCGCACGATGTGGAAGAACCAGGGCAAGCCCGAGATTCCCTACACTCTCGACGATGCGCGACGGGCGCTCGCGACCGCGTCCGGTGACTCGGCGTGGGCGTGGGATTTCTGGAAGCACTACATCGCGGGGCACGAGCTGCCGGACTATCCGAAGCTGCTCGCGAACGCCGGCCTGCTCGTGCGCAAGGCGCAAGCCGGCGCAGGCTGGATCGGCGACTTCCAGGGCGGCGGCAGGGGTGCGACGAACCCGAACATCCTTCCGCTGACGATCACCGTGCCGGTGCTTATCGGCACGCCCTTGTACGGCGCGGGCCTCGAGCGCGGCGACAGGATCGTCGCACTCGACGGCAAGACACTCACCGCCGACGCCGACCTCCACGCCGCCATCGCGGCGCACAAGCCCGGCGACAAGGTCACCATCGCGTACGAGGGCCTCGCCGGGCACCGCGAAACGACCCTGACGATCGCGGAAAATCCGGCGTTGCAGGTGGTCGCGTTCGAAGAGGCGGGAATGAATCCCACCGATCAGCAGCTGGCGTTCCGCGCGAAGTGGCTCAGCACGCGGCAGTAGCAGCGGACCGGTGAGATCGGCGTGTATCGGCGTCGCGATCCCGCGGATCAGGGCTGCGCGCGCGCCCGTTGCTTCATCAGTGCCTCGATTTCGTCGATCTCCCGCGGCGCCGTACTGATC
>JBAUAJ010000072.1:0-1658 GCA_049675585.1 Thermoplasmata archaeon
GCGGGAAAAGGACGCCGTTGATCGGGTGGGTCGTACCATTCGCAACGGCTCTTCGTGGTCTCATTTTCGGGGCGCACTACACCCTTCGCCGCCCCGCCCAACTTGTCGTTCCCCGAAGGGATGCAACAGTGCCAAGTCACCGAGCAGAAAGCCGGTTCGTTCAAGCTGCAACGAGGCAAGAATTTTGGCTCGGAAGTCGCGAAGGTTAAATGGAAGGCCGAGGGACAACCGGCGAAGTAGGTCCGACCGCCGGGAAGCAATGAGGGGCGTTCAAGATAGCCGTGCCGAACCAGGCGCTGCAGCAGACCGGGCGGCCATTCGGGTTTCGCGCGACATGCTGCCCCTCCTGGCCGCCCGGCTGCTGAGCTGGGTCGTTCGGCCTCAGAGGGCGAGACGCGTATGCTGCCCGATTGGGATCGCTGCTTTCCGCACTGCGAGCCGATCGGGCACCATCTGCGCGTGGCCTTCCCAGAGCGCTGGGTGCGGTTCCACAGCCTGCCGGGGTCGAAGCGATACCCGGAGGATGACGCCGAGTACGCCGAGGTTCTCGCACGCCACAACGCCATCTTGGGGGAGTTGGCACGCCCCGGCGCACGGGTCGTACTGGTGACTACGGGGTACTCCGGCTCGCCCGTGCCGTCGCGGTCCTACCCCGAGGTGGCGGCCTTCGATCCGGGTGCGGCCCCGTGGCGGACCGTCGCCATGCACCGCGTCGAGGAGGGGTTCGACGAGCCGAGTTACTGGCACTTGTTCGCCAGCGCCCAGGAGTGGCGGCCCGGCAAGTTCGATCCGCTCGTCCGGCTGGTCGCTGACGACGCAGTGGCCAACGTGCTGGTAGTCGCCCCGGATTGTCGGTGGGTACTCCACCCTTACGACGGCGGCATGGACGTGATCGCCGAGTCACCCGAAGCTCGGGGATTGCTCCGAGCCAAGTATGCGGCGTGGCTGTCAGCGCTAGTGAATGGGTTGTAGCAAAGGTAGGCCGAACCAGTCGCTGCAGCAGACCGGCCACGCGACTGACGGCTATCCGAGTTCAACGGCCCTCCCCGCGTGAGCCGGCTGCTGAGCTGGGTCGTTCGGCGGCTTGCTTACCGAACGATGCGATCAGCAAAAGGCTACCAAGTTCCTATAGTTTCCACGAAAGGATCAATGAGATGGCCATCAACAACAGGTACAGCGTCGTGATCCGCCCCGCAAAGACAAATGCCGGTCAAGACCTGGGTGCATTTCACGACCCCTTCGATCCACATAAGATTTGGGTCCGGCTGCTTCCGGCAATCGGCTTCACACTAATCGACAAAGGGCAGATCTGGGAAGCCCATAATGTCGTAGAAATCCCTCCTTCGCCATCTTCCCCTTACGGATCAATCTCTTTTGAGGGGCTATTCAATGTTGGGGCAGGTATGTATTTAAGAGGTAGTTTACTTGCGTCAGATGAGCAACTCCAGTTGGTCGGCACCGTTAATGACCTGGGCAAACCTGGATTCAAAGGGACTTTCAAGGCGACGCCTGAGATTCACGAAAAAAAATTGGTAACCGTTCACCCTGCCGGGACCAATTTGGGGCAGGGTTGGCCCGCGCGATGGGCCCGGAGGGCATCGTGCAAGTAGTCCAATACGCTCTGGCCTTGCAGCCGTCGGGTCTGCACCACCGTCAAG
>JBAUAJ010000073.1:0-1610 GCA_049675585.1 Thermoplasmata archaeon
CTCTGGACCTCGAACACCATCGCCTCTACGTCGGTACTGGCGACAACTATTCCGAACCCGGCACGAAAACCAGCGACGCCGTCGTCGCGCTCGACATGGATACCGGGAAAATCGCCTGGTCCGTGCAGTTCGACAAGGACGACGTTTACAAAATTGACTGCGGCGACCCGCCGCGCGAGGGCTGCTCCCCGCCGACCAATCCTGAGTTCGACCTCGGCGCCTCGCCGATTCTCGTCGCGCTGCCGCACCGGAAGCGAGTTCTGCTCCTCGGCCAGAAAAGCGGGCTCGTTTACGCCGTCGATCCCGACGCCGACGGAAAACTTCTCTGGCACGCGCGCGCTGGCGTCGGCGGCCTGCTTGGCGGAGTGCAGTGGGGCCCGGCTACGGACGGCACGAACGTTTACGTCGCCGTTTCCGATTTGGCTTTCAATGGCCGCGCGCCTGATCCGACGAAAGGAGGCGGCATTTCAGCGTATCGCGTGAGCGATGGCACCTTGCTCTGGAAAACTCCGCCACCGGGCTGCGGCGATCGCCGCCCGTGCAGCCCCGCGCAATCGCAAGCCGTCACCGCGATTCCCGGCGCGGTTTTTTCCGGCTCGATTGACGGGCATCTTCGCGCGTACGCGACCACTGACGGAAAAATCATCTGGGATTTCGACACCGCGCGCGATTTTGAAACGGTCAACAAAGTCGCGGCGCATGGCGGCTCGCTCGATGTCGGCGGGCCAATCGTCGCCGGAGGAATGGTGTTCGTCGTTTCCGGCTACCCGGGTTTCGGCGCGATGCCGGGTAACGTACTCCTGGCTTTTGCGGCCAAATGATGGACTGTCCGCACTTTGACGGATCGTTGATCGGCGCCGTAGGCGCGCCAGAAGGTAGCCCAGCCCGTCAGGGCTGGGAAAATAAAGCGGCGGAAGCCCGAGCGCCGTGGGCGCGGCACATTTTGCTTCACCGGTTTTTAGGGGGTCGGAGCTTCAGCTCCGACATAAAGCAACTCATTCGCCGGGGCTTTAGCCCCTGAGGTGGTGTTCTCATGAATCGAAATTTGCAACTCGCTGGTCGAGCGTCGGTCGCGATCTTTTTTCTCGCCGCGCTGGCGCTCATCCTCGCGCCATCACGCACGCAGGCCGCACCGCCGCCGCAAAATGCAACTACCGTCGGCGAATTCCAAATCGATCCGCCCACGCTCGTTTCGCTCGGATTCGAGTGGCGCATTTCCGGCGACGACAATCGCAACGCGCGCGTGGACGTAACGTTTCGCAAGAAGGGCGAGCAGCAATGGCGCAAAGGGCTGCCGCTACTGCGTCTGCAGCATGAACTCGTTCCCGGCGGTACGCCGCGCGAAGGTTCCGGCCATTATTTCAGCTACGTGGCGCCCAATATGTTTGCCGGCAGCCTGCTGAATCTCGAACCCGACACCGAATACGAGTGCCGTTTCGTTCTTTCCGATCCTGATGGCGTGAAAGACAAAGCGGAAAAAACCGTCGTCGTGCGCACGCGCAAGGAGCCTCAGCCTGCGGAAGGCGGCCACGTCTATCACGTGTATCCCTTCGGATATAAAGGCACGAAGCAGGAGCCTGCATTCACCGGCTTGATGGCCGCCTATTACA
>JBAUAJ010000074.1:0-62037 GCA_049675585.1 Thermoplasmata archaeon
CCCGGATCCGGTCCGCCTCCGCGAAATCGCCGCGCGCTCGGGCCCGCGCTCGCGCGGCGAGCGCCGGAGCGACCGCGTTCGACCAGCCGTCTCCGACCGCTCCGGACTCCGCGGCGAACAGCCCCAACACCTCCTGGCCCCAGTCGTACGGAGCGCGCAGCGCCGCGAGCCCGGCGCCGGAGTAGGAGTCGAGCTCTCCGAGCCGCTCGCTGAGGCGACGGCTCCAGCCGAACAGGAGCGCGATCGCCTCGCGGGTGTTGAAGTCCTCCGCGAGGGTCGAGTCGAGCGTTTCGATCAGCCCCTCCGCCTCGGCGAGCAGCGCTTCGGGGGGGGAGGCGCCGTCGCGATCCGCCCCGTCGCGCGCCAGGATCTCGGCGATCCTCGTGCACGGATTCCGCAATCGTTCGTACGCCTCCTTCGACTCGCCCAGGCTGCGGTCGGGATCGAAATCGATCGGACTCCGGTACAAGGCGTTCAGGTAGTACAGGCGCAGTGCGCCCGGCCCCGCGCGGTCGATCGCCTCGGTCAACGGCGCGACGTTCCCGAGCGATTTCGACATCTTCTCGCCGGAGAGCGTGAGCAGGCCCCCGTGGAGCCAGTAGTTGACGAGGGGCGCCTCGCCGGTCGTCGACTCCGCGAGCGCCACCTCCGCCTCGTGGTGCGGAAAGATCAGGTCGAGCCCGCCGCCGTGCAGGTCGTAGCGCGGGCCGAAGAGGCGCAGCGTCATCGCGGTGTCCTCGATATGCCAGCCCGGTCGGCCGGGGCCCCAGGGGCTCTCCCACGAAGGCTCGCCCGGCGTCGCGGCCTTCCAGATCACGAAATCCTCGACCGATCGCTTCCGCGCGTCGACCTCGACCCGGGCCCCCGCGCGGAGGCCGGCGACCTTCTGCCCGGAGAGCTTCCCGTACTCCGCGAAGCTCGAGACGCTGAAGTAGACCGACCCGTCGGCCGATGGATAGGCCCGACTCCGCTCGACGAGCACCCGGATCTGGGCGATGATCTCGGGAATGTAATCGGTGGCGAACGGATAGTAATCCACGGAGCCCACCCCGAGCCGCTCCATCGCATCGCGGTAGTCGCGGAACTGGCGTTCCGCCAGCAGGAGAGGGTCGGTCCCCTCCTCGGCGGCTCGGGCGATCAGCTTGTCGTCGAGGTTCGTGACGTTCTGCACGTAGAACACCCGGTAGCCCCAGCGCCGTAGGGCGCGCACGACGACGTCGAAGACGACGAACGTTCGCCCATGGCCGATGTGGGCGGCGGCGTACGGCGTCATGCCGCAGACGTACAGCCCGACCCGGGGCGGATTCAGCGGGGCGAACAGTCGGGTCGTTCGGCTCAGCGAATCGTACAGGGTGACGCGGCGCACCGCTAGAGCCCCCGGAGCCCCTGGCGAACATCGTCGGCAAGGTCGGCGGGGTCCTCGATGCCGCACGAGAGTCGCACGATCCCGTCGGTCACGCCATGCGCCTCCCGCTCGGCGCGCGGAACGCTCGCGTGGGTCATCGACGCCGGGTGGTCGACCAGCGACTCGACCCCCCCCAAACTCTCGGCCAGGGTGAAGATCTTCAGGCGGCGGAGGAACCTGCGGGCGCTCGGCATACCGCCGCGCAGATCGATCGTCACGATCCCCCCGGGGCCGGTCATCTGTCGACGACCGAGGGCGTACTGGGGGTGCGAGCGCAGCCCCGGGTAATGGACCGTGCGCACTCGGCGGTCCCCGTCGGCGACCTCGGCGACCGCCCGGGCGCTCTGCTCGTGCGCGTCCATCCGAACGGCGAGCGTGCGGATCCCGCGGAGCACGAGGAACGAATCCACCGGGCTCGGCACCGCCCCGACCGCGTTCTGCAGCCAACGCATCCGCTCGCCCAGGCGACGCTCTCGCAGCACGAGCGCCCCGCCGATGATGTCGGAGTGGCCCCCCAGGTATTTCGTCGTCGAGTGGAGCACGATGTCGGCGCCGAGCTCGATCGGCAGCTGTCGGGCGGGGGTGGCGAATGTGTTGTCGACCGCGACCAGCGCGCCCGCGGCATGCCCGAGCTTCGCCACGGCCCGGAGATCGATGAGCTTGAGGAGCGGGTTCGTGGGGGACTCCGCGTAGACCAGGTCGGCGGGGGTTTCGAGCGCCCGAGCCGCCTCGCCCGGTCGACCGAGATCGACGTACTCGACGCGGATTCCGAACTGGCGGCGATGATGCTCGAACAGCCGCCACGTCCCCCCGTAGAGATCGTCCCCCGCGACGATCCGGCTCCCGGTGGGGAACATCTCGAGCAGGGTGGCGAACGCGCCGAGGCCCGACGAGAACGCGAGGCCCGTACGCCCCGCTTCGAGATCCGCGATCGCGGCCTCCAGCACCGCCCGAGTCGGGTTGCCACTGCGGCTGTAGACGTACCCTCGATTGCGGTTCGGCGCCTCCTGGCGGAACGTGCTCGAGAGGTAGATCGGAGGATTGACCGCGCCGGTGAGCGGGTCGGTCGGTTGCTTCGCGTGGATCACCCGGGTGCGCAGGCGCATCGTCTCATCCCTCCCCGTGCGCCCGACCGACGAGATCGTGCCTCGTAAGGACTCCGATAGGCTCTCCCGAGGCCGGGTCCCGCACCAACAGCGCCCGCTCGTCGCGCAACCGTCGGATCAGTTCCGCCACGGGAGCGTCGGCGGAGGCTTCGGGGAAGGGGGAGGAGAGAACCGATCGGGCGGTCCGGTCGAGGACGGTACCGTCGTCAAAGCTGCGCCGCAGCACCTCATCCTCCCGGAACGAGCCCAGGTTCTTCCCGTTCTCGAGTACCGGCATCTCGGCGATATGGTGCGCGCGCAGCGTCTCGAGGGCCGCGCGGACGCTCGTCGTAGGCTCGATCGAGACCAGCGCGGGCGCATGCTGCTTCGTCCGAAGGACATCCCGCGCCGTCGGGCCCCCGCCCACGAGGCCGTTCTCGCGGAGCCAGTCGTCCGAGTAGAACTTCGAGAGGTACCGGTCGCCCGAGTCGGGGAGCACGACGACCACTGTCGTCCCCTCGGGGAGCGGCCGGCCGGAGAGCCATTTCACCGCCCCCGCGACCGCCGAACCGGAGGAGCCGCCCACGAAGAGGCCCTCCTCGCGGACCAGCCGGCGGGCCGTGTCGAACGACTCCTGGTCGCCGACCTCAACGAACTCATCGAGATACTCAAAATGGATCGACTGGGGGACGACATCCTCTCCGATCCCTTCGACGAGGTACGGGACCGCGGGCGGCGAGCGCTTCGTTCGGAAGGTAGGACCGAGGACCGACCCTTTCGGGTCGACTGCGACGATCCGGACCCCCGGACGGTGCTCCTTGAAGTACCGACCGATCCCGCTCATCGTGCCGCCCGTACCGACCGTTCCGATCACGGCTCCGAGGCCCGGCCCGCCGTCCCGGTCGATCTCGGGGCCGGTAGTGCGGTAGTGCGCCTCCGGGTTCCCCTGATTCGTGTACTGATTGGGGTGGAACGCCCCCGGGATCTCTCGGGCGAGTCGGGCGGCCACCGAGTAGTGGCTGAGCGGATGCTCCGGGGGCACCCCGCTCGGGGTCACGACCACCCGGGCACCGTACGCCTTCAACAGCCGGATCTTCTCCGAGCTCATCTTGTCGGGGATGACGAACACCGACTGGTAGCCGCGCACCGCGGCGACGATCGCGAGCCCGACCCCGGTGTTCCCGCTCGTCGCCTCGACGATCGTCCCCCCGGGCTTGAGCCGGCCGTCCCGCTCCGCTTCGGCGACCATCTGCGGGCCGATCCGGTCCTTGACCGATCCCCCCGGATTGAGGAACTCGAGCTTGACCAGGATACGGTACGGCAGGTCGGAGCCGACGCGCCGGAGCGGTACGACGGGGGTATTCCCGATGAGGTCGAGCACCGACTCGACCGGCCGGGGGGTCGTCACGGGCGGTGCGAACGGGATACCGAGTTAAACCCTTCCGGGGCCGATCGCCTCCGAGACACGGAAGGTTGGTCTCGTACGAACCCGTCCGTTCGAATCCGCCATATCCCTTAAGGAAACCCCGCGACTCGTTTCTCTGCGAGAAACGATGCTCGGGTCCCTCGAAACCGAAGTGCTCTCCTCCCTGCGGGAGCTCGAAGAGGCGCCGGCCGCCAGCGTCCGCGAAGCGCTCGGCCGCCGAGGGATCCGGGTCGCGTACACTACCGTCGCCACGATCCTCTCTCGCCTGTATGAAAAACGTCTCGTGCGCCGCCGTCGCGAGCCGTGCCGCGGCGGCGAGCGGTATGTCTACCGGACCGCCAACGTCGAGCAGAAATACCTCCTGAATCTCCTGCGGGGCGTCGTCGCCATGTTTGGCCCGGCGGGAGTCGTTCATCTGAACGAGGAGATCGCGAAGCTGAAGCCGTCGGAGGAGCGCGACCTCCGCCGACGACTCGGCCTCGATTGAGCTCCGCACGCGCACCATGTGGCCCTCCCCTCTCGGGTGGGCGATCCTCGTCGCGGCGCCCCTGCTCGCGACGAGCGTCGCGCTGGCGGCCGCCCTGCGCCGCTCCGGTTCGCTCACGATCTTCCGGGTCACCGTCGTCCTGATCGCGGGATGGGCGCTGATCGCGACCACCGCCCTGGTCTGGGTGATCGTCGGGGGCGGCGTAGGGGCCGCCGAACGTCTCCTTCGCTCCCCCGGGGCACTGTTCGCTCCCGCCGCGGGTCGAGACTGGGTGCTCGGCGCGGCGGGGGCGTTCCTCATCTTTCTCCTCGTGTTCCTGCTGAGCCAGCTCGTCGGCCGGGCGCTGCTGATCGTGCTGCGGCCGCGGCCGGTGGAGTGGCCGGTCGGCCTCCCGGTTCCGGCGACCCGCACGTCGTTGCTCGCCTTTTCGTCCGAGCGGCCGGATGCGTTGATGTTCACGCTCCTCGTGCCGCGACTCGCGCGCCGGTGGGGTCGGGAGGACGTGATCCTCGTCTCCGAGCGACTGCTCGCCGAGCTCGGCCCGCTTGAGTGGGAGGCGGTCGTCGCCCACGAGCTCGGCCACCTGAGAGAGTTCGATGGTCGGTATCTCACGTTCTTTCGGACGTTCGCCCGGATGATGCGGTGGGACCCGGTGCTCGCCGTCATCGCCGATTCTCTGACGCGCCGGGAGGAGTTCCGAGCGGACCTCGACGCGGTCGAGTTGACCGGCCGCCCCCGCGCCCTCGCTCGGGCGATCTATCACGCGAGCCGGCTCGTTCCGACCCGCTCGGGTGCCTTGCGAGGGCTGCTCGGTCCCGGCGGACGGCGCGGGCGGCGCCAGGCGCTCGAACGGATCCGACGTCTCGTCGCGCTCGCGGAGAGCGGACGGTTCCCCGAGGAACCCGGTGCGTAGGGCATCGCGCGTCGGGATCGTTCGTCCCGCCCTCGCCCTGTTCGCGGTGGTCCTGCTGATCGCGGTCGAGCCGTCGGCCCACGCTCGGTCGCCGAACCCGGCCGGGGGAGCGACCGGGAGCTCCCGCGATCTCTTCGGGACGATCCCGATCGCGCTCGACCGTCAGTTCCTCGGAAATCTTTCGGTTCCGTCCCTCGCGCCGGGAGGGTCGACCGAGCTCCGCTACTCGCTCGAGGATCCCACGAAGATGGCGGGGTCGCTGACGCGCGTGGTCCTGACGTTCCAGGTCTACGCGTTCAACGGCTACCCGGGCGACGCGAGCGCACTCCTCCCCGTGGCCAACTCGCCGGTGCTCAGCAACACCACCGCCTCGGGGTCGACCGTCACGGTGTCGACCGCGTCCCTCGCGACCGGAGCGTCGTTGATCGGGTCGATCGGGATCTCGACGTCGACCGACACGCCGGCCGGCACCTTTGCGATCCGGACGGCGATCGCCTTCGAGCTCACCGCCACGAGCTACCTGCTCGAGTCTCGGGGATGGTTCTCTGCGAGCGTCTGGGCGAGCGCGACCGAAGCGCCGAACGGAACCGCGACATTGAACCTCTCGAGGCTGGGGGTCTCCGGTCTCCTCCCCGAAACCGCCGTGCTCGTCGCGAGCTCGGACTGGGCGTGGGCGCTCGGGGCGCTCCTCGCCGGAGCGTTCGTCCTGCTCGCCGCCGGTGCGTGGTTCTACTACTCGAGGCGCGGCCCGGGCTCGAGTTCGGGCGTCGGATAGGCACCGGCGGAAGAGACCCAGGCCCCGATCGCCTTCGGGAGCAGGCGCATCAGACCCGGCGATTCGCGCAGCAGTTCCCGAGCGACGGACGTCGGAAAGTCGATGTCGCCGAAGGCGACGACCGTCCCCCCGAGGGAGCCGCGGCCCAGCGCGTCGATCAGCGAGTCGAGCTCGGCATCGCTCAGCCGGGCGAACAGGCGACGCAGGTAGAGCGCTTTGCGAAACTCCTCCGAGAACTCCGCCCGCCACGCCGTGTCGTAGCTTTTCAGCCGAGCCGCGGAAAGCTCCCCCGAACGCAGAGCGCCATCGATCGCCTTCGCCGCGATCTCGGCGGCTCGCATTCCCGTGAAGATGCCTCCGCCGGAGAGGGGTTTCACCTGCGCGGCGGCGTCCCCGACGAGCACGACGCGGTCGCCCGAGAGCGCCGGGACCGTCCCGATCGGGATCCCGGAGACCAGGAACGCCGTCGGGTTGACGAGGGGGCGGCCGAACCGCGTCACGAGGTGCTCGATCAGCCGATGGAAGTAGACCCGGGCGGAGGTGCCGTCGGCGTCGCAGGCGATCCCCACGCGCGCGCCGCCGGCGCCGTCGGGGATCCACCACCCGAAGAGGCCCGGCGCGAAGCGTCGACCGAGGTAGACCTCGACCGCGTCCGCGTCCCCCGGACTCTCCGGGTACTCGGCTTCGAACGCCGGAAGTATCTCTACCGGCCGTCGGAGTCGGAACGCCCGAGCGACGGCGCTGGCGACTCCGTCCGCTCCCACCACCACCCTGGCCGAAAGTCGGGCGGCGTTTCCGTCTGGGTCCGTCGTGCGCACGGTCACGCCGTCCGGCTCCTTCCGCACGACCCCGTCGAACCGGGTGGAGGTGCGCACCTCGGCACCCGCCGCGGCCGCCCGGTCCCCGAGATGGACGTCGAGCCCCGCGCGGTCGATGACGAATGCCCGCGGTTCGTCCGCTCGAAATGAGAACTCGCGCAGGCTCGGGCCGAATACGTTCGCGCCTCGGACCGGGCGACGCACGTACGACCCCGGCCCCGCCAGATCGAGCACGCGCTGCGACACCAATCCCGCGCACTGGACCGGTACTCCGACGCGGGGGTGCTCTTCGATCAGGAGGACGCGATGGCCGGCGCCGGCGAGGTCGCGCGCGGCGGTCGAGCCGGCGGGCCCGGCCCCGACCACGAGCACGTCGACATCGGTCACGGTGCGTCGAGCGGATCTCGGCAGATAACCCCGGCGAAGCGGACGCCGGTGCGCGGCGCGGCTCCCGTCATCCCGCGCGCCACGGGGTGGCGACCAGATCCGTTCGCTGGCGGGGCTCTACCGCCGAATCCGCGACCTCCACCGAGAGGCCCGCCGAGCGCGCGAGCAGACCGGTCCAGGCGATCATCGCGCCGTTATCGACGCACAGCGAGCGGGGCGGCGCGAACATCGGCACCCCCCGGCTCTCGGTCATCGCGCGAACCATCCCGCGCAGTCGCTCGTTGCAGGCGACGCCGCCCCCGAGCACCACCGAGCCTTTCCGGCGGTGGGCGAGCGCGCGCTCGGTGATCTCCGTCAGCATCGAGTACGCAGTCGCCTCCACCGAGAAGGCGAGATCCGGCCGCGGGGTACCCCGGGCGTGCAACGCGAGCGCGGCCGTGAGCATGCCCGAGAACGCGACGTCCATCCCGTGGACCGAGTACGGGAGCGGCAAGAGATCGCTCCCGTTCTTCGCCTCCGCCTCGAGGGCGGGGCCCCCGGGGAACGTCCCTCCCATCCCGATCCAGAGCTTGTCGAGGAAATTGCCGATCCCGATGTCGAGCGTCTCGCCCAGGACCCGGTAGCGACCGCGCCCGTAGGCGATCACCTGGGTGTTCCCTCCGCTGGCGTAGAGGAGCAGGGGGTCGTCGAGGCCGCTCAGGACACGGGCGATCTCCACGTGCGCGACGCAGTGGTTCACCGGGACGAGGGGCTTGTGCCAGGCGAGCGATAGAACGCGCGCCACGGTCGCTCCCGCGCGCAGGCACGGCCCCAGGCCGGGGCCCTGCGCGAACGCGACGGCGTCGATCTCCGCGGGCCCCACGTGGGCCGACTCGAGGGCACGACGCACGAGATCCGGAAGCACGTCGACATGGTGATTCGCCGCCTCCCGGGGATGGATGCCTCCGGTAGCCGGCCGGTGCATGTCCGAGGTGAGGGCGAGGACGCGGGCGCTCTCGTCCACGATCCCGACCGACGCCGTGTGGGCAGTCGATTCGATCCCGAGGACCACCATCGTGCCGCCGTCCCGGCCCCGGCGCCCCGCGCCGGAGCTCACTCGTCCGTCGATTCGATCCGGAATCGGGCCTTCGTGCCCTGCAGCGCCGTCTGGATCCGGTCGGCGAACTCGAGGGACTCCGCGACCGAGGCGGCCCGCCCCCACTCGTAGACGAAGTCGTATCCCTCGGTCTCCGGACGGAAGCCGAGGCTCTCGAGGGTCCCGGCGATCTCCGAGTAGAGGCTCCCCTCGCTATCGAGTTGCAACAGCAGGAACGTCTGGGTCATGGTGCCCCGGCCGGAGCCGGTGGGAGTTGTCAGGGCCCGTCGCGCTTAAGGGGTTCGTCCGCGGGCCTCGGGATCCGGAGCTCCGGCGGCAGTTCCTCTTCCTCGACCTCGGGCAACGGACGCCTCGCGTGCGCGGTCGGCCACGCCGCCACCCCGCGTTGGAGCCGACCCATCTCGTGCGGGGCGAGCAGCAGGCGACCGACCGCGAGGAGGGTGTCGTCGCGGTCGACCAGCAGGGCGCTCGCCCCGGGGACGAGCGCCGGGTCGGCGTCCGCCACGAAGCGGGAGAACAGGCTCCGACCGTTCCGGACGAACTCCACCGCGTCCTCTTCCACCACCACACGGAACCGGCCGATCGGCGCCGCCTCGCGCACGAGCTCGCCTCCGCGGAACGTGGGGTGGGGTAGGCCGTCGGGTCCGACGACGAACATCGGGTCCCCCGCCCGCAAGATCCGACGGATCCGCCCGGTGCGTCGCGAGCGCTCCCCGACCAGCGGACCTCGGAGGCTCGATGCGACCGCCGAACCGTACTGCCACTCGAGGAGGGAGCGCAGCTGCCGATCGGTCCATTCGCCGGACCAGTCGTGATCGGTGTCGGCGTCCAGATCGGGAATTCGGGCGACCTCGGCCCGGATCTCGGTCGGGGGTCGATGGCGGGGAGGGTCGGTGAACTCGGCGAGTCCCAGGTAGGGGCCGACCGGGTACAGGTCCGTGAGTTCGAGGGGCACCGGGCCGAGGGGGGAGGGGGCGTACCACCAGATCGGGCGACCGGACCGGTCGAGGGCGGGGACTCGCGAGAGGAACTCCGGCCGGAGCGCGAGGCGCGCGATCGGGCGAGCGGGCGTCCGGCCGGCCGAGAAGCTCGCGAGCCGATGTTGGAATCGGACGACGACCGGCCGCCGTACGCTCTCCGGCCGGATCTCACGGAAGGCGCGTCGGCTCTCGGGCTCGCACGGCCAGAAGACCTCGGGTGCGGCCATCGCCTCGTCCACCCCGGCCCGAAGGGCGGGGTGCGCCGACGCCCGTCGCTCCACGAGCTCCCAGAGCGTGCCGTCTCGGATCGCCTGCCGCACGCGACCGATCTCCTCGATCGACTCGGAGAGGTTGTGCAGGGCCATCCGAGCTTCTCGCTCCGCCGTGGGCCAACGCGCGACCTCGGGGAGCGGAGTCTCCGCACAGAGCGCACAGCGGCAGATCGGTTCGCGCAGATCCTCGATCGCGACCGTCCCTTCCGGGAACATGAGCTGGCCCCGACGGGCGAACTTGTGGTAGGCCGAGGAGTCGAACAGGTCGACTCCGAACAGGGCGGCGAGCCCGAACGTCATCGGGTGTCCCGTCCCGAACAGGTGGACCGGCGCGGCGGGAGAAAGCCCGGGCCGGGCGGCGACCAGCACCCGTACGAGCTCCGCGAAGCGGTACCGCTCGAACAGGGGAACCACGCCCCCGACCGCAAGCACATCCGCGACCGCGCTCGCAGACACCGCGGCCCGGTGCCGTAGATCCGGATAGAGTCCCCCCTGAACGGGCGCGGCGAGAAGACCGGTCCTCGCGGACCGCGCCGCGCGCAGTCGTTCCTCGGTGATGGTGAGCGCCTCGGCGGCTTCCTCGTGCGACGATTCGGGCTCCGTGAATCGGTCCAGCACCGTCGCGATGTCGGAGCCGATCTGTCCCTGGAACGCCAGGATCTCCTCGGGTCCTACCTCCACCGATCCGTAGGCGTGCTGCTGGAACGCCCCCGAGTCGGTCATGACGGGTCCGTCGAACTTGAGGAGGCCATGGATCCCCTCGCGCTCGGCGACCTCGCGCAACGGGGGCGTTCGCCAGGTGATGTACGCAGAGGTGATCACCGCCCGAACGCCGAGCCGCTCTCGGAGGACCGAGGGGCTCCACGGCTGCCGTTCCGGATCCGGATGGACCACCGGAAGGAGGGCGGGGGTCTCGATCGGCCCGTGCGGGGTCGAGAACCGGCCCAATCGAGCGAGACCGTCGCGCTCGAGGACTTCGAAGTCCACCATCGGCGGGGCGACCGACGCCCACCGTTAAGGCTGGCGCGCGGGCGCGACGCCCCCGTACGAGGCGCGGATGCGCTCGAGCAGGTCGACGAGCATCGGCGTCGTCAGTTTTCCGGTCTGCGTGTTCTGCGGGCTCGGGTGGAACGCTCCCCACAGGAGGGGCTTTCCGGGTCCCAGGGCCGCGCAGGCGCCGTGAGAGAATGCGGTGGCCGGGCGATCGACGGAATAGACCCGGGCAACGATCTCCCGGAGCGCGTCCCACGCGAATCCTCCCAACGCCAGGATCGCTCGTGTTTCGGTGAGGAGCCGAAGCTCCCGCTCGAGGTACGTCGCGCAGTTCGCCCGCTCGCCCGGCAGCGGCTGGTTTCCCGGGGGGGCGCAGCGGACGGCGGCCGTGAGGTAGAGATCGGTGTACCGAAGACCGTCGGCGCGGCGCAGGGAGGTTCGCTGGTTCGCGAACCCCGCGAGGTAGAATGCACCGACCAGGAACGCCGCCGACCGATCGCCCGTGAAGACGCGGCCCGTGCGATTGGATCCGTGCGCCGCCGGGGCGAGCCCGACCGCGACCAGCCGAGCGCGCGGGTCGCCGAATCCGGGAACCCCGCGGCCCCAGTAGTCGTCGGCGCGGAACTCGCGCTTCTTCTCGCGCGCCACCCGCGCTCGATACTCGACGAGTCGGGGGCAGCGAGAGCACGCGACGACTTCCGAGCGAACCCTGTCGAGCGTATCCTCCACGATCGGCCGACCCCGTCGAAGAATATGGCCTGATGGAGGAGACGGAGCGGTGCTCACTCCCGGTGACCTACGGATATAGAGGCACCCGGTCATCCCCGGCCGATGAGCGAGACCGAAGTCCCGCGCGGAGGACGGGTCCGCCTCGGGGTCGTCGACGGAGATCTCCGGGTCGGCTCCGGCGCTCGAATCGACGCGGACGGGCGACTGGCCGTATCGGGCGACATTCGGTTCGATGGATCCTCCAAAGTCGAGGGGACCGTCGAATGCGGATCGATGGACGTGGAGGACGGAACCGTCGAGATCCACGGGGACGTGACGATCCGCGAGCGCCTCCGCGCGCACGACGGCGGGGTCGAGATCTCCGGGGCGCTGACCGCGCGCGAGGTGGATGTGGATCGGCGGCTCCGCATCGGGGGTCCGGCCACCGCCGAGGAGTTCGAAGTCGGCGGGATCCTGGAAGGCGGAAGCACGCTCAACGCGCCGCGCGTCTCGGTCGGGGGAAAGTTCCGTCTCGCGGGCAAGCTGACCGGCCGCACGGTGGAAGCCGGCGGCTCCGCCGAGCTCGGGGAGGTCGACGTCGAATCGATCGAGGTCGGAGGTACCGTTCGGGTCGCGGGCGGAACCGTGCGCGGTAAGATCGATGTGGGCGGACGTTGCGTGGCCGATGGGCCGCTCACGTTCGGCGGCCTCGAGGTCGGCGGGCTCGTGAACCTGAACGGGCCCGCGAAGGGCGGATCGATCGAAGTCGGCGGCCTGATGGCGGCCGTCCAGGATCTCACCTTCGACTCCCTCGACATCGGCGGAATCGGGTCGATCGGAGGGAACGGAGTCGGGACCCGCGTCGACATCGGCGGCAAGTTCGATGTGCGCGGCTCGCTCACGCTCAGCGGCAAGCTCGACGTCGGAGGCGCGGTCTCGGTGGGCGGGACCCTCTCGGCCGCCGGGGTCGACGTCGGGGGGAAGCTCGACGCGCAGCGTGCGGTGTTCAGCGGCGACGCCGAGATCGGCGGTGCGATCTCGACCCGCGACGGGGCGAAAGCGTCCCGGCTGCGGATCGGCGCGAAGGGGCGCGCGAGCGGTCCGCTCGTGGGCGGACGCGTCGAGATCGGCAGCCGCGCCCGCGTCGAAGATATCTACGGCGACCGGGTCGAGCTCGAGCACAAGGCGGAGGCCCGTCGAGTATTCGGGGCCACGGTCCGCCTGGGAGACGGTTGCGAAGTCGACGAGGTCCAGTACACCCAGTCGATCGAGCTCGGCTCCTCTGTAAAGTGCCGGAGCCCGCCGAAGAAGGTAGACGCGCTGCCGGCGTTCCCGCTTTAGTGTCTCGGGAGGGGCCATGCTCGAGGGCCGCGGGGCGGACGGGTCGAACGGTCGCCGGCGCGAGGTGACCGACCTGTACGCTACCGTGCTCGAGGTAGTCAAGCGCTACCACGGGGCGGCGCGGATCACGCGGGTCTCGTACGGGGCCGGGATGCCGGTCGACCGACTGCGCAACTTCGTGGAACGCTTGCTCGCCCTCGGCCTGCTGCGCACCGAGGAGGTCGACGGTCGGCCGGTTTACGATATCACACCGCGGGGTCAAGAGTTCCTCGACACGTACTGGAAGATGCGCGCCTACGTCGAGGTGCTGGGGCAGCCGATCAGGGCGACCGGCGCGCGCCGTCGGTAAGCCGGTATCACGACCGGGCGGGCTGCCCGACTCAGCCGTACCGGGGCACGGAGCGGTCGACCCGCACCGACCAGGCGTCGATCCCGCCCGACAGGTTCGCGACCGAGGAGAACCCGTGGTTCTCGAGATACGCGGCCACCATCATGGAGCGGGTCCCCCCGTGGCAGTAGACGACGAGCTGCTTGTCCTTCGGGATCTCCGCTGTCCTCCCGGCGACTTCGCGCATAGGAATGTACAGCGACGGCTCGATGACCGCCTCGGCTCGCTCGAACGGCTCGCGGACGTCGAGCAGCACCACGTCTCCGGGAGATTTCCGGAGGCGCTCGGCGACCTCTTCGGGGGTTAGCTCCTCGACCATCGAACGGAACGACCCCCCCGGGCGGTTATCGATTGCGGACCGCGGTGCGACTCGGTAGGCCTAAATCGGGTCGGTCTTCGTCGAGGTGCGATGAAGTCAAAGGACCCGATCTGCGGGATGACCGTCGACAGCGAACGCGCGGCCGCACGAGGGGTGTACGCCGAGGGTACCGTCTACTTCTGCTCGACGGCGTGTCAGAAGCGCTACGAGCAGCAGCAACCTCCCGCCCGGTAGATCGCTCGCTGTTTCCGCCGACTCCCCGGAGGTTCGATGGCGACCGACCCCGTCTGCGGTATGTTCGTCGAGGAGCGGCCGAACTCGCTCCAGCTCACCCGAGACAACCGAACGTACTACTTTTGCAGCTCGAGCTGCCGCGATTCGTATGCCCAACCCGAGGCCGAACGTCGCCGGCTCCTTCGCCGACTGGGCGTCGCTTGGCCCCTCTCGGTGGCGATCCTGATCTTCACCTATCTCGATCCGTCGCGCGACACCGGGGTCCTCTCCGCCGCCCTCGCCGCGATCGTGCAGGGGTACGCGGGCGGTCCGTTCTACGTCGGAGCCTGGGACGCGGTCCGTCGGCGGATCGGGAACATGGACCTGCTCATCGCCGTCGGCAGCAGCGCCGCCTTTGGATACAGTGTCGCTGCACTCGCGCTGCCCGGCCGCCTGCCTCCGGTCTACTACTTCGATGCCTCGGCGTTGATCGTCACCCTGATCCTGACCGGAAACTACCTCGAGCACCTCGCCCGCCTGCGCGCGGGCTCCGCGCTCGCTCGCCTCGGCGAGCTCCTTCCCACCGAGGTGATCATCCTGCGAAACGGGGCGGAATCGACCGTCCCCGTCGGGGAACTCGTTCCGGGCGACACGGTGCGCGTTCGGGCCGGTAGCCGCATGCCCGCCGACGGAACGATCCGGGCGGGGAGGACGAGCGTGGACGAAGCGATCCTCACGGGGGAACCGGGTTGGATCCCCAAATCCCCAGGGGATCCCGTGCTGGCCGGCTCGGTCAACCGAGAGGGGGAGGTCTCCGTCGAGGTACGCCGGGTGGGGCCGGAGACGTTCGTCGCCCAGATCGGCACGCTCCTATCCGACGCGGAGATGGCGCGCGTCCCGCTGCAGCGCACCGCGGATCGAATCGCCGCATGGTTCGTTCCGGGAGTGCTGGCGTTGGCGATCGCCGCCGGGATATTCTGGCACGTGGTGGAAGGGACGGATCTGACGATCTCGCTCCTCGTGTTCGTGACGGTCACCATCACCGCCTGTCCGTGCGCGTTCGGTATCGCGACGCCCGCGGCGCTTCTGGTCGGAACCGGCCGCGCCGCGGAGGACGGCATCCTGTTCCGCGGCGAAGATGCGATCGAACGCGTGGCCCGGGTGGACACGATCCTGACGGACAAGACCGGGACGCTCACCCTTCCGGACCCTGCGCTCTCGACGTGGCGCGCCATCCCGCCGTTCACGGAGGGCGAACTACTGGCGACCGCGTGGGGACTCTCCCGCGCGACCCCGCATCCGCTCTCCGAGGCCCTCCGTGCCGGAGCCGCGCGACTCGGGGTCGAGCCGCGGACGATCGACGGGGCGCACCTCGACCCGGGCTGGGGTGTTCGCGGGCGCATCGGGGTGGAGGAGGTAGCGATTCTCCGCGGGGACGCCGCCCGCGAAGCCGGGCTCGATCTGACGAGCTTGTCCGAGTGGCTGCGCTCCGTGGACGAACGCGGTGACTCCTGGTCGGTGGTAGTGCGCGGCGGACGCCTTCTCGGGGCGGTCGCGTTCGGTTCGGTCCTTGTCCCCGGCGCCCGGGACGCCGTCGCCGAGCTTCGTTCGGCGGGGATTCGGGTGGTGCTCGTCACGGGCGATCAGGAGCGACCGGCCCAGCGGATCGGTTCGCTCGTGGGCGCCGACCGGGTCTACGCTCGGGCCGATCCGGCCGCGAAGGTCGCCCTGGTCGAACAGTACCGACGGGAAGGGGCCCGGGTGGGGTTCGTAGGCGATGGGGTGAACGACGCGCCGGCCCTGGCGGCCGCCGATGCCGGGTTCGCGATCGGCAGCGGAACCGACGTGGCCCGAGAGGCCGGACAGGTGATCCTTGTCCGACGCGGGTTCGCGTCCGTCCCGGCCGCGATCTCGTGGGCCCGTCGCACCGTCGGTCGAGTACGGGGAAACCTGACCTGGGCACTCGCGTACAATGCCGTGCTGCTTCCGATCGCTGCCGGAGCGCTCGTTCCCACGCTGGGGCTGGGGGTCTACCAGTGGCTCCCGATCGCGGGGGCGCTCGCCATGGGGCTCTCCTCGTCGACGGTCGTGCTGAATTCGTTGTCGCTGCGCCGCCCGCTCCCGTCGCTGAGGGCGCTCCCCGGCGCCGCGACCCCCAGGATTCCGACCCCCTCCTGAGTGCCGCTCCCTCGGCCGGGCACGGAGGGGACCGGCCGGCATCGCCGAGTGCGACGCAGTCGCGTGGCGTACGCAGGCTTTTCAAGCTCCCGAAACCCACCCTCCCTCCGGTCGGAGGAACTTCCCGGTGCCCCCAAGTCTCGAGGCGCGCGAGCTGACGAAACGGTTCGGCTCGTTCACGGCCCTGGAACGCCTGACCCTTCGGGTCGATGGGTCGAAGTGCGTCGGTTTCCTCGGCCCGAACGGCGCGGGGAAGACGACCACGCTCAAGATGTTCACCGACCTGATCTTCCCGTCCTCGGGGGAAGCGTTCGTCAACGGGATTTCCGTCCAAAAAAACCGTAAGGCGGCGCTCTCCTCCTGCGGGGCGCTGATCGAGTCCCCGGAGATCTACGGCTCGCTCAGCCCGCGGGAAGCGCTCGAGATGGTCGGCGCGCTTCGTGGTATGGGCCGGCGCGAGGTCCGCTCGCGGACCGACGAAGTTCTCGCCGCGGTGAAGATGACCGACTGGGCCGATCAGAAGTTCGGAAAATTCTCCAAAGGCATGAAGCAGCGGGTGAACATCGCTTCCACACTCCTCTCCGACCCGGTCGTCCTCCTGCTCGACGAGCCGAGCACCGGGCTCGACCCCCGCGGCATGGCGGAAGTGCGCTCGATCATTCGGGACCTCAAGGGGCAGGGGCGGCTCATCTTCTTCTCGAGCCACATCCTGAGCGAGGTCGTCGACGTCTGCGACGAGGTCGCACTCATCAACCACGGGAAGCTCCTCTTCTACGATACCCTCGCGAACGTGACCGCTCGATTCACCGCGGGGGCTACGTCGGTCGACGCCGAGTTCCTGGGGCCGGTCGGGGACGACGTTGCGAAGCAGCGGATCGCGAGCCTGCCGGGCGTCTCGGGGTGGTCGCGTCTCGATGATCGTCGCCTCGCCTTGATGATCCAAGGGGGTCCGGGAGCGAGAGCTCAGGTGCTCGCTCAGCTCTCCAGCCTCCAGATCGGACTGGTCGGTTTCCACGAATCGCGCAGTGCGCTCGAGGACATCTATCTCCGCGAGATCTCCACGGGGGACTCTTGAGCGAGGCTCCGGTGGACTCCCGCGGGGGAGCGGGATTGCCGGAGTCGCCGGCGCCCCTCGGCTCGGTGCCCGGCACCTGGACGCAGGCCATCCTGATGTCCCGCTACCAACTCCGGGACTACTTGCGATCGCGCCGGTTCATCCTGATGATGGTGATCGTGGCCGTGATCGCCGCGCTCCTTTCCGCCGCCGTACTGTACTTCCGGCCCGCCGACCTCATCGACAGTTCGTTTGCATTCTTCGGTACGTTCTGGGTGGGGGGCGCCGAGGTTCTGATCGTCTTCGCGGGCATCATATTCGGCGGAGATGCGATCGCGGGCGAGTTCCAGAACAAGACCGGCTACTTCCTGATGGGGCTTCCCATCAAACGCTGGAGCGTCTACGCCGGGAAGTACCTCGCGGCGTTCGCGGCATCGCTCGTCACGATCGCGGTCTACTTCGTCTTCATCATCGGCTTCGGAGCCTACTTCCTGGGTACGGGGGTGGTCACCCTGGCCCTCTTCGAATCGCTGGCCCTCGCTCTGCTGTACCTGGCGGCGCTGCTCGGGACTACCTTCCTATTCAGTTCCCTGTTCAAGACGAGCCTGTACGGGGTCCTCGTGGTCGCCGTACTGTTCCTTTTCGGATTCACGATCGTGATCGCCCTCGTCGAGGGCCTCGCCCACATTGAGCCGTGGTTCGTCGTGACGTATGCGAATGCGGTGATCGCGTATCCGTTCGGGTCGATCCCGGCCCACATTGGTCGGGGAATGCTCGGCTCCACGGTCTACAACCCGACCTACCCCGAAGGGATCCTGATCATGCTGGGCTACTTCCTCGGGACAACTCTCGGGGGCCTGCTCCTCTTCGAGCGCGAAGAGTTCACGTAACCGCGGCCGGAGTTAGGCGCGGTTCGCCCGGGGATCGACGCGCGGGGCGATGAATCCTCCCAGCCAGAGCATCGCGGGCAGCGCGGGGACCACGAGGATCCCCCACGTCAGGAGCGGGTTCGCCCCGAGGGCGAGCACGAACCCTCCGAGCGGCTGCGCCAGAAGCTGGCCGGCTCCCACGATGGCGAAGAACGCGCCGTTGTAGGCGCCGACCTCCGTGGGGGGAGCGAGGTTCGATGGAAGCGTGTTGGCGGGGATCGACGTGAGGTTCTCTCCCGTGGTCAGCACCACGATCGACAGGAAGAACCCGGCGACGATCGCGACCCCGGCGAAGGCGAATCCGGCCAACACGAGGAATCCGCCGGCGTAGAGCGCCGTCCCGAGCACGAACAGCGAGGTGTGACGATGGCCGATCCCCGCTTTCGTGATGGGGGCCTGTACGAAGACCACCAACAGTCCGTTGATTGCGAGCCCGACCCCGATGAGCGAGTAGGGGATGCCGAGGACCGCGTTCGCATACAGCGGAAACGTCCAACCCCACTGCGTGATCGAAAGCTGCGCGACGGCGACCGCCGCGCAGAACGCGAGGAACACCCGGTCGCGCATCAGTACCCGGGCGCTCTCCCGAAAGCTCGCGGTCGGCGGTCGATCGGCCGCGGGCAGCTGCCGGGCCGCGCCGCGAGCGAGGTCGTACGGCGACGGGCGCAGCACGACGGCGAGGAACGTCGTGCTGACGAGCAGGACGGCGCCGGCCAGGAACCCGACGTCCGGGAATCCGATGAACCCGATGAGCGAACCTCCGGCGAGCACCCCGAGCGTGAAGCCGACGTTCCAGCCGATCCGGACCCAGGTAAACGCGAGGGTCCGTTCGGAGCCCACGGAGAAGTCGGCGACATACGCCGAGAGTGCGGGCCCCGCGATCGTTCCCACGGTGTAGACGAGCGAGGTGGAGACGACCATTCCGAGGAGCCATCGCTCCTGCATCGCGGCGGCCACGAACAGCACCGCGAGCGCCTCCGCGACGAGCGCGACCAGGAAGACCCGCCGCCGGCCGATCCGGTCGGTGAGCAGGCCCGCAAACGGTACGATGAGCAGCGGGACGACTCCGGTGAGCGCCACCAGGAGCCCGATCTCGGCGTAGCCCAGGTGCAGGACATTGCGCAAGTACAGGACCACGTACGGAGCGACCAGCGTCATTCCGCCGGCGCGTACGACCGCGCCAAAGCCGAGCCAGCGTACGTTCGGGTCCATGGCGCGGTTCCTCCGAGGGCGCGGCCGACCCGCGCGGTAACCAAATCATTATGGGCCGATGGACGGTCGCGCCGGGGGCGGATGGGCGATCAGGACCTTTCGAGCGAACTGGCCGGCCAGGGCTACCAGCTCACCGGCCGCCACAGCGCGGTCAAGCTCTGCTACTGGACCCGAGAGTCGCTGACGAAGGGTCGGGACTGCTACAAGGGCCGATTCTACGGGATCGAGAGCCATCGATGCCTGCAGATGTCGCCCGCGATCGACTCGTGCAATCTGCACTGCCGTTTCTGCTGGCGCAATCAGGGGTGGGAGAACGACGGGGTGATGCCGGAGTACGACGACCCCGAGCTGCTGCTCGACCGCTCGATCGACGCCCAGCAACGGATCCTGTCGGGGTTCAAGGGCGATCCGCTGGTCTCGATCGAGCGCTGGGAGGAGTCCCAAGCGCCCCGGCACGTCGCGATCTCGCTCACCGGCGAGCCGACGCTCTACCCGAAGATGAACCGATTCCTCGAGCTCTGCCACGAACGTGGGATCACCACTTTCCTGGTGACGAACGGGACGAATCCCGACGCCCTGCGAATCCTCGACCCGCTCCCGACGCAGCTCTACGTCTCGGTCACGGCGCCGAACGCGGAGATCTTCCGCCGCCTCACGCTCCCGACGGACGACGGGGCCTGGGCGCGGCTGCGCGAGTCGCTCGAGATCGTGCGGGGACTGAAGACGCGAAGAGTCGTCCGCCACACGCTCGTCCGCGGCTGGAACCTCGGCTGGACGGACGCCTACGCCGAACTCGATTCGCTCGCGCGGCCGGATTTCATCGAGCCGAAAGGGTACGTATTCATGGGAAAATCCCGCCAGCGATTGGGGCGGGACCACGTGCCCGAGCACGACGAGATCGCCGCGTTCGCTCACCGGCTCGCGGTCCGGACCGGCTACCGCGTGCTCGACGAGTCTCCCGACTCGAAAGTGGTCCTGCTCGGACGAGGGGAGATCGACCGCTTCCTTCCCGGACACGCGCCGTCGACGATGCCGGACCCGGCGGCGCCGGCACCGATCGCGGGGTGATCTCGACTAGCCGATCCGCCAGTTCAGGATCTCGACCACGACGGCCGCGACGATCCCGATGCTCAGCACGAAGTACGGGTTGAGCTTGAGCGACCGGGTCTCCTCCATGTCATAGTATTGGATGAGCCCCGCGGCGCTGGAGAAGCCGGTGCGCTTGCCTTCGGGCATTACCCCCTCACGGCGGACGCCGTTACATAACGGTTACCGGAGCAGCGCCGGCCCGCCCAGGTCGAGGACGGCGTCCTCGAGGGACTCCCGCACGCCGGCGGTGATGCTTCCGACCCCGCGCGAGAGCATCCGCTCGAAGAACGGTCGCGGAGGGGCCACGCGGACGGTCCGGCCGACCGGGACACCGACCGCGCGGGCGAGCTCTTCCAGGGCGACCTCTCGGTCTCCGAGGGCGTCGAGGAGCCCGAGCTCGGCGGCCCTTCGGCCGGACCAGACCTCTCCGGTAGCGAGGGCCCGGATCTCCTCGACCGGACGGTGCCGCTCTTCCGCCACGCGGGCCACGAAGACATCGTAACTTTCCTGCGCGACCGCCAACAGCTTCGTTCGCTCCTCGTCCGTGAGCGGTCGATACCCTTGATAGGCGTCTTTGTGGGCACCTACGTGCAACAGCTCGACGGAGACGCCGAGACGGCGCAACAACTCCCGGATCGCCAGGTGGGGGTAGATCACTCCGATCGATCCGACCTGGGACTCTGGGTACGCAAAGATGCGGCGCGCCCCGAGCGCGGCGAGGTAGGCGCCCGACGCACCGATCCCGCCGATCGAGGCGAACACCGGCTTGACCTGGTTGAGCCGCTTTACGGCCAGGTAGAGGTCCATCGACGCGACCGCTTCCCCGCCTCCGCTCGAGATGTCGAACAGGACCCCGCGCACGCGACCGCGCGTACGCAGTGCGTGGAAGATCCGAAGGTACGGCTCGATCGACCGTTCCCGGATCGTGCCGCGGAAGGAGACCTGGGCGATTTGCGCGCGCATAGGGGGACCGCGGCCGGAACCGACCTGCGGTTATAACACGGGTCCGAACGACTCGGAACGCCGATTCAAGTAGGGGTTCTCCGAACGGCCTTCCGTGCGCATCCTCCTCCCGTCCCGATGGCCGCTCCTCGCCCTCCTCGTGTTCACTCCGGCGATCCCGGAGCTGTTGACCGGGTCGACCCCGATCGGCTCGATCGCCTTCGATCCGGTCGGCTTCGTCATCGATTATGCGTTCCTGCTCGGGCTCTACGGCGCGGGGGCGCTCCTGGTCCGAGAGTTCGCGGTCTACTTCCACAAAGGGTGGGCGTCGATCCTGCTGCTGGGTGGGGCGTACGGGATCCTCGAGGAGGGGTTCGCGGTGCACACGTTCTTTCAGCCTTCGGGCTCGCCGGTCGACGCCCTCGCCGTCTTCGGGCACGCCGGGGGGGTCAACTGGCTCTGGGCGTTGGGGATATCGGCGTTCCACGCGACCTACTCGATCGCGCTCCCGATCCTGCTGGTCGGCCTATGGTTCCCGGAGGTTCGAACGGCCCGATGGTTCGACTCCGGTGGCCTCGCCGTGATCGGTCTGATCTACCTCGCCACGGTGGTGGTCTTCTCGACCCACGAGCGGTTCGCTCCCCGTGCCGGCCTGAGCCTCTTCTTCCTCGCGGTCGTCGCCGTTCTGATCGCTCTCGCCTGGCGAGCGCCGGCCGATCTACTCTCGGTTCGCGCGGGGGCGTCCCGTGCTGGAAAGTGGCCGCTGATCCTGATCGGAACGGTGGGATTTGACGCCTGGCTCCTCCTCCTGGCCCTCGCCTCGGCGCGGACGCTCCCGGCCCCGATCGTCGGCGGCCTGCTCGTGGCGATCAATCTCGGCGTCCTCGCGTTCCTCCTCGTTCGGGTCGGCTCGACCGACCTCGAGCGGTCCGAGTTCTACTTCGCTACCGGGATGCTGATCGCGCTGTGGGTCTGGGATGTGCCGGTCGACCTATGGGTGCCGGGGATCCTCGGGGTGGCGGCGGGATCCGCGTACTTGCAGTACCGGCTCGGCCGCCGAATCGCCGCGAGGGACGTACTCGACCCAGGGAGGAGCGCCCCGGGCGGCCCCGACGCCCTCCCGCCCGCGCCCCGGTAGCATGCCATGGGGTACCGATCGGGCTCCTACGAACTGCGCTCCGGTCGGGAATCGCTATTTCACGAGGCCGCCTACCTCCGACCGGATGTTGTCCGCCGAAACGCTCGGACGTAGCGCGGGTCCCGTCCGCAGCTTGGAGGAGATCACGAATTCGTTCGAGCGATTCAGCGCCGGGCTCGTCCTGCTCGAGGCGTGCCCGATCGAGCAGGTTCGGGCGGAGATCGTGGAGTTCGAATCCGCCCTCCGCGCCCATCTAAGGAGCTCCGAGTCGATCGCTCCCTCCGAGGGGCCCGGGGGCGATGCCGGCACGATCGCCTCCGATCACTCGCGATTTCTCACCTCGATCGATCAGCTGTGGTGGTTCTATCGCATCGTCTCATCGAACGACCACGGGGGACACCGGCAGGCGCTGGGCCAGTATGGCCGGCTGCTCACCGAGGCGGTTCAACAGCACATGTCCGTCGAGGCGCGGATCGACGCGGCGAGTTCGCGGGCACCCCGCGCCGCCGGCGACGCCCCGTCCGGTAAAGGCTAAGAGTTCACTCGCGAGCGAGAATCGGACGTACGATGGCGGATCGATCAGCCGAGGCCGTCTGGGTCGAAAAGTACCGGCCCGCGTCGCTGGCCACGATGGTCGGCCAGGACGCGATCGTGCCGCTGCTCCGCTCGTACGCGCAGAAGCATTCGATGCCCCACCTCCTGTTCGCCGGCCCTCCGGGGACGGGAAAGACGACGGCCGCGCTCGCCCTCGCACGGGACCTTTTCGGGGAGGAGTGGCGCCAGTCGTTCCTCGAGCTCAACGCGAGCGACCAGCGGGGGATCGATACCGTGCGTACGACGATCAAGCAGTACGCTCGTACCGCCCCGATCGGGGGCGTCGGGTTCAAGCTGCTGTTCCTCGACGAGGCCGACAACCTCACCTCGGAGGCCCAAGCGTCGCTCCGCCGGATGATGGAGCGCTACTCCGGATCGTGTCGGTTCATCCTCTCCTGCAACTACTCGTCCCGGATCATCGACCCGATCCAATCGCGATGCGCGGTCTTTCGATTCCGACCGTACACGCCCGCGGCGGTCCGGGCCCAGATCGAGCGGATCGCGAAGGCGGAAGGAGCTCGGGTCGACCCGGAGGCGCTCGAAACGATCGTGACGGCCAGCGCGGGAGATCTCCGCCGGGCCACGAACCTCCTTCAGCTCACCGCGACGCACACGGACCACGTCACGATCGAGACGGTGAAGGAGTACGCCACGGTGCCCCTCCGACGCGAGGTCGAATCGATGCTCACCGCCGCGCTGCGAGGGCAGTTTGCCGAGGCCCGGGACCGACTGTTCGTCCTGTTCACGGAGCGGGGAACGTCGGGCGAGGAGATCCTCCGGGCGATCCACGGCTACCTTCCGGATATCCCGGACACCGTCCTGCCCGCGCGGGAGAAGGTTCGGTTGATCGAATACCTCGGCGAGGTCGACTTCCGGCTCGCGCAGGGCGCCTCCGACCGCATTCAGCTCGAGGCGGTCCTCGCGCACATCGCCGCCGGTCCGATCTCGCGCGCCTGAACGGTCGGTGGGATGGCGCGACAGCGTTCGGTCGGGGCGAAACCCGCCGTCGCCCGGCGTTCGGAAGTGGTCGGAGAGCTGCGGGTCTCCGCGGCGACCCGTCGGGCGATCCGAGCGGGCCGCGTGGAAAAAGGCGACCCCGTCGCCGCCGGGGAGCTCGCCGGCTTGCTCGCGATGAAGCGGACGCCGGAACTCATCCCCCACTGCCATGCGGTACGCCTGACCGGGAGCGCGGTGGAGGTCACGGTCGGCCCGCGGTCGGTCCGGGTCCGAGCGACCGCCGAAGCGGTCGACCGAACCGGGGTGGAGATGGAAGCGCTCGTCGGCGCGACCGTCGCGCTCCTGACCGTGTGGGACATGGTCAAGTACCTGGAGAAGGATGGCCGCGGCCTCTATCCCGGGACCTCGCTCGGTCCGATCCGGGTCAGGGCGAAGACGAAGGGGGAAGAAGCATGAGCGGTTCCCCGGCCCCCGTCGGTCGGCATCATCTCGGGGGAACCCGCTCCCTCGGCTTCGCCGTCGTCTCCCTCTCCGACACCCACACCCCCGACGACGATCCGTCCGGGGCGCTCGCCCAGGAGCTCCTGCGCGGTGCGGGCCACACGATCGCGCACTACGGTCTGGTCGCCAACTCGATCGCCGACCTACGCGACCTGCTCGAACCGTGGTTGAACGAGACCGGCGTCGAGGCGGCCGTGACCGTCGGAGGTACCGGGGTCAGCTCGCGAGACCTGACGATCGCAGCCCTGGAAGCGATGGGGGGACGCCGCCTCGAAGGGTTCGGAGAGATCTATCGAACCCTCAGCTTCTCGGAGGTCGGCCCGCTCGCGCTGATCAGCCGCGCGTCGCTCTTCGTCATCAAGGGAAAACCGGTGTTCGCGCTCCCCGGGAGCGAGCGCGCCGTGCGCACCGCGATCGAGAAGCTGATCGTGCCCGCGACGATCCACCTGGTCGAAGAGCTCGAACGCTGATCAGTGGGACCCGGGGCCGCTCCCCAGGCCGAGCGCGCCCATCGGAGGCGGTCCCGCGTCCAGCAGCTGGGTCGGGAGCCCCTGACGTCGGCAGAACTCGGCCCACGCCGAGTTCGCGTCGACGTGATGCGCGAGGAGGACCCCTCGATCCGACAGCGCATCCCACGCGGTCCGAAGTTCGAATCGAGCCCGCGTCGCGTCGGGTCCGTTGTCGTAGAAGAACAGGTCGACCCGGGCCGAGTTCGAGAGGATCTCTCGAAGTCGATCCTCGGAGTTCCCCAGCGCGAGCGTCCAGCGGGAACGGAAACTCGGGGGCACGAACTGGCCCACCGAAACGTTCTGGACTCCGGACGTACGGCCGGCGGTCGGGCCGGGACCGAGAGAGACGAGCTCCCCGGAGCGGTTCGCGTCGAGGGCGGCGAGCAGCCACGACGTGGAGTAGCCGGGGCCGACCCCCGTCTCGACGATCCGTTGGGGTCGGGTCGCCCGCACGAGAAGGTACAGCAGAGCGCCCTGGGGGAGTTCGTGCGTGAAGGCGGTGCCGGCGCCGCGCTGGAACAGCATCTCGGGCAGGTCTCCTTCCCGCAGCTCCCGCCGATACGGCTGGAGCTCGCCGACCTCGATCCCCGCGAGCGCCGCGACCCGGTCGAGGGACGCCTGGCGGAAGAACAGCATGCGCTGGCGGATCGCCTTGCGCGCCGCGGGCGAAACGACCGAGGCCCGAGGACCGACGCGATCGACCCACGGCACCGACTGTCCGTCCAGTCCCGTGGGGGTCGTCAAAAGTCGGTCCGCTCCCGAGGGTGGGGCGGAAGAAACCATGCTCTCCCCATGGGTTCCGCGCTACAAAGAACATTCGTCCGGAGGCTCGCTTCGGGCGCTCCCGAACTCCCGTTCGACGCCCCTCCGCCCCGTCGAAGTCGCGCTCACGTGCCTCGATAGCGTGGGCGTCACAACTCACTTTAATATCCGGAATCCCTCGTCTCCTCCGGAAGTGCGCTATGCCGGTAGAGGAGGTCCTCGGAGCCAATTTTGACAAGTTCACTCAGGGTAGCGCGTCCGCGGTCATCGACGTCTGGGCTCCCTGGTGCGGCCCGTGCCGCATGGTCTCTCCGATCGTCGACCGGCTGAGCGAGAAGTACAAGGGAAAGGTCGCCTTCGGCAAGATGAACTCGGACGACAACGGCGAGAAGGCCGGTGCGCTCGGGATCATGAGCATCCCCACGCTCCTGTTCTACAAGCAGGGAAAGCTCGTCGACCGGATCGTCGGGGCGTACCCCGAAGAGGTCATCGACGAGCACGTCCGCCGCCTGCTCTGACTCCGCGGCCCGGGGAACGGGCGAACCTCTCCCGCGCGGGAGGAGTCGCTCCGAACCGTCGCCGGCCCGCCGACGGGAAGGTAGCTCGTGCCGACGGAGTCGACCGATCTACAGCTCGCCCGCTACTCGTTCCAGCGCAAGCTCGACGAGATCGCGGCGTGCCGTGGCCGCGCGACCGAGCTGATCAGCCTCTACGTCTCGCCCGGAAAGCAGATCTCCGACGTGATGTCGTACCTGCGTAACGAGTACGCCCAGAGCTCGAACATCAAGAGCCGGACCACGCGCAAGAACGTCATGTGGGCGATCGAGTCGCTCATGGGTCGCGTGCGACAGTTCAAGGAGCCCCCCGCGAACGGCGCCGCGTTCTTCGTCGGGAGCAAGGCGGTCGGGGCGGACAAGTCGGAGCCGGTAACGTTCATCGTCGAGCCACCGGAGCCGCTCAACACGTACCTCTACCGATGCGACTCGACCTTCTTCCTCGACCCACTGCTCACGATGGTCCACGAGCCGGACCTCTGGGGTCTGATCGTCATGGACCGCGCGGAGGTGACGCTCGGTTTCCTGCGCGGAAAGCGAGTCGAGCCGATGCGCAACAAGCAGTCCCAAGTGCCGAGCAAGCACGGGCGGGGCGGTCAGTCGGCCCACCGCTTCGAGCGGATGATCGAGCACGCGGCCCACGAGTTCTTCGTCCGGATCGCGGAGATGTCGGGAGAGATGTTCCTCCCGAAGAAGGACCAGCTCAAGGGGATCCTGCTCGGCGGTCCGGGGGCGACGAAGGAGTTCTTCTACAAGGAGGCGTTCCTGCACTACGAACTGCAGCAGAAGGTAGTGCAGCCGCTCTTCGACACCGGCTACACGGACGAGTACGGGCTCAAGGAGATGGTCGAGAAGGCGACCCAGACCCTCCATGGACTCGAGCTGACGGAAGAAAAGCGCCTGGTGCAAAGGCTGCTGGGCGAGATCCGGAAGGCCGACGCCGGGCTCGCGGCCTACGGCGAGCGGGACGTCGCCCATGCCCTCGAACTAGGGGCCGTCGACACGCTGATCGTCTCTGACGGACTGCGACAGCGCCGCGTGACGTTCCGATGCACGAGCTGCCAGAAGGAGTTCGTGCGGTCGCTACCGGACGCGGATATCGACCGGGTCCTCGACGGGCCATGCCCGAGCTGCCAGAGCCGCTCTCTGACCGAGACCGCGGCCGAGGATTACGTCGAAGGGCTGTTCCAGCGCGCCTCCACCTCGGGTGCAGGCGCCCGCCTGGTGTCGACCGAAAGCGAGGAGGGCGAGATGCTGGCGAAGGCGTTCGGAGGGGTCGCCGCGATCCTCCGCTACCCCGTCCCGATGACGCGCGCGCCTCGGCCCGCCGCCGACACCGCGCCGGCGTAGGGATCTTCTGTTCGCGTTCTACCAGAGGTGGCCGAGCGGGTCGTCCTCGGCCGGCTTGGGGACGGCGGGAGGCCGGGGGGTCGTCGGGACCGTGGATCCCGGCGGATACAGTGCCGCGTTGGGGTATACCGGCGGGAGCGGTCGGCGGCGCGCAACGACGGTCATCGCGAGGATCGCTCCAACGACCGCCACGGCGCCCACGAGAACGAAGTACCGAACCGGGGAGCTCGGGGAGCTCCCGGAGGGGCACCCGATTCCAGTGACCAGGCAGTTCTGATCTCCCTGCGCGTCGGCGGTCGATTCGGGCTGGCCCTGGACCTGCGTGGAGTTCGTCGGACTCGCGGCGACCGATTCGGCCGGAGTCGGGCGGGACGAGCCGCCCGCGAACGACGTCGCGGCGTTGGCGCTCGCCGATTTTACCCAGAAGCTGGAGGCGACGATCGGAAGGTGTCCCTGGTAGGCAGCGCCCGGTCGAACATCGAGGAGTACCGTCGTTTCCACGGCCGAGCTATGCTGGTCGGTCGACCAAGGGTGGGAGCCTCCGCCGAACACATCCGCGCCGACCGGGACGAGGATGACCCCCTCGGCAAGCGTGAACGGCCCGGTCAACGAGAGGTTGACCGCGGGGAACGATGCACCGCGAAATCCGAAGTCGCTGCCGGCTGAATACTCGCCCTGCAGCGCCACGGTCCCCGCGTGCGACGCGGAGATGTTGCCGCCGGTCTTGTTGAGCACCGGCGACGGCACGAGCGACCCGAATTCCGAGTAGACCAGCGACCAAGCGACCGCCCCCGTCGCATTGAAACCGCTCGAAGAGTTCCAGTACGACCCGGAGGTGAGGCTGAGGGGGTAGAGCCCCAGGCCCAGGGCCGACGTGAGGTTGACCCGCACGTGGCCCGTCGCGTTCACGACGAGCGAGCGGTCCCGCAATACGGTGGAGCCGTCGGACGACTCCGCCGACTCCCGAAGCTTCGCGGCCACGCCGACGCTCGAGTTGAGCAGGGCGAGCCCGGGGACCGTCCCGGAAACTTCCGAAACCGAGCCTTGGGTCGTCAGATTGTCCCACGCATCGGTCGTTTCCCACGCGTGGAACGACGCGTTCGCGAACACGCGCGGAAGCGCGCAATCGGGACGGCAGAATTCCACATGAAGGATCGCGCCGATCGTCCGAACGACGTTCACGGTGACGAGCCCCTCCGAGGAGTTCCGAGTCTCGTTGAAGATCACGGAGAACCCGAACGTGGCGCTCCCCTGGTAGGTGTACGCCCCGGCCGTCCCGTGGAAATCCTTGGTCGCGATCTCGCCGTACGCCCACGTGGGGGCGGAGGCGGACGACGGCCCGGGGGAGGCGGCGGAAACGCCGCTCCCGAGGACGCATACGGTCAAGAAGGCGGAAATCACTGCAATCGAAGTCGAGGCCTGTCGGAGGCGCAAGTTCATGGGACGGCCTCCGCGCACAGCGTTCTCGAGAAGGACGATGGTGGGGGGGCCTCATAAGCCGGAGTTTCGGCGGAGTTCGAATCCGTTGGACCCCATGCTACGCCGTCGCATCCGCGCCCGACGGAAGGAGGGTCTCCTGTGCGGACGCTGACGGAGTCCGAGGCGCGGGTGATCGCCGTTCTGCTCGCCGCGCGACCGGATCGCGAGCGCGAGCGACTTCGCACCGTCCAGGTGCCCCGGTCGACCTATCACGCGGTGCGTCGGAGAGCCTACGACGAGGGCTGGCTGCGGGACCGTTATGTACCGCATCCGGTGCCGCTCGGTCGCCCGGTGGTCACCTTCCTGTTGCTCCGCCCGTTCGCCGACCGATTTGGGCAGCTGATCGAACAAATCTCGGCCGATTCCGGGGCGGTCGTCCTCTGGACGGGCGCCCAGTCGGCGCTCGCCGTGCTGTTCCATGCAAAGGATTCGGAGCCGCGCCGCTTGATCCAGGGGATCGTCCGCAACCGTTTGGCACCGGAGCCGACCTCGATCTCGGTTCGGGCCGACGGACCGACGATCCCCGTCTACTTCGATTTCGAGGGCCTATGGTGCAACGTCGTGGGCCTTCCGGGCACGCTCGCCTATCCGCACGGATTGGGGGGTGGGACCGACGCCGCGGTCCCGGAAGAGGCAGCGGCTCCGCCCACTCCCCACCAGTGGTGGGCGATCGGAGAGCTGCTGCGCCGCCCGTTCGCGACCGCCGAGCAAGGTCGGGGCGCCCATCTGATCGGTCCGTTGGGTCTCCCGTTCTCGCAGCGCCGCCTTCTCCAGCGCGGGTGGATCGTCCACCGCTCGATCCTGGATCCCGCCCGGCTCCCGGCCTACCACGGCAAGTCGGCGGATCAGGTCGTCCTGATCTCCGGCATCCCGAGAGCGGGAGCCCGACCGGAACAGCTGTTCGCTACCCTCTCCCGCGACTCTCGGGTGTTCCCGTTCTTGTTCGTCGTCGGAGCCGAGCGCTGGCTGCTCGGAGCCTTGGGCGGTTCGACACCCCCTCCCGAGGAGGTGCGGTCGATCCGGAGTCCCGTCCTACCGGCGCTCCAGCGGTTCCTCGAAGGGATCGAGATCGTACAGGAAGCGGCCTCGACGTTCCGAACCCCGATCGACCACCGATACGACCGGTTGCTCCCCGACAGCCCGCGGGCCCCCGGACTCCGCTGAACGGCGGTGGGCCCGGCGACGGGCTCGCGCCGTTCGGGCGACGGATTTGCCCGAACCCCACGGCTCGAACCGTCGCCTACCGTTGGTTGACTTTCGGTCGCCGTCGGACCGCCAGATGGAATGCCCACCGCTGCCAGGGGCTCTCCACGCGACCGGGTTCGGAGAATCGGTCAACCGCGGTCGCAAAGCGAGCAGTTCCCAAGAGCTGCGCCGGCGCGCGACCGAGGGAAGAGATTAATTGCGAAAACCCGCAACTCGTGAGGGGCGCGTAGCTTAGCCTGGATAGGGCACCGGGTTCCTAACCCGGCGGTCGAGGGTTCAAATCCCTCCGCGCCCGTCTTCGAAATTCGGTCGATCCGAGTTACGACGGGCGACGATGAGCTTCAAACCCGAGGATCACGTTAGCGCGCGCTCGAGCGCCGGCGCGAGCCGAAGCCTCCAGAGAATGGAGTCCTCTTTCAGTTCTCGATCCGTCAGGCGCGCAACCTCCGTCGCCGACCCCGTTCCGTCAGTGCGCACCAGGCGGAGCCCTCGGAACTCGAGATGCGAGCGACGAGGCCCGTCGGGAACGATCCGGTACCAGTACTGCGAGTGACGGAACGGGCCGTCGAGATGCGTGTTCGTCCAGGCCATCTCCGAAGGGTTCAGTCGGACGAGTCGGTGGATGGTTCGCCGGCGTCCCCGAGGGTACGTGACATCGGTGAGCACGAGAGCGTCGACGGCCAATCGACGGACGGTACGTTCCCATCGTTCGGGGAAAAGCGCCCCATCATGTGCGTCGAAGTCGGTGCACCAGGCATAGGCCTCCCGGGCCGTCACGCGAAACGATTGCCGGAATTGGTATCGAAGGGAAACGAGCGGCATCCGAATCCTTCCGAACGACCCCCAGGTCACCGGTTCGGGCTACGGGGCGGGCGGTCGCTCGACCGCGATCATCTTGGAGGAAGCCCCTTCCTTGCGTATCTTCATGACCGGGGCGTACTCGGCCGAATGGTACCACTGCTCGATCGCGGGCAGGCTCGGGAACTCGAAAATGACCACACGTCGAGGATTCCACTCCCCTTCGAGCGCGCGGGCTTCGTTGGCCACCAGCGTCTTGCCCCCGTATTTCTCCAGGCTCGGGCCGAGGAGTTTTCGGTATTCGGCTGCCTTTGCCGGGTCGTGCCACTCGATCTCGAGAATCAGGTACGCCACCATGGGTTCACGGGGCGGACGCCCACGGGACCCGTTAACCGTTTCTCGCGCCGCGCGCCCGGTCGGCCCTACTCCGGGGGGAAGTGAGAGATCTCCCAGAGGTTGCCCTCGGGATCTTCGAAGAACGCGTACCGCTGTCCGTTGGGGCGAGTCGCCGGTGGCTGAATGAATCGGACCCCCTTGCCCCGCAGTTCCTCGTAGGCCCGATCCGCGTCGTCCAGGAAGACGGCGAGATAGTTTCGGTGGAGTACGTTCTCCCCCGGCCGGATCCGTTCCTTCGGCAACTCCCGGGCCAGCCCATCCGCGGCCACGAGCGCGAGCCCGGGACCGCCTTTCTCCCCCATCTTCAGGTAGGCGAAGTTGTCGTCGACCTCTTGCACCTTGAACCCCAGTTTCTCCCGATAGAACTCGGTGCACCGCCGAACGTCCCGAACGGTCAGCGCGATCGCATTCACGTGGTCGATCATAGATTCGGAGCCGCGACTCGGTTCATACGCCTCCGCGCCGCGGCGCCCGTCGACCCGAGGAGGTGTGGCCATAAGAGGACACCCGGAGGGTTCCCCCGAAGCGGCGGCCCGCCCGAGCGACCTCTCGATCCGGCGAGACTCCCGACCGAGGTTCGCCCGGGGTCAGAAGCGCCCCGCCCGGCGACCTCACGGGCACGAAGACCCTCAACTCCGCCTAGCTCCGATAGAACTCAATCTCCGGGCGACTGCGATCGACATGCTCGCCCAGAACGCGGATCATATCCTTGAACTGGATTGCGATCTGGGTCACATCGCGCTCCCAGTTTTGAATCGTTCGACGAGCATACCAACCGCCGGGTATCTCGCCGGTTTCGATCTCCAGGGAGGCAGGATCGTCTCCCTCGACTCGCGCGACGCAGGCGTAGTACTCCTCCCCCTCCGCGGTCTTCCGGAAGACGCCGTAGAACCTTCGCCCCTTCAGGGACGTCAACCTGGATTCGAGGAGCGCGAAGGCGGCCGCCGGACCCGGCCCGTTCCAGTCGGCACGGACGCGAAGCACCGACACGTTCTCCAATTCAACGATCGTTTCGGTCATCTTCGCTCTCCACTCACATCCGACACCCCCTCGGCGAACCGTCAGAGTGGGGGTAATGTTCTACTCGAGTGGCTGGAACGGTGGGAGGTGACGGTCGGATCGAGATCATCGGGGAGATCGCGTTCGACGGCCAGAGCTCGAGACGGAGCCGGGAATCTCCGATCGCCGAATTCATTCGGCCCGCGGTTTTAATCTCCCGTGCGGCTCGGGGGCTTCGATGCCGAAGATCAAGGTCGAGTTCGTCTATGCCGGTCTGCGGGTGCGCAGCCTCGCCCGGTCGCTTCGGTTCTACCGCAAGCTCGGGTTCCGCGTGCACCGACGCGGCGAAATGGGCCACGGGGGCCGATGGGTGCATCTCGCCTATCCGGGCGCCGAGCAGCGGCTGGAGCTGAACTTCTATCCTCGAGGCAACCGATTCCACGAGCCGATCCGCTCCGGCACCCAGTTCGACCATCTCGGGTTTCGGGTCTCGGACGTGGAACGGTGGACGGAGGAACTGCGGCGTCGGGGGTTTCCGATCGTGGCCCGGATCCGAGAGGCGCACGAGAACCTCGTCTACACTCGAGATCCGGACGGAAACTGGGTCGAGTTCTTCGGTCCCGTGGGCGCGTAGCGGAGCCGCATCCCGACAGGAGTGGCCGGACGGCGCGTCGCTCGGAGGAGGACGACGATGGCCGGAGTCCCGCCGGGATCGATCGACGCCGTACTCGCCATCGTACGGTCGAGCGCCGAGCCGATCCGACGACGGAAGATCCTGGTCGAGCTGGAGAGCCGGGGCCACCGCATCTCGCTCGCTGGTCTCAATCGAATCCTCGAGTATTGCGCCCGGGATCAGACCATCACGGACGGGCCCGACGGGGTTCGCCCGGGGGCTCGCGGCCGATAGCGGGGGGCCGCTCGGGGCGCGGGTTACGCAGAGACCTCGGCCAGGTCCTGCTGAAGAGTAACGAGGTCAACGCCCGCGGGAGTCTTGTCGGCCGCGAGAAAATCATCGGACAGCAGGGCGTACGCCTCGTCGCAGTACGCGGCCCAGAATCCCCAGGTCATCCGCTTCAGCGCGCCCCAGGTGACGACCGTCAGCCCTTGTGGGTCGTAGGCGACCACGGGTACCGCGTGCCCTCCCCATGAGCCCGGTGCCCCCGGTCCGGTCGGGCCCCCGGGAGGAACCGACCAGACCGGTTGGGTCTGGGCCGTGATGGGAAGGGCGAGTCCGATGTAGGCGTTGCCGAAGAGGGAGACCGCATCCCGCACGTGATCGAGGTTGCCGGGCTCGAGCGCGACGTAGGCGCGCAGGGTATGGCCGCCGATCCCGGTGGTCCGCCAGTAGTTGAGCACCTTGATCTCGCTCGCGCCGACGTCGTGCTGTCCGGTGACCGGGTTGTATCCGGAAACGGCGGCGTACGCCGCGATGATCGTCGCGTCCGGCAGGACCACCGGGACGCCCGAGTCTGTGGTCCACTCCTCGATGCAGTGGCCGGCCGCGGCCGTCGTGCAGTCGCCGATGCGGTCGTTGCCCATCATCGGCCAGGATCGGACCTGCTGCCCCCAGTCAACCTGCGCGGGCGGCGGCGGGAGGAGCGCCGGCCGAAGATAGTTGGCGAGCTCGAGGGTCCTCGGGTCGTGAACCGCGGGGGCCTTCCCAAGTTTCATCCGGGAGTGGTCGATCATTTCTTGCGCTGCGCCTCTTCGGATATCGGCACGGCCGTTCTGGTACTTAGTTCCCCAACCGCCGACGCGACGTAAGTGGGCCCGACGCCGCCGTGATCTCCGGGAGATCGAGTCGATCTCGAGGCTCTCGTGGATTCGATTCGGGGGCTCAGTCACGCCCGGTCGCCGGGCGGAGCGCGGTCCGGGGGGCCGCGGCCGAAGGGGCGGGGGAGGACGGAACCATCGGCAGGGGGATTCCCCGCGGAGAGGGCGTCGTGGGCTGCGCGTCGCGACCCAGGCGGCGTCGTAGCCAGAACCGGACGTCCTGGTGGTACATGTTGCCGTAGGGGCACGCGCCGACGCAGTCGCCGACCCCGCAGCACTTCGAACTTCGGTACTCGCCGCTCGTGCGGAAATGCAGCGGCATGTCGACCAGCCCGACCGGGCAGGCCTTCGCGCAGTCGAACGTCGTGCACTCCTGGCAGACCTTCTTGTCCTTGACCTTGAGCCGGAAGAAGCCGACCTTCGCGAACGGGATGCTCAGGGCGCCCCAGTGACAGAACCCGGTGGTCGCGCAGTTGTACGTCCCGACGTACGGGGTCGAGACGAACATCACGAACCAGACCCCTCCAAAGTAGAGCTCGATCGGGAGCGGGAGGGCCGCGGTGTCGAACTGGCCGTTCGCCACCTGGACGGCCGGGAGCAGGCGGAGGAAAGCGAGCAACGATACGGCGAACAGCGAAACGACCGCGACGCCGGACATCACCACATACGCCGTGGAGAGCTGGCTGCCAAGGAAGTAGCGCCCGACCTTGGAGGTCTGGTTGAACTGGCGCATCTCGTTGATCGCCGTTCCCTGGTACATCAGCGCCGCCCCGCACATCACCGAGCAGAGCGCTTTCCGGCCGAACAGGACCGTCAGCACGCCGACCCCGAGGTACATCAGGAGGACCGCGAGGGAGACGCCCGCCTCGAACGGTCCGCCCGCGCGGAGACCGAACCCCCATCCGAGGACCGGTAGGCTCGCGAGCGCCGGGATGTTCATCAGCGGGGTGGAGGAGGTGAAGCTCGGGATGTACACGGCGGCGAGCGCGTAGACGGCGATCGTCAGGCCGAGGCGGTACTTCTGGGGACGTTCGTGCGTCTCCCGGATCTTGAGCGCGACCAGCGGCCCCATCGTGAATCCGAGGGCGACCAGGAACCAAGCCGAGGCAAGGATCGCGGCCGCGAACCAGAGGCCATTGTAGACGAGCGTTTGCGCGACGGCGCCCGCCGACCCCGCCGGGTGGACGAACGGGATGTACTCGAGGAACCCGCGGCCCCCGATCTCGAGGTCGAGGAGCGCTCCGAGGAAGAACTCCGTCAAGAACGTGAACAAAAGGAAGAGGAAGACCCAGAACGGTCGGAGCAGCCACGCCTCCCGCTCTCCCGTGTTCACGGGCGGGTCGGCGAGTCCGACGAAGAGCGCGAGGGCGAGCTGGACGACCCCGACGACCGCGATCAGCACGACCGAGTGCTCAAAATCAAAGAGGAACCAGGCGCTGGCCGAGACGACGGCGGCGACCGACCAGCCGACGAGATAGCGAGAGACCGGGCGCGAAAGCTGCTTCGTCCGGTAGAGGAACTGGAGCGCGACGACGAACATTGCGATGATGAGCGAGCCGCCGACGATCGCGGCACCGACGTCCCATGCGGCGTACGGGAGCACCGTGGGGGAGAGCACGACGAGAGCCCCTTGGGCGAGCAGGAGGATACGGAGGCGATAGTCGAATTTCCCGGCCGTGGTGGCAACGAGGAGTGCGATCTGGGCGAAGATCACGAGGAGAAGACCCGGGCCGAGGAGAGCGGCGGCGATCCCCGACCAGGGAGCGGCGGCCCCGACGATCGGGGGAGCGAGTCCCGTCGACAGTAGCAGACTGCCGAACAGGATGTCGGCCCCTACCAGCAGCGCGACGACTCCGACCCCCCTCGTCAAACTCCGCGACGCCGGGAGCGCGGGCACGGCAGCCGGTACGACCGGAGCGGTCGGACGGAACGAGAGGAGCGAGACCGACAGCACCGCGACCGCCCCGATGGTGGCGGCCAGCGCGAGCACGGACGGTCCGGTGGCCCAGAGAAGCCCCGCCGCCAACACGACCCAGGCCAGCGCCATGCCTAAGACCGGGAGGCCAGGCCGCGCTCTGGCGCGATCGGAAGTGACCGACCGGATGACGAGGGCGGACGCCCCGACGACCGCGCCGCCGGACAAACCCGCGAGCGCCCAGGTGAAGCCGTCCATGCAATGATCCGATGTCGGCGGGCCGAGGGGCTCGCCCGTTCGCTAGGCCTGAATACGCATGGGGGGAGTATTTAGTCGCTCTTCCGGCGATCGGCCCGTCAGAACTCGCCGGTCTCTCCGCCGCCCCCTTCGTTGTTCTCGAGGAGGGAGCCTCCGTTGTAGGTGACGCTCTCGAGCTCGACCTGGTCGAGACCCACGACCGACTTCGGGAGCAGGCCGAATCCGAGCGAACTGACGAGCGGACCGGCATCGCCGCCGAGCCACCACAAGAACGTGAGCAGCCAGGTGGCGTTCGTCTGGCTCAGATGACCACCGTACGCGATGCCGAGGTCATGATAGATTGCGGCGAGCAGGAGTTCGCAGACCGGATAGCTGGCCGCGCCGGGGGAATCGACCAACGACACGTTCGTCCAGTCGGCGTGTTGGACCGGGGTCGTGTTCTGAAGTGCCTCGAGCGCGGCCGACGCTCCGGCCGACGTCGGCTCGGAAAAGCTTCCGGCCGGGTTCTCCAGTAACGCTTCGCTCGAATTCATCGGCACCGATCCGGTCGCCTCGACATATCCCACGGCTCCGGGAGTGCGGGCCAGTGCGGTGGACATTTCGGCCGGGCCGCTCGCCGCCGTGCCGGTCGGCCAGGCGACCGAGTCTCCCCACCCGACCGAAGCATTCCACGACCGGCTGGCGGAAGCAAGGTAGTGGGTGAACGCGCCGTTGACCCCGCTCGCGTCCGATCGGTACAGCGCGGTCACCGCGGGCATTCCGGAGAGATCGACGGAGGGGTTCAGCGACGCGATCGCGGGATCGTTCCACGAGGTGATGGAACCATTGAAGATCCCCGCGAGTACCGCGCCGTCGAGTCGGAGCGGGGCGGAGATCCCGGGAAGATCGTAGAGCACTGCTACGGGGACGACGGCCGCGGGTACGAGGTCGATCGCGTGCGGTAGTCCCGCCCGGTCGGTGGCGTTCGGAGCGGCGTCCGTCGCCACGAGGTCCACGAGCCCCCCCGCGAGGTCGGGGGTGTATCCATCTCCGGAGCTCATCGACTCCTCGAGATGGACGCACCCACCGCTCCAGTTGGAAAACCCCGTTCCCCAGCCAGTGAAGGCCCCCGAAAGCTCCGGGTCGGCATGCGGGCTAATGGAGGCGGGGAGGTAGACGGACAGGTACGAGGGAACGTGGGCACACTGCTGGGGGCCGTACAACCCCGGTCCCCCCCTGGCCGCGTGCGGGCCGATCGCCCAGCCCGTCAGATCCCCGACCCCGACGGACGCCCCGACGACGATCGCCACGATCGCCACCGCAAGCCACAGGTTCAGCCCCGTCCGACGAGGGAGGACCAGGCCGGCCGTCGACGCCTGCGACTCGAAGGAATCGGAGGCGGCCCCGGAGGGCGCAGCGTCGTCGGCGGTCATGAACCCTATAGTCAGACCACCCCCGGAAGGGTTGCCTAACGTCGGTAGTACAGGCGCAGGTTCTCGCTAAAAACCCTCCTTCGCGCGCCGCCGTGCCGCGGCGGGCGTGCCCCCACGGCATCGGAGGTGACGCCCGGCCGACGGCGTTATATCGAAATCGATAAGTGGCGCGCCTCACCCCGTTATGCCGGCCCGACTGCTCGGACTCTACTCGCTCGCCTGCATGGACCGCGACGGCAGCGCGTACGGCTATCGGATCTCCCGTCAGATCGCCGAACGGACCGAGGGCGCCTGGCGTCCCGGTCCCGGAGCGATCTACCCAGCGCTTCGCGCGCTCGTCGACCGAGGATTGGCGCGCACGGTCCGGAACGACCGCCGCCTCGAGTATCGGATTACCCCGCGCGGGCGCGTCGTCCTCCGCGGGGTACGGGACCGCCGGAGTCGGCCTTCCGCAGCCCCGGATCTCTCCGTGCTGTGGGCCGAGATCGTTGGAGTCTCCGATCCCGGCGAGTTCATGTTGCGCCGGATGCAACGGGTCACGAGCGCGCTGGTCGACTACGTCGACCGAAGCGCCGGGTCCACACCGGGGGGCGCCGCCCTCCGGGCCCGCGCGGTCGCCGAGCTGGCCGCGGCGCAACGTCGTCTCGCCCCTCGTCGACCTCGAGCGCGTCCCCGGAGCGCGAGGAAGTAACCGAATGGCCGACACCGACGCGATCGTCCTCCACGGCGTTTCGAAGCGGTACGGCCGCGGCGAGCACAGCGTGCTCGCGCTGAACGGGGTGAGCCTATCGATCCCGAAGGGGACCGTCTTCGGCCTGCTCGGGCCGAACGGCGCGGGCAAGACCACGCTCATCAAGGTACTGACCGGCATCAGCCCGCTGACGGAAGGAACGGCGAGCGTCGCCGGCTTCGACGTCCGGAAGGAGTCGCTCAAGGTCCGCGCCCGCATCGGGTGGGTGGCCGCCGAGGTGATCCTCGACGACGAATTCTCGGGTTGGGAGAACCTCCAGCTGCAGGCGCGCCTCCAGGACCTCGCCGACTGGGAGGAGCGAGCGCACGAACTGCTCGATTACTTCGAGCTCTCGCCGCGCAAGGACGACAAGGTCAGCAGCTACTCCACGGGGATGCGCAAGAAGCTCGAGATCGCGCTCGCGTTGCTCCACCAGCCGATGGTGATCTTCATGGACGAGCCGACGATCGGGCTCGACGTCGGCACGCGCCGGATGCTCTGGGATATCGTCACCGCGATCCATCGGGAGTTCGGGGTCACCGTGCTCCTCACGACGCACTATATCGAAGAGGCGGACGCGCTCTGCGACCGTATCGCCATCATCGACCAGGGAAAGATCATCGCCGACGGCACGCCCGCCGAGTTGAAGGCGCGGGTCAAGGCAGATGTCGTGGAGCTCAATCTCGCCGACGGGGCCGACCCGAAGGTCCTCCCGACGCTGCCCGGGGTCCAGGAATGTCGTTCGGAAGGCTCCGGTTGGATCCTGCGCGTCGATTCCTCTGAAGAGTTCCTCCCCCGACTCCTGGCCGCGATCCCCGCCGACCGGATCCGACGGATCAGTGTCGAGAAGCCGAGCCTCGAAACCGTATTCCTGCAACTGACGGGTCGGAGGATGGCCCAGGCCGAATCGATGCGCGATATCCGAAAGTTCTACCAGCAGATGAAGAGGTTGCGGTTGTGAAGAGCCAGTTCTGGGGCCTGTACTCGCGCGAGATCCTGCGCACGTTCCGCAACCCGCTCGTCCTGTTGCTGACGCTCGTGCAGCCGTTCATGTGGCTCACGTTCTTCGGTTCGGCGTTCTCCCACGTCGCCTCCCTCACCGGCGATTACTTCGGCCGGGCGGGGTACATCGCGTTCCTGCTCCCCGGGGTCCTATCGACATCGATGCTCTCGGTCGGGATGTTCGGTGCGATGAGCACGATCCAGGACAAGCGGTTCGGTTTCATGAAGCGCATCCTGATCACGCCGACCACGAAGGAAGTGATCTTCCTCTCGAAGGCGCTCGGATCGGCCACGCGCGGATTGGTCCAGATCCCGATCATGATCCTCGCCGCCTACATCTGGGGGGTCAACTTCGGCCCCGTCTCGCCGGTCGAGTGGGCCGCCTGGGGGACGATGCTGTTCTTCCTCGCGATGGGTTTTTCGAGCCTGTTCCTCGCGGTGACGGCCCCCTCGACCGACTGGCAGACCCCGGCGGTGCTCGCCAATTTCGTGACGATGCCGTTCATGTTCGCCAGCGCGGCGCTCGTCCCGACGCCGGGCTTTCCCACGTGGATGCGGATCATCTCCGACCTGAACCCGATCACCTACTCCGCGCTCCTCGGCCGGTCGTTCCTCCTGAACGAGCCCGTGCAGTGGGACTACTTCGGCGGGCTCGTCGCGTTCGGGATCATGGGGCTGGTGGTCGGCTACTTCGTCAGTGCCCGATGGCTCAAGGTGGAGTAGGCCCGTCCGCGCGGTCCGGAATCGCTCGAACGACGAAGTCGCTCCCTTCCCACCGGTCGACCTCGGGCCAGTAGAACGTGAACCGCCACTCGGCGCCGGCCCGATCGAGCGGCTCGACGTCGACATAATTCAATCCGATACCCGTGGGGATCGAGTCTCGGTTGCCCGGCGTTCGCCACCCGTCGGCGCTCGCCCGTAGGCGGAACGGCCGATCCGCGATGATCCGTAGCGGCAGGCCCACCCCTACGGTCGTGGGCTGTCGGTTGAACTTCCAGACCTCCATCGACCGGCGAGCGGGAGACCGATCGAGGTAGCGCTCCGCGACGGCCGGCTCCCGGTCGAAGACGATCCGGTCGCTCGCCGACCGGAGGAGCTTCACGTACTCGGCGTGCGCCCATGCCAGCGGCATCGCGGCCTCGGTGGGGCGTCCGAGCTCGAGGTGCAGTTCGGGTCGGTTGGGGCCGTCCCAGACCTGCTCCGGGAGGAGTCCGTTCGCGGTCGCGATCCGTTCGAGGGTGTCGAGCTGCGGTTGAGGGTCGCGGCCGGCGGCGAGCTCGTAATGGCCCCGCTCGCCGACCAGGAGTGGCCAGGCCCGCCCGATCCCCCATCCCTGGTACGGCTGTCCGTCCGCGGTCTCGCCGTAGCCGTCGTGGTTGTACCGTCGCCAGACCGGCCCGAACGGGGTCTCGACCTTCAAGAGCCGATCCACGACACGGAGCGAGTCGACGACCAACGGGTCGTCCGGTCGTCGGATCCCGTACCGGACCAGCTCGAGGAATCCGGCATCGACGATCTCGCTCGCCGGGAACTGCTGCGGTTCTCCCGGCGCGAGGTTCGGCAGCGACACCGTGCCGAGCTCGGGGCCCTCGTCGGGCACCGGATCGTCAAAGTGCGTGGGCCGGATCCGAACATAGTGGCGGCGAACCCCCGGTTCGAGCGTCCCGTGGGAGGTCGTCGTCCACCGGTCGACGCGGCTCTCGAGGAAATCGGCGTACTCCTGCACGAACCTCGCGGTCGCCGGATCGTGGTGCGCCCGGGCGAAGCCCGTCCCGACCGTCAGGGCCGCGATGCTCGAGGCGAGGGTCGCGGGAGAGTACCCTCCGACCTCCTCCCATCGGTCCTGTTCGGTCGCCGGCCCGGCGTGGATCAGGAACCGCATCGCGCGGCGCACGAGCGGATCGGGATCGAACTCGCCGAGCTCGTGGGCCGCCTTCAGGCGTGCCGCGAGCAGGACCGGCAGAGCGACCTCATCGAGCTGGGTCCCTTGCCAGTAGGGGGTCCCGTCCACCCAAAAATTCTGCGGGAACCCCCCGTCGGTCCGTTGGCGCGCGGCGAGATAGATCAGCGCGCGCCGGGAGGCGTCCGGAGAGCCGGCGGCGAAGAGGGCGCTCGCGGTCGCCACGAGGTCGCGCGTCCACACGAGATGGTAGCCGCCGCGATCGGAGTCCGACTTCTTCGACCCCCAGGGGATCGAGAGGGAGGCGATGAACGCTCCGGGGAACACCTTGTCCTCGTGGGCGAGCAGGATCGAGTGGCTCGCGCGCAGTAGCCGTCCGCCGTCGCCGGAGCGGTTGGCGAGCGGAAGCTCGCGGACCGACGTCCGGTTCCACTGCTCCACGAATCGCCGGTGGTGGACCTCGAAGGGGGTCGCGAGGGACTGCAGCAGCGTCGTCGCCGCCGATTCGATCGACTCCCCGAACGCGAGACCGAGCGTGAACTCGACCGTCCGCCCGGCGGGCAGCTCGCCCGTCAGCGCGACGTTCCCGTCCGGGGCACGGTCGAACTCCCAATCCAGCGATCGATGCTGGTTCAGATCCGTCCACCCGTCGCTCGCGCCGACATATCCGACGGAGCAGCGGCTCCAGGGCAGCGAGGCACCCAGCGCGAGCGCCACGCCGTCCTTTTCCGCCGCCAACAGCGGACGATCGAGGAGTTCGTAGACCGTGGCGTAGTTCCCCCATCCTCCGACCCCCAGGTGGGGCGCGGCCAGCACGAAGAGCCGGAACCGGTCGACGGCGGTCGGGTCGAGGAGCTCGAATCGCGTGCGGAGCAGGAGACACGGCTGGTGCGGATCGCCGAGGACGGTCTTCGTGATCCGGTAGCGCCCATTCGGGTCGTCGCTGACGGTGCTGTACCCGAGCGCCCGGGCGTTGGGCCGTTCGGTGGCCGTGCGCATCTGTCGGCGTTCCTCGTGGACGAACGTCGCTCCGTCGGTGACGAGGAACTGAAGGTCGCGCAATTGGGGCTGGTCGATCATCGGGAAGTAGACCTCGGTGACGACCCCCCGCCAGAGCGTGAACCAGAGCCGCGCGTCGCCGGAGTAGGCGGTTCCTACTCCGTCCTTGTTGCTGTGGGACCACCGGGGTTCGATCCCCGGGGCTCCAAACGCGACCCGATTTCCGCGCGGCTGCACGCAGTGGCTCCGACTCGACCAGCGCGCCGCGGGCCTTCAGGGTTGCCCGCCGGTGGGCGGTGCACCCCCGGCGCCCGGCGCCCTTTTCCCGCCTCCGGAGTACCGAGGCCGTGGAGCTCTTCGTCATCGTGCTCCTGCTGATCGTGGCGGGGGCCGTCTCCGGCCTCGTCGGTTCATTGACGGGCCTCGGCGGCGCCGTCGTGATGATCCCCGTCCTCGTGATCGCCTTCGGCACGCCGTTCCCGGAGGCTGCCGGGGCGGGCCTGATCACCGTGCTGGCGACCTCCTCGACCAGCGGCGCTGCGTACCTGAAGGAGCGGCTGACCGACCTGCGGATCGGGATGTTTCTCGAGATCGCGACGGTGCCGGGAGCCCTGATCGGCGCCACGCTCACGATCTTCCTGACCCACGCCAGCCTCGACCGCGCGTTGCTGATCGGCCTGGGAGGGGTGCTCCTCGCGACGATCCCGTCCGCGTTGGGGCGAGGCCCCGGGGCGAACGCGCCGGCCGCCGCGCCGGACGCGCGTTCGGCGCGGCTCGGGCTTTCGGGCTCCTACGTGGACGAGACGGGACGGACGAACCCGTACCGGGCCGCTCGAACGACCCCCGCGCTCGGTGTGGCGTTCGGGGCGGGGCTCGTCTCCGGGATGTTCGGGATCGGCGGCGGGGTGTTCAAGGTCACTGCTCTGGCGCACTACCTCCGGCTTCCGATGAAGGTCGCCACCGCGACCAGCAATTTCATGATCGGCGTGACGGCCGCGGCCGGGGCCGGGGTGTTCCTCGCCGCGGGCTACGTGGACCCATTCGTGGCCGCACCGGCAGCGCTCGGAACCGCGGCGGGGGCGCTCCTCGGCAGCCGGATCCTGCCGGGACTGCGCAACTCGACCGTTCGCTATCTGTTCCTTCCCGTAATCGCCGTGCTCGCGGTCGAGACGATCCTGCGGGGGGTAGGTCTTCCGTGATCTCCGACCCGACCCCGCCGGAAGGAGCCGCGGGAGGTTCCCGGCGGCTGGAGACGGCCTCGGGTCGGATGGCCCTCGTCCTCCGGATCGGGCTCGCCGCCTCGATGATCGTCTTCCTCGGCTCGATCACCGCCTACCTCCTCGAACACCCGGGCGTGATCTCGTCCTCCTCGGTCGCGGGAGCGGCCGTCCGGTACCTCCCGCTGTCCGCCCTCGCCGCGGGGCTCGCGCACGGCGATCCGGTCGCCTACCTGACCCTGGGCGTGCTGCTGCTCGTGGCCACCCCGATCGCCCGAGTGCTCTCGGGACTCTACTATTTCCAGCGGGGCGGAGAGCGCACGATGGCCGGCATCGCGCTCGCCGTGTTCTCGATGCTCGTATTCGGGTTGCTGGTCCTCGGCCCGCTCATCCGCTGACCGTGCGCCGGTCCGACTCGGCGGCGGAGATCGCTTCGCGCACCGACGCGAGGGCGCGATCGACGATCGCGCGGGCCGCGGCGAACTCCTTCGCCTCGGCGATGATCCGGAGCAGCGGCTCCGTGCCGGACGGGCGAACGAGCACCCAGCCACCGTCCCGATAGACCTTCAACCCGTCGATCGTGACGAGCTTCTCCGCTCCGACCCGGAGCGATTCGGTGACCCGGGCCAGTACGGGATCGCGCAGCGCGACCGGGCAGGCGATCTTCTCCTTGACCAGCGCGTAGTGGGGGAGCTCGCCGAGCAGCTCGGGCAGGGGTCGGCCGAGGCGGGCGAGCAACCCCAGCGTGGCGGCGACGCTCATCGCTCCGTCGCGTGCGATCTGGAACTCGGGAAAGATGAGGCCCCCGTTGTCCTCCCCTCCGAAGACGGCCCCCGTGCGTTGCATGGCGTGGGAGATGGCGGGGGAGCCGACGCGCGTGTACTCGACCGTGCCCCCGAGCGGGCGTACCGCGTCCTCGATCGACTGGGGGGAGGAGATGGAGGTCACCACGACGCCGCCGCGGTGCCGACGCACCGCGTCCTGAGCGAGGAGCGCGAGCATCTCCTCTCCCGGGATGTACCGACCTGTGCTGTCCACGTACACGGCCCGATCCGCGTCCCCGTCGTGCGCGATGCCGAGGTCGGCCCCGGTGGCGGTGACGGCGCGCTTCAGGTCCGCGAGATGCGCTTCGGTCGGCTCGGGAGGATGCCCGGGGAACGTTCCGTCGACCTGGCCATTGATCGTGACGACCCGGCAGCCGAGGCGTCGGAGGAGCGAGGGACTTGTGACGACCGACGCGCCGTTGGCACAGTCGAGCACGATCGTGAATTTCCGGGCGGCGATCTGCGCCCGATCGACCTGGGCCAGGATCCCGTCAAGGTAGCGGTGCGCTCCCTGCAGGTCGGAGGAGATGTCGCCGACTCGGTCGAACGAGACCGCCGGCGTCGTCCGTCGCTCCGCCGCCTGCTCGACCGCCTCTTCGAACTCCCGGCTCGCTTCGAGCCCGTCGGCGGCGATGCACTTGATCCCGTTGAACTCCGGCGGATTGTGCGATGCGGTGACGATCACGCCGAGGCCGGCGCCGACCCTCGGCACACTGTACTGCACGGCCGGGGTCGGCAGCAGCCCGAGCTCGATGACCCGGTGGCCGGCGAGCGAGAGCGTCGCGCTGACGATGCGGGAGAGGGCGGGGCTCGAGGTCCGACCATCCCATCCGACGGCGATCGGCCGATCCACCGGAGCGGCCGATGCGATCGCGGCGGAGATCTGGGTGACGAACGGCGCGGTCAGGGGGCCGCCGACGACTTCGCGGATTCCGTTGGTCCCAAACAGTCGCGCCACGGCCCGACCAGAAGCGCGAGATGGTCGGTCCTATTTTACACACAAGGCCTAAGGCGATCCGAACCCTGAGCGTCGGTGTCGTCGCCGCGCTGGATCGCCGACGAGATGCTCGGCCGACTGGCCCGGTATCTGCGGTTCGTCGGGTGCGATACGCTCTATCTCCGGGGAGTTTCGGACGACGCGATCCTTTCGCGGGCGCGGCTCGAGGACCGCATCGTCCTGACCCGGGACCGTGACCTCGCGCGCCGCGCTCCGCGCAGTCTTTTGCTCGCGAGCCCGTACATCCGCGAACAGTGGATCGCCGTACGGCGGGCTTGGCCCGACGTCCCCTCCGAGGTGCGATTCGACCGTTGCTCGCTGTGCAACGGAGCCCTCGCCCCGTACCGATCCGGCACCGAGCCGGAGCGGGAACAGGACCTCCCCCAGGGGCGCGTCGATGCCGGCCTCGCGGTCTGGAAATGCGCGGACTGCGGTCATCTGTACTGGGAAGGATCGCACACCGAGTATCTGCGCCAGCGGATCGCGCAATGGGGCGCCGAGGGCCGGCCGTGATCTCCGCTTACGTGGAGCTCTCGGGCGAAGCCGTCGACCTGGCCCGGGCGGAGGCCGTCTCCGCCGTCGAGGCGCTCGACGGACGGTCGCTCGCCCCCGACATCGAGCCCCTCGTGCGCGTGGAAGTGGTAGACGAGGGGCGACTACTTCGGCTCGCCGAACGCCTCGCGCTCGCTCGCCGATGCCTGATCCGCGTGGGCGAAGGAATCGATCTCGAAGCCTCGATCGCGGCCGAGGCCACCGCGGGGGAATCGGCCGCGTTCCGGCGCCTGGGCCGCTCGCCCGGAGGGTCGGATCGATCGGTGCTGGCCGCCGGTCGCTCGTATCGCGCGTCGGGCGGAACGATCGACCTCGACCACCCCGTGCGTCGTTACTGGATCGCCTCCGATGCCGAGGGACGAGAGATCCTCCTCCGGGAGATCGCCGCCGTCGACCGCCGCGGTCCATCGTCGCGACGGATGCCGCTGCTCCCGTTCCAGCGGCCCGTCTCGCTCCCTCCGCGCCTCGCTCGGGCGGCCGCGAACCTGGCGCGCGTGCGACCCGGGGACCGGGTCGTCGATCCGTTCCTCGGAACGGGCGCGCTCCTGGCGGAGGCGGCGCTGCTGGGAGCCCACGTGTACGGGATCGATCGGGATCCCGAAATGGTCCGCGGATCGATCCGCAATTTCGCCCATCTCGGGGCCGTCCCCTCCCGTCTGACCGAAGGGGACGCCGGGGAGGTCGAGCTCGGCGCTCCCGACGAAACGTTCGACGCTCTGCTCACGGATCCCCCGTATGGCCGCTCGTCCTGGACCGGGGGAGAAAGCTCGTCCGACGTCGTCGCGCGCGTGTTGCCCCGCTGGGCCGGTCGGGTCCGAGAGGGCGGCCGACTGGTCGTGGTCGCCCCCTCCGGGGCGCCTACCGTGGGACCTCCCTGGACGATCGTGGGCCGGGCCGCCGTCCGGGTCCACCGGAGCCTGACACGCGAGTTTCGCGTCTACGAGCGCGCCGTCTAGCCGGGGGTCACGAGAAACTCGGTGGTGGCGCTGCCGCCGCCGGTCGGCGGACAGATCTCGAGCGCCGTGAAGCCGACGAGCAGCGCGACGGCGCTCTGCGTGTTCGTGTACTCTACCGAGACGGTGACCGCGCCGTGACCCGGGACGTAGACATAGCTCGAGAACGGGAGCGATGCGTCCCCGCCGGCGAGCGGCCCGACGGTCACGCTCTGCGGAAGTTCGAACGTCCAATTCGAGGAGGCGGCCCAGGCCGCGCGCGCGACGGGGGAGAGGTAGTGGGTGCCCCCCGTACCGTTCACGGAGACGTTCTCCACGTCGAGGTCGAACAGGAAGGCGTGGCCGACCGCGTCGTGGTTGTTGACGACCACCGTGAGCGTCGCGCCGATCACCGCCGGTGCGGAGGGCGTGAGCGGCCCGACCGCCTGGGGACCGAGGCCGATCGACCCCATCGGGATCTGGATCGGTACGACCACGAATCCGGCGATGAGCACGGCCGCCACGACCGCGCCGACCGCGTAGCGCCGAGCTCCGACCGAGGAGAGGTCGTTGAGCGGCGGCGGATTTCTCAAACCGAGGAAGATGACGAGGACCCCGAAGATGAACCATCCGGGGTAGTAGATGCTCAGGGCGAACAGGGAGAACGCCGCCCCGTAGCTCACGTAGCGGGACCGGTCGCCGAGGAGCGCCCGGAACACGCGTCCCCCGTCGAGGGATCCGATCGGCAAGAGGTTGATCGAGGTCACTAGGATCCCGACCCAACCGGCGAGGGCGAGCGGATGGAGGACGGTTCCCGAGGCCGGGAAGAACGCCGCGAACAGGGACCAGAGGAGCGACGGCGAGAAGATCAGGTGGCCGTAATTGAGGTAGAGAATGGTGGGGGCGCAGTACGTGACCGGGACGATCGGCACGTGCTCGGAAAGGTAGAGCCCCCCGATCGAGACCGGTATGGACGCCGCGAACCCGACGAGCGGTCCGGCCGCCGACACGTCGAACATCGCCTTGCGATCGGGGAACGGCTCGCGGATGCTGACGAACGCCCCGAAGGTGCCGAACGGGAGCGGGGGCGGCACCGGGAGGAAGAACGGCAGGGAGGCGTCGAGATGGCGACGGCGGGCGAACGCGTAGTGCGCGAGCTCGTGCAGGCCGAGGATCGCCATCAACGGGAGGGCGAAGTAGAGGGTCCCGTTCGCGACGTCGACCAGCGAGAGCGTCGACGCCCCGACGAACGCGAGCCAGATCAGGGCCCCGGCGAAGATCGAGGTCGCGAGCGTCGCGGCGAGGAGGACCAGATTGACCCACAGCGCCGAGCGGCTCACGCGCTGCTTCCGAACCACTTCGATGAACTCCTCGCCGAACTCCCGCCGGAGGAGCGGGAGGTACCCCTGCGCCCCCAGCTCCTGCCGCAGAGCGTCGAACGTCGGTTCGAGGGTCGCGGAGTCGACGTGGACCGCGAGCAGCAGCGACTGCGGCCCGACCCGGGTCTCGTAGACCGGAAATCGCGCGCTCACCGTAGCGCGGATCCGTTCGAGCTCGGAGCCGCCCGCGTTCGGCCGGGGTCCCGGCCGGGAGGCCATCCGCTAGGCCCCCGCGGGGGCTTCGCCGGTGGATTTTCGGAGCCGCTTCGCCCGTTCCTTCGAGCTAAAGCCGGTCGCCGATTCGAGGAATCGGTTGTACCGGGCGATCGTCTCCCGGGCGACGTCGTTCGAGACCTTCGGGTTCATCGTCACCTCGACCGCGAGCTCCTTTCGGTCGCCGCGGACGATGACGCGCTCGATCGCGCCGAACGCGGCCGTACGGGCGTCCCCTTCCACGCCGGCGGTACCGAAGCACTCCCGCAGCAGCTGCTCGAGCGCCTCGGGGGCGAGGTTGGGCCGGTGGTTCGCCTTGACGGGGTACCGTTGCACGGCGCGGGCAGCGTCGCGAGCCAAGATAAAACCTCTCGGGCCGCGAGGGAGATCAGACGGTCTCGAGCTCGAACAGGACGCGATAACCGCGCAGCTGCCGAGTCACCTCGTCCGAGAGGTCGAGGATCTGTTCACGCGTGGCGCCCCCCTGCCAGTCGTAGACGAAATCGTAGTTCCCGTGCGTCGGCGCGAACCCGCACGAACGCAGGCGGTCCGCGACCTCGGACGGCTTCGCCCCCTCGCTGTTGAACGTGAGGCGCAGGTACGTTTCCATCGCCCCCACTACCCGCGGGGGGTATCAAAGGGGTTGCGGCCGGGACGGTCGGAGCAGACGAGAGAGTCCGCGGGCGAGCTCGGCGCCGCTCCGGCCCGGAATGGCGCACGGGTCGAGCGTTACCGTCGCCGAGCGCTCGACCGCCGTCCAGCCTCCAGCGGGTCGACGGGCCACGCCGACGGCGAGCTCCCGTCCGCCGATCGCTCGAGCGGCGAGCGCCGTCGCCCCGCCGCCCCGTAGACCGGGTCCCGGGGGGAGGCGACGGATCGTCGCGGAGGGGACCGAGGCCCGGACGGCACGCGCGGCGGGGAGGAGATCGGCCGAGTCGGAGGTCGCGAGGCCGACGGAGACCGGCGCCCGGCGTCGTCCCCGCCGGTCGATGACGCCGGCTCGGATGCGTCGGGAGCTCACCGGAGAGAGGTCGTCCGCGAGCACGAGCGGGACGATGACGACGGGCACAGGGTCGAGGCCGCGCCGTCGGCGTTCGGCGTTGACGTCCCGGCCTCCCCGGGAGGTCTCGGCGGAGACTACGAGAACTCCGACGCCCCGTTCGACCGACCGGCCGAACCGGTCGGAGAGGGGCACGATGCGCCAGGCCCGTCGTGGGTAGTGGGCGGTGAGCCACCGGCGCAGGCCCAGACGCCGCACCGAATACGGCTGGATCGTGCGGCGGCCCGGTTTCGAAAGCGTCTGCACGAACGAATCGCTCGTCAGTCCGATCGAGACGCGGCGTCCGGCGGCGAACGCCGCGCCGAGGAGCGCCGCGTGCCCGAGGTGGAGGCGGTCGAACGTCCCTCCGAGCACCGCGTGGGCGTAGCGCGGCACGGCTCCCCGTCAGATGAGGGAGTGGCTGAGCAGCAGCACGAGGAGCAGCGCGGCCGTCCCGTAGAGGAGGTACATGTACATGCGGCGCGACCGGGCGCGCCGGTCCCGTTCGTCACGGCACTTGGCGCTGCACGTCTCCTCGTCGGGCGTGCAGACCCGGCCGCAGATCTTGCAGTGGCGATGATCGTCCCCCACCGGCCCTCGACGCCCAGAACGTCCGGCGGAAGCTTAGCGTTTGTCGCGTGATCGTTGGGTCACTGCGCCGGTCGGCGCAGGCGTCGCCGCTCCGAGGGATCCCCGGCCGCGGGATCGCCGCGGGCCTCGACCGGCGGGGGCGACGACCGACGCGCCGCCGGGCTCGCCTCGGGAGGGAACGACCCGTCCGAGGAGGGAGCGGGCGGCGACACGATCGGCCGGGCGGCCCGGTGCATGCCCCGGCCGCGGCCGCGCGGAGCGATGCTGAGCGCCCCTTCGTCGCGCGAGATCTGCTGGATCAGGTTGAGCCAGATGCGTCCGTGCTGCGCGACGGCCGTCTCGAGCCGCTCGCGGAGCTGGTCGTTCTCGGCGACCATCGACGCCTCCACGCGCTGGATCTCCTTCTCGAGCGACTGGCGCAGGTCCCGCACGTTGCCGCCGAACTCCTGCGAGGAGACCTTGAGCCACGTCTGGCGGACCATCGGAAGGATGTGGTCGTGGACGACCTTGAGCCGGCGGTCGAAATCGTCGAGCTCGCGCCGGACCGTCCGCTCGATGTGCGACACGTCGACGGCGTGGGCCGGCACGGTCGTTTCGAGGTGGTGGAGTCGGGTGAGCAGCTCCTGCTGGGCGGCGCGGATCCGGCCCTCCGAGTGGCCGACGGCCGCCGCGACCGCCTTCGACTGGTCGGCGTGCGCCCGCTCGAGGAGGTCGGTGACCCGTTCGTTCAAGAGCGTGTCGAGGTGGCCGGCGTCGACCGTGCGGGCGAGTGCCTGTTCGGTGTCGATCTTGAGCCGGGCGAGCAGTGCGATGTACTGGTCCTTGTCCTTCTCGAGGCCCTCGCGCAGCTTCCCCTCCACGTACGCTTGCATGCGGACCTGCAGACCGGCGAGGGCCTCGGTCTGGGATTCGGTGACCTCGGTCAGTCGGGCCTCCCGCTCGAGCGCCCCGCGTTGTTCGGCTCGCGCCACCCGTTCGTCCGCGATCGCCGCGAGCTTCTCCTTCTGGGTCGTGGACGCTCCACCGAGGCGCCCCTCCAGGTCCTTCGCGCGTCCTTCGACCAGCACGCTCAGGCGCTGTTCCAAGTCGTGGACCTCGCGCGTGAGGCGGCCGGACGTGTCGGAGCCCTTCTCGTCGATGATCTTGCGCACGCGCGCTTCGATCTCTTCGCGCAGCGCGGTCCCCTGCTCCTTCGACTCGGAGAGCTCCACGTCCAGTTGCGCGACCAGCGCGGCCCGGAGCTCCTCCTCGGATTTCGCCGCGCGCGCGTCGAACTCTTGGATCGCCTGCTGTAACTCGGAGGTGAACTTGGTCGACCACGCTTCCCCCGCTGCCTGGGAGGCGGCCGCGCCGAGCGCCGCCGAGGTGGTGGCGACGGCGGCCTTCACCTGCTCGTCGACGCGGCGCGATACCTCGGCGGGGTCGAGGGCGGGGCGGGTCTCGAGCGCGCCAAGCCGAGACGCCAGTTCGCCCTGCGCCCCGACGAGCGCTGCCGAGGTGGGGCCGACCGCAGCCTTCACCTGCTCGTCGACGCGGCGCGATACCTCCGCGGGATCGAGGGCGGGGCGGGTCTCGAGCGCGCCGAGCCGAGACGCCAGATCGGCCTGCGCCGCGACGAGCGCCGCGCGGTGGGCAGCTTCGTTCTCCTGGAGGCGCGTCTCGAGCGAGATCGCCCACTTCGCCTCCTGATCGAGTATCGCCGTGCGGATCCGTTGCTCGATCGCCTCGACATCGATCGGCGGGGGAGCGGGGACGGCCGGCTCGAGGGAGCGGGAGGTGGGCCGTACCGCCGGCGCCCCCCCGGCGTGCGACGGCGGCGGTGGGGTCGAGGGCGCGGAGGCCGGGAGGAGGGACGGATCGTCTCCGGTCGGCACCGGAACGCCGATCGACTCGGGCACCGAGACCGCGACCTGGGGAGGCGGGCGCAGCCAGGCCGGATGCTGGCTCGGATCCGGTGTCGAGACGGGCGCGGGAGGGACCACGGTCGGGGTCGACGCAGCGGCCTCGGGGGCCGGCGCGGCGGGGGCCGGCTCGGACGGGCGCGCCGCGAGGTACTCGTTCGCCCGCTTCGCCGCGTCGCCCGAGATCGGTACGGAACGGCCCTTCGGCTTGCTGAGCAGGAGGGCGGCCGTCTCCATCGCGGCGCCGATCCGCCACATCTCCTTGCGTCGCTCGCGACCGTTCTGCCGGTCGGCGTCGCCGAGATGGGACGCGAGCCGGGGCAGCTCCACCGTGTCGACGCGGCGGGCGACCTCCCGCTCCTTCTCGTCCTCGTGATCGTGAATGTACTCAAGCACGAGCGGCAGGGAGTCCGACTTCCTTCCGGACGGCGATTTCGTGAGGTCGCGCAGGGTCACGGAGAGGTCCTGCCAGCTCTTCATCCGCTTTTCGTGGCGGTCGCCGGCGGCCTCCCCGCGCGCGACCCGCATGACGGCGAGCGCCGTCGGCAGCGTCTCGGCCATCTCCGCGAGGTTCACCTTCGGGGCCGGCAGGAAGTACGGAAAGACGAGGAACGCTCCGAGGGCGACCAGCGCCGCGGGCATCGACGCGACGAGCTCGAGGACCGTCTGGGCGGCGGCCTCCCACTGGTCGCTCGCGACGAGCACGACCGGATCGGTCGACCCCTTCGCGAACAGGAAGCCGTCCCCGACCGCCTGGTAGACGGACGGGTCCGGATCGGCCGACAGCCGCCGGATCTCCCCGCGCCCATCCATCGTCGCGTGGGCGCGCAGTACCATCCCGCCGAAGTCGCCGCCGGCGAGGAGCTCGGCGGTGGAGAAGACGAGCGTCTTCATCCCGAGGCGCGGGCGATCTTCGGTGGAGAGGAACATCCGGCCCACGCAGGTGTATCGCTGGCCGGCGGCCGGGTACAGGAACAGGTTCGGGTAGAACGACAACGACTGCGAGGGACCGGGGTCCCAGTAGTCGTGCGTGTCGGCGACGTTGATCGTCAGGTTGCCCACGATGCGGATCGACTCGAGCGTCTCCCGCATCCCGGGGAAGTCGTCCGGGATCGTCGTGTAGCCGGGGCTCTCCGCTTCGTTGTCGACCTGCCGGCACCAGACCGAGGCGACCGGCGCGACCGCCCTCATCGGAGGAGGGTCGAGACCGGCCATCAGGACCCCTTCGTCGCGCGCTTCGCCAGGATCCGCTCGCAGGCCCGGGCGAGCGGGAGGGTGGTGTTCACCATGACGGGCACTCCGAGCGTCGGCGTTCCGATGGCGGGCGCCTCCTGCCCTCCCTCGCCGACCAGGAGCGGATGTCCTTCCCCGGTCGAGACGGCGCTCGAGACGAGGAAGACGTCCTCCTTGATCGAGATCCCGCGACCCTCCTGGGCCACGAGGATCGTCCCCATGCCGGCGCCGTCCCGGCGCAGCAGGAAGTCGACGGGGTCGAACTGGCTGCGGAACGTTCGCTCGCGGACACTCCGGTCGACCTCGCCGAAGAACTCCTTCAGCTTGTCCGCCTTCGAGATCGCGATCACGAGCGGAACGTCCCGGGTGCGCGAGAAGCGGAACACCCCGCGGGCGAGGTTGATCTGCTGGGCCTGGTCGCGCAGCGACGCGAGCGCCGGCGAGAGGAACAGGATGATCGCGTCCGCCTCCTGGACGAATCGCCCGAGGAGCGTGAGCCCCCGGCGCCAGAGGTCGCGCCGGTCCGGCCGCCAGGAGTCGAAGTGCGGGATCACCCGGCAGCTCTTCTCGGTGACCTCCCCATCGACCGAGTCGATCCAGAGCCGGTCGTAACTGAAGTAATCCGCGATGATCCCGCCGGCCTCGTCGACGGTGTTGAGCTCCATCGGGCGGGAGCCGGTCTTGTCTTCGGGTGCGCCGTAGCGGAAGTGCATCTTCATCTCGACGAACTGATTGAACTTCGTCGGCAGCGGGTACTTCGTCAGGATCCCCTGGTCCTCGCGGCCCGCCGAGAGCTCGACCCACAGCTTGCGGCGGTCCTCCATCGGACGGTTGACGTAGTAGCGGGTCGTCGTCTCGAGGCTCTCCTCGGGATCGGTCGGGTCGGTCGTCTCGTACGTCGTCTCCTCGAGGGCGACGTCGTTGTCGAGATCGCCGTAGAGCGGCAGGTTGCCGCCGTCCTCGCGCGCGGGAACGTACAGGATCGGAAGGTTGAGGCCGAAGTGGCCCGACAGGAAGCGGAAGTAGGTCGTCTTGCCCGACGCGGGGATCCCCACGACGGCGATGCGCGCGGTCTCGGGGCCGGTCGGCTTCGGCTCGCGCTTCGACCCGGCGGCGCGGCGCGTCTTCGTCGTTACCTTCACTTCACCCATCGAACGATACCCCTACCGCATCTCCGCAAGACATATCTCGATAAAGTCGAGCGCCCCCTCGACGATGGCCCCGGAGCTCGAGAACTGGAGGCGGGCGTCCTGCAGCCGGCCGAAGACGTCCTCGACCGCGGCCTCGTGCCGGAGCGCGGCGTCCTGAAGGTCCGCCTCCCCGGCGAGCCGGGTGAGCTGGTAGGTCCCGCGCAGCTCCATCAAGCGACCGAGCAGATCCATCAGGCGCTCCCGCGCTTCGGGATCGGCGCCGCCGAGCCGGTGCTCGGTGTCGTCGATGAACCGAACGAGCGTCTCGGTCTCCTTGTCGTTCTGCATCCGGGCCTGAAGGAGCGCGAGCCGGCGAAGGACCGACGCCTGACTGCCGGCCGGGAGCTTCTCGGCCTCCCCCCACGCCTGCAGGAGCGCCCGCGCGGCCTCCACGACCGAGCGCTGGGCGAACTGGATCCGCGCCTCCCAGTAGAGGCGCGTCACCGGGGGGAGCACGGCCTTCGCATCGGTGAGCAGCGCGAGCGCGCGGGGGTACTGCCCACCGATGTACGCCTCGACCACTTCGCCGAGGGGACCGTACCTCTCCTTGAGGTACGCGGGGGCGCCGCCCGAGGCGGGCAGGATCCCGACCTCGAGGTCGGGCGACTCCATGTAGCTCACGTCGGCCGCGGCGGTCGCCGGCCGAGGGGCCCGCAGGCGGGAGACGGTGGCGTGCTGCTGGGGCTCCTTCAGGGCGCGGGCCGCGCTGGCCGCGTGCTGCGCCAGCTCTTCGGGATGCATCTCCTCGAGCGGGCGGTCGTCGTCGTACCCCACGTCGAGGAACGCCTGCACCATCTGGGCGAACAGTTGGGTGCCGGTGGTCACCTCTTGAAAGCCGAAGGCGCCCGCGAGACCGAGGTCCTGGGCGCGGCCCCGCAACTGGTCGAGCAGGCCGTTCATGCTGCCCGCGTCGACCCCTCGGTCGCGCTCGATTCCGCTGCCGATCCCGACGATCCGCAGGCTCAGCTCCGAATTCGCCGGAAGGATGTACGGAACGAGGTCGGTGAGACCGCCCTTCAGGCCCACGGCCGGATCCGACCGAACGCCGAACCGGCCGGAGGCGTTGTCCCATCCGTCGGTGACGAGCACGATGTTGCCGCGCACCCCCTGGGTACCGACCCGGAGCAGGTCGGCTCCGACCGCGATCGCGTCCCAGACGGCCGAGCGCCCGCTCGGCTGGAGCAGCGCGAGCAGGTTCTCGATGTACGGGAGATTCTCCCGATGGATCTCCCCTAGAGGGACCGGCACCCGGACCGTCTCCGTGAATGTCACCAGACCGAACGGGGTGCCGGAGGTCGCCGCGTCCTGGAGAATGCGGAAGACCGCCGTCCGCGCCACCTCGATCTTCTGGCGGGCGGTCGGATTCCCCTGGGCATCGGGGAGCGGGGCGAGCATGCTCTTCGAAAGGTCGAGCAGCAGGACGTTGCGCTCGCGGAGCTTGAGCTCCTGCGGTGCGGAGGTAGCTTCCTGAACGGCCGATTGCGGTACGCCCAAAGTCCCCGACCCTTGTTGGTCAGTCCCAGGCACCGGCCCGGGCGAGCCCACCGCGCTGCACGCGCGTATTTACCTCGGAGTGGGTATTTCTGGCTTCCGTCGAACGCGACCCGCCCTCGGGAGCACTCCGGGCGGCGTTCGCTCGGCGGAGAAGGTGCTCGTGGCCCTCGGTCGGCGAGACGCCGGGCGGTTCGCCCCAATGGTTATAAACCGAACCTGGGTCCGCCCGCCCACATGGGCAGTATCCGCCAGACGTACATCAAGCGGGTCGCGATCGAGCTGATCCGCCACTATCCGAACGACTTCGGCGGGGATTTTGCCCACAACAAGCAGAAGGTGCTCGAGCTCACCGACCTGGGTAAAGTCCAGCCCGACGGGAAGTACACCGTCGTGCACAAGAAGCTCGCGAACCGGATCGCGGGCTACGCGGTGCGCTACACAAAGCGCAAGCGTGGCACCTAGAATCCCGGCCCTCCCGCGGGCCATTCGATCCTTTCCCCGAGGGGGGCGCGTTCCGACTGTTTGCCTGCGCGCTCTATTCGAACAGCGAGAGCCCTTCCTGCAGGTGGACGATCTCCACCGGGGTCGTCGGACGTCCGACCACCAGTCCCCGGGAGTTGGCGACCACGCAGGCGCCGACGACCGGGACTCCGAAGTTCGCGCTCGATCGGTGCACCGGCACCCGAAGCACCTTCTCCGCGAGCGCCGCCTCGCGATCGGTCGCCTTCGGATGGAGGACGACCCCTTTGTTGGTCGCGATCCCGGCCATGCCGACGGTCCCGAGGCCGGCGACGGTCCCGCGCGCAGTCTCCACCCCGAGCGCCGCAGCGACCGCCGAGATGGCGGAGTCGGTGAACTCGGGATGCACGAGCGCTCCGAAGTCGTTCGCCAGGACGTTGTTCCCCGTCGCGTTGCGTCGGTCCGCCACGACGGTCACGGGGCCGATCGACTCGAGGGCGCGACGCTCGAGCAGATCGAGCGCGTCCCCGACGATGAACCCTTTCGAATTGCCGGTGATCAGCGCGCCGACGACCTCCGAGTCGCAGACGGTCGTCCGGATCGGCGGGACGCCGAGCACCCGGGTCAGCTCGCGCTCGAGCGCACCGGGGGTGGACGGGGGCACCACCACCGCGCGATCGCCCGCGCGTACGAAGACGCCGAGATAGGGGCTGCCCGCAAACAGCGTGCGACCGACCGGCACGCGACGGCACTTCCCCCGAGGCCTATTCGGCCTCGAGCAGGTCGACCTCGATGAGGCCGTCCTCGAAACGAATCGCTTTCACGTGCACGTAGCTCGGGATGTGCTGGATCCCCCGCTCCCAGATGTGCTCGTTCAAGCGCGGGTCGATCCAAACGTCCTCGGTCTTCCCCTTCATGTGGCGCACGATGAATCGTCGGACCGTCAGGAGGGCATGGCCCGAGCGACGGCGGCTCGACGGCTGATGACGGCTCGCGCGTAGCGGAATGACGTACTCCCGCTCCAGCTCTTCGCGCCGACCCGCGGGTGCGTCCGGAGACATCGATCGAATCCTCCTTCGTCCTCAGCACCGGATTACTTGTGCAGGTGGCCGCGCTTCCACGTGTGGCGCTTCGGGTGGCGGGTCACGGTGCGGTTCGTCCGCTGCATCACCCACGCCGGAACGCGTCGGTTGCGCTTGACGATCCGGAACAGCCGGACCTTCCGCGCGAGGCTCTTCCTACGATTCGCCATCGTTCTCCCTCACCGGCGAGTGATCCGAATGTCGCGCCGATCCGGAGCGATCCGCTCGAGCAGCGCGCGCAGGGTGGGATCGTCGATCGGCCGCTGGATGCGCCCGCTGGCCGCGAGCGCGAGCAGCTGCTGCTCGACGGCATTCGCGACGTCCGGTTTCGCGAGACGGATACGACCGAGGCGCTCGCGCGCGTCCGGCGTGAGGATGCGACGCAGCACTTCCGCGCGTTCGGAGTCGCGACGTTGCCGCTCGGCTTCCTGCGCGGCGTACGCCTGCGCGTTCGCCGAGTCGCCGGTCTGCATCTCCTGGATCTGTTGCATCCGACGGCGGCGCAGCTCGGCGAGCTCGGGGTCGTCGCCGTACGCCATTCGACCTCACCGTCCTGTCTCCCTCACGCGTTAGAGGTACTTGGCGAGAACGGGCCGCTCCGCGGCCAGGGTTCGGAGGAGATCGCGGCTCACCGTGTCGAGGAGCTTCTGCCCCGACGCGCTGACCCGTCGGCCCAAGGTCTTGTACGGTTGTACGAGTCCCGACTTTTCGAGCTGCTGGAGGATCTCGCGCAGGATCGATCGAGAGCCCGTGCGCGCGTGGTACGGGGCGCTTCCGCGGTCGCGCTTGCCGCCGTACTCGGCGCTCAGGCGCTCGACCCCGATGTACCCCTTGAGGTAGATCTTCCGAAGCACCGAGGCGCTGCGCATGTACCACCAGTCCGGATGCATCGGCGCGCGCTCCTTGTGCACTCCGGTTTTGACGAACTCCGCCCACGGCGGGGGCGTCACCGCTCCCCGGGCCTTCAGCTCGACCGCCAGCTTCTCGAGCAGGGCGGAGGTCGGGACGTCGTTCGGATGCACCATCGAGAGGGCGCCCACTCGGACCGTGTATTTAAAGAATCAGCGTCCGGGGCCTCTTCCTGAGGGTGGGACCGACCGCGCGGCCGTCGCGCCGCGCTGACTTTTGTATTCCGCTCCCCCTAGTGTCCGATGGTGCCGGACCGAGCCGAATCACGATGACCACCGCAGCGCTCATTCTCAGCGGGGGGGAATCGACCCGATTCGGCGGATTCCCCAAGGCGCTGGTCGAGATCGACGGAGAACCCGTAGTGCACCAGATCGCGGGCCGCTGCCTCGACCGCTCCTTCGACCCGGTCGTCGTCGTCGCGGGGGCGCACCACGGGCCGATCGCCCACGCCCTGCGGGACCTTCCCGTGACGGTCGTGAACGCCGAGAACTGGCGGGAGGGGCGGACGGCGTCGATGCAAGCGGGACTCGAGGCGATCCCGGACGATCGAGACATACTGTTCTGGCCGGTCGATCATCCGTTCGTCGCCTCCCGGACGATCGATTCGCTGCTGGCGGCGATGCACGAGGATCCGCTCGCGATCTGGTTCATTCCGGACTCGGAGGAGCGGGGGGGTCACCCGGTTCTGTGGCGATCGCTCGTTCGACCGGATCTCCTGGCGCTCCGAACGGATGCCCCGATCCGATCGCTCATCCCCGAATTCGGGCCTCAGGTTCGGCGGGTCCGGGTCGACGACCCCGGCGTGCTCGCGAACGTCGACACGCCCGAGGAGTTCCGCGCCGCGCTCGACGAGTGGCGGCAGCGCGGGGGGGCGTAGTGGACCGACGAACCGCGCGAGAAGCGCTTCGCCTCATCGAACGGCACCAGCCGTTCGTCAAGGCGACCGTCGTGCGCACCGCGGGAAGCGTCCCGGGGAAGCTCGGCGCCACGATGATCGTGCGCGCCGATGGGACGACCGTAGGTACGGTCGGGGGTGCGTCGCTGGAGGAGGAGGTGAAGCAGCTCGCCGCGCGGGCGATCGAGCGACGCGCCGGCGAGCTCGCCCACTTCGACCTCGCGGCGTGGAAAACCGGCGGCCTGGCGAGCCTGTGCGGCGGGTCGGTCGATATCGCGCTCGAATTCGTTCCCGCCCGGCCCAACCTGCTCCTGTGGGGCGGCGGGCATGTCGCGCAAGCCGTGGCGCGGCTCCTACCCCCTCTCGAGATCGACTACTCTGTGGTGGACGACCGGCCGGAGTTCGTCGAACCCGCGTTGTTCCCCGACGCGGATCGGCGGGAAGTGGTCGCTCCCGGCCACGTCTTCGACACGTTCGACCCCGCGCAGTTCACTCACCTACTCCTCCTTGGATATGACGCGCTCCGTGACCTCGAGGTGCTGGGCGAAGCGATCGGCCGGTTCCCGAACACGATCGGCCTGATCGCCAGCGCGTCGAAGCGGGAGCACCTCTACGCTCGGCTGCGGGAGCGCGGGGTCTCGCGAGCCGCCCTCGCCCGAGTGCGCTCGCCGGTCGGACTCAAGATCGGCGCGGAGAGCCCGGCCGAGATCGCGGTGAGCATCGTCGCCGAGATCGTGCAAGAACTCCACCCCCCGAGCTTACGTACTTCCGAGCGTGCTGCCCCGGCGACCTCCGCAAGCACCGATGTCGGCCGCCGACTCCGTTAAGTTCCGCCTGAACGGCCAACCGGTCGCGGCCCCGTGCGACGCCCCCCGGATCCTGCTCGATCTGTTGCGGGACGACCTTCGTCTCACCGGTACGAAGCGCGGATGCGATCTCGGAACGTGCGGCTGCTGCACCGTGCTCGTCGACGGCCGACCGACGCTCAGCTGCCTGACGCTCGCCCGGCTCGTGGAGGGCCGCGACGTGACGACGATCGAAGGGGTCTCCCCTGCGCAAGGGCTCTCGCGCCTCCAGCGCGCGTTCGTGGAGCTCGGGGCGACCCAGTGCGGGTTCTGCACCCCGGGGTTCGTGATCACCGCGACGGCGTTCCTCGAGGAGCACCCGCACCCGACGCGCGCCGAGATCGAGCGCGCGATCTCCGGCAATCTCTGTCGATGCACGGGGTACATCAAGATCGTGGACGCGATCGAAGCGGCGTCCCGGGAGCCGGCCTGATGGCCTCTGCTCCCGAGCGCCCGTACCGGCTGATCGGCACCCGGGTGCCGTACGTCGAAGGGCCGCTCAAGGTCACGGGACGGGCGGAGTACACTGACGACATCAACCGTTCCGGCCAGCTCGTCGGCCGGCTCCTGCGGAGTCCTTGGCCGCACGCCCGGTTCAAGTCGATCGACACCACGGCGGCCCGCGCGATGCCCGGGGTGTATGCCGTCCTGACCGGCGAGAAGTACCCGATCCCGTTCGGGGTACTGCCGATCACGCACGACGAGACCGCGATCGCAGTCGACAAAAGCCGCTACATCGGGGATATCGTCGCGGCCGTCGCCGCCCGCGATGAACGGACCGCTGAAGAGGCGCTCGCCGCGATCCGGTTCGACGTCGAGCCGCTGACCGACTACCCCGACCCGCAGACCGGGCTCTCGCGGGTCGCCGATCCGATCCACGCCCGAAGTCTCCAGGGAACGAACATCCAGAAGGAGGTGGTGCAGCACTTCGGGGACGTCGACGCGGCGTTCGCCCGCGCGGCCCACAGCGTCCGGGTGCGCGGGACGTTCGCCGGAGTGACGCATGCGTTCACGGAGCCGCTCGTCACGATCGCGGAGGCGACGCCGGACGGACGCCTCACGGTCTGGAGCGCGACGCAAGTCCCGCACTACCTCCACCGTTCGCTCTCGGAGGTTCTCGGGATCCCGATGCATCGGATCCGCGTCATCAAGCCCGAGGTCGGAGGAGGGTTCGGGGGGAAGTCCGACCCGCTCCCGCACGAGATCGTCTGCGCGGCGCTCTCGATCGAGACCGGGCGCCCGGTGAAGATCCTGGTCGACCGGGAGGATGTCTTCTACACGAATCACGGCCGGCATCCGACCCAGAACGATGTGCGGATCGCGGCCGATGCGACCGGTCGACTGCTCGCCTACGACATCGACGCCGTGATCGATGGTGGGGCCTGGAGCTCGTTCGGGACCGTCACCACGTACTACAACGGCGTGCTGGCGATGGGACCCTATCGGGTGCCGAACTTCCGCTATCGCGGCCGGCGCGTCTACACCACCAAACCGCCGTCGGGCGCGATGCGGGCCCACGGGGGAACGAACATTCGGTACTCGATCGAGGTCGGGCTCGACCGGCTCGCGGAGGAGCTGAAGATCGATCCGTTCGAGCTGCGCCACCGCAACGCGCTGCCCCCGAACTCGATGACCGTGAACGACTTCGAGATCACGTCGACGTCGTTCGAGAAGTGCCTCGCCGTGTCCCGCGACAAGAGCGGCTGGGAGACGAAATTCCGGAAACTTCCGTTCGGCCGCGGCGTCGGCCTCGGCTGCGGGTTCTACATCTCCGGCTCGAACAGCCCGATCCACTTCACGCCCAAAATGCCCCAGTCGACCGTCCACCTGAAGGTCGACATGGACGGCGGCATCGCGGTGCACTCGATGCAGGCGGATATCGGACAGGGGTCGAACACCCTGCTCGCGATGATCGTCGCGGAGGTGCTCGGCGTCGCGCTCGACCGGGTCCACGTGCAGCGGGTCGACTCCGACGTGAGCCCGATCGACCTCGGGTCGTACTCGAGCCGAGTCACGTTCATGATGGGAAACGCGGCGCGCGCC
>JBAUAJ010000075.1:0-6688 GCA_049675585.1 Thermoplasmata archaeon
GTGCTGCCCGTGTCGTTTGGGGACGTGGTCCCCGACGACGAGTGGGGCTTTTCCATCCTGAGCGCCGACGCGATCGCCGAAGCGCTGGTGCCGCTTCTCCGCCCGTCGCGGGTCGTCTTCGCGACCGACGTGCTCGGCATCCTCGAGGGCCGTCCGGGCAGTCATCGCACCGTGGTCGAGGAGATCACGGACGACGTCGTCGCGGGGCTGCCCGGTACGGGGGCCGGGGTCGACGTCACCGGCGGCGTGGGCGCCAAGGCGGCCGCGATGCGGCGCATCGCGCGCGCCGGCGTGGACGCAGTTCTTATTAGTGGACTCACGGATGGAGCGATCGCGCGGGCGATTCGCGGGGAGGCGGTCTACGGAAGCTGGGCGCACGCGCGGCCCGGGTAAGTCCGTCGACCGCGAAGGGCTCGACCTGAGCCATCGCAAGGCGGAACACGTCAAGGTCGTGCTGGGTCGGGACGTCGAGGGCCGCTACCGATACTGGAACGACGTCCAGCTGGTGCATCGGGCGATCCCCGAGATCGATTTTGAGGAGATCGACCCGTCGACGTCGCTGCTCGGCCACTCCCTGAAGGCACCGATCCTGATCACCGGGATGACCGGCGGGTTTCCGGACGCGGCGAAGATCAACGAGAACCTCGCCCGCGCCGCGGCCGAGGTCGGGGTCGCGATGGGCGTGGGGAGCGAGCGGGCCGCGGTCGTGAAGGGCCAGTACCCCGAAAGCTACGCCTGCGTGGCGCGTCACGCGGTCCCGCTCAAGCTCGCGAACATCGGGGCCCCGCAGCTGATCCCCCAGAAGCCGGGCGACCCGGTCGTCGGGGTGGCGGAAGCGCGCAAGGCGATGGAGCTGATCCATGCCGACGCCCTCGCGATCCATCTCAACTTCCTTCAGGAGATGGTGCAGCCCGAAGGGGACCGGCGGGCGAAGGGGTGCCTCGCGAAGATCGGCGAGCTCGCGAAGCAGTTTCCCGTCCTCGTCAAGGAGACCGGTGCCGGGCTCTCTCGCTCCGTGGGCGAGGCGTTGCGGGATCGCGGGGTCCGGGCGTTCGACGTCAGCGGCACCGGGGGCACGTCGTTCGCCGCCGTGGAGTACTACCGCGCCATCGACCGGGGCGCGGAGCGGGAGGCCCGCGTCGGAAAGACATTCTGGGACTGGGGGATCCCGTCCCCGGTGTCGGTGCTCGAGGTCGCTCCGCTCGGCCTCCCCGTGATCGCGAGCGGTGGGGTCCGTTCCGGGCTCGACGTCGCGCGCGCGATCGCCCTCGGCGCGACCGCCGCCGGGATCGCGGGCGGACTGTTGCGGGCCGCGTCCACGGGTTTCGAGGAGACGAAGCGAGAGCTCGAGACGCTCGTCCACGAGCTCAAGGTCGCCATGTTCCTGACGGGGGCTCGGTCGGTCCCCGAGCTCCAGAAGGCACCGTACCTGATCACCGGGGAGTCGCGCCCGTGGCTCAACCGATAGGGGCGCCACCGACCCCCGAGGAGCTCCACCGGGAGAAGCTGCGGGACGCCCATCGCGTGCCCGGCGGAGCGCTCCCGTCGAACGTCGATTGGGTCGCCGGCCGGCCCGCCGAGGAGCGGGCGCGCCTCGCGGGCGCGGTGCTGCGCAAGCCGTCCCGCACCCTCTCGGGCGTCGCGATCGTGGCCGTCATGACCGCCCCGGCCCGCTGCCCGCACGGGCGCTGCACCTACTGTCCTGGCGGGGTCGACAACGGCAGCCCGCAAAGCTACACCGGAGAAGAACCGTCGGCGCTGCGCGGCGCCCAGTTCCGCTGGGATGCAGGGGCGATCGCCCAGCATCGGATCGAGACCCTCGAGGCGATCGGCCACCCGACGTCCAAGGTCGAGGTGATCGTCATGGGCGGAACCTTCCCCGCCCGTCCCCGGGGCTACCAGGAGGAGATCTTCCGCGGCATCTACGACGGGCTCAACGGGGCTCCCGCCGGGTCGCTCGCGGAGGCGCAGACCCTCAATGCCTCCGGGAAACACCGCGTCGTCGGGCTGACGGTCGAAACCCGACCGGACTGGTGCGACGGCCGAGTGTTGCCGTTCCTTCTTTCGGCCGGTGTGACCCGGATCGAGATCGGCGTCGAGTGCCTCCACGACGACGTCCTCCGCGCCGTGGGGCGGGCGCACGGTACCGACGACGTCGCGCGGGCGACGCGGGAGGCCCGGGACCGGGGACTGAAGGTCGGCTACCACCTCATGCTCGGTCTTCCCGGAATGGACCCAGCCACCGACCTCGCGGACTTCCGGCGACTGTTCGCCGAACCCCAGTACCGGCCGGATTTCCTCAAGATCTACCCGACCCTGGTCCTCCCCGGAACTCCGCTCTACGACGACTGGACCCGCGGCCGATACGTTCCGTACGAGGTGGACCGCGCGGCCGATCTGCTCGCATCGATGAAGCGCGAGTTGCCCCCATGGGTTCGGATCCACCGCATCCAGCGGGACATTCCGGCGCGGCTGATCGCGGCCGGGGTCCGGGCGAGCAACCTGCGGCAGCTCGCCCTCGCGCGGCTGGCGGCGGACGGGGGTCGATGTCGGTGCCTCCGCTGCCGGGAGGTCGGTCGCGGGCCGACCCCGCCCCCCGAAGCGTTCGCCCTGACCCGCACCGAGTTCGCCGCGGGGGACGGCACGGAGCTGTTCTTCGCCTACGAAGAGCCGGTAAGCGATACGGTCGCCGGTTACCTGCGCCTGCGATTCCCGTCGGCGACGACCGACGGAGCCCTCGACGCTCCCGTGATCCGGGAACTGAAGGTGCTCGGCCACGAGATCGCGGTCGGGGCCGCCGCCCGCGGTCCCGCGGACTTCCAGCACCGCGGGTTCGGCCGGCGGCTGCTCGTCGCGGCGGAAGAGGAGGCCCGATCCCGAGGGTTCGACGAGATCTACGTGATGAGCGCGGTCGGCACCCGGGAGTACTATCGCCACCGAGGCTACGTGGAACGGGGACCGCACATGGTCCGTTCGATCGCGCCCGCGATCGCGAGCTGACGCGAAGGAGCCTCCCGGTCGGGTGGGTACTCGGTTGATATCAAACGCCCCGAGGTCGGAGCGCTCGGCGCATGCATATTCCATTCCCCGTCGTGGGCATCGACGCGGCGCTGCTTCCGTTCGCCACCGTCGCGATAGCGATGGTCGCGGTGACGGTGTTCGTCCTCCTCCAGATCCTTCCGCGCCGTCGCGCTCCCCCGCTCCTCACCCAGATGGTGCTGGGTCTCTCGGTCCTCTTCGGTGGGAGCGTGCTCCTCCTCGCGCTGCTCGATGTCTTTCTCGACCCGAACGGCACGACCGCGTGGACGTGGGTGCTGCTCGCGTTCAACTTCATGATGATGTTCCCGGCGGGTTTCTGGTTCGTCTCCCAGATCCTGTTCGAGGACCGGACGATCTCTCCGAGGGGATGGACCTGGCCGGTCGTCCTCGCCGTGGCCACGACCGGCTCGGAGGTGCTGATGGGCCTACTGTTCGCGTACGCCGGGACGAACGGCCCGCTTCCGCTCGGCGTTGCGTTCGGCCTCGGACTCTCGTCGATCTGGTTGTACTGGTCGATGGCCGTGGTGATGGGCGCGCTGCTCTCCTGGGCGCCGCTCACCCCCCTCGAGCGGTACGGGTCGGTCGCGCTCGCCGTCGCAAGCGCGTTCGCTCCGTGGGTGACCGCGGCGCCGTTGGTCGGAGGTCTGGCCACGGCCGTGGTGATGGGAGCTCTCTTCCTGTTCGTCGCCCGGGTGCTCCTCTCGCACCGCGCCTCCCCCGAGGAGCTCGGGTTCCTGCTCGCCTTGAGCGCATTGTTCCTCGCCATGGCGATCGCGGCGCTCGGGCTCGTCGCCGACGGGGGCCAGGACGCGTCGCGGATCGCCTTCGGGTGCGTGATGGTCGCCGGCATGCTCGGAGAGGTCAGCTACCTCGTTCGGCGGTGCTACCGGGGGCCGGCACCTGCCGTGCTCCCGGTCGGTGTCCCCGGACGGGTCGACGCCGGTCCGGCCGAGATCTCCCGAGGCTCGCGCGATGTGTCGACCGCCGAGCTGCCGATCTCCGCACGCTAGGGCGGGGGCCACCCGCCCAATTCGTACGGCGGCGATATCAACGGAGCGACGGTCGTCCGGCTCTCGGGGAGTGGTGAGAGAGACGCCGGGAAGTCGGTCGGGGTGGGGTCTCCGTCGCGCGGCTCCGTGGCTCTCGGCCGGGCTCGTCCTCGCGGTGTTGGCCGCCGCGGGGGGCGCGCGAGCGGTCCCGTTCCTCTCGGTCGCTCCGGAGGTGGGGTACGCGCATACGGTCGCCTCGAGCGAGACCGTCTACCTCAATCTCACGGATGCCCCGGCGTTCGTTCCGCGGGCGATCTCGGCGGCTCCCGGGTCGACCGTCGCGGTCCACCTCAACAACACGGGACACCTCGCCCACAGTTTCACGCTCTCCAACCAGAGCGGGGTCCGATTGAATCGCTCGTGGAGCCCGGCCGCCCTGAACGCCTCCTTCGTCGCCCATCCCCCGATCGTGAACGTCTCGGTGCCGGCCGGGGGGGCGGCGTGGGCGAACTTCTCCATCCCGGCGACCGACGGCTTCGATTCGTTCGAGTTCGTTTCCCAGGTGCCGTACCAGTTCCAGTCCGGGATGTGGGGATTCCTGAACATCACGTCCAGCACTCCGGGGCTCGTGCTCTCGGAGAACACGACCGACGCCTTCCAGTTCGTACCGGCGATACTCTCCGCCCAGCCGGCGCACTTCCCCGCGAACGTCGCCATCGACGTGCACAACCTGGGGGTGCTCGCCCATACGTTCACGGTCGCTCCGCAGACGAACGTGACGCTCTCCTCGGTCGGCTACTTCAAGGCGAACGCACCGCTCTCGAACATCTCGATCCCGACCACCGGCTCGAAATCCGCCTGGGCGAATTTCACGGTGCTCGCGCCGGGCGTGTACGAGTACGTCTGCACGGTCTCGGGCCACTTCCAGAACGGAATGTTCGGGTACCTCTACGCCGGGGTACCGGTGCCCCCGCCGGTCGCCCCGCCGAGCACTGCGATCGTGGAGACCTGGGTGCTCGCGGGCTCGGCGATCCTGCTCGGCATCGGGGGCCTGATCGTGGTCGTGGCCGGCTTCAGCGGGCGTTTCGCCCGCACCCCGCCGCCGTCGCACGGCAGCCACTGACCGACGGAAACGCGAGGTCGGGGGCGACGGTTCTCGACCTACACGACGACGAGCGCGGAGCGCATCGTTCCGTGGAACGTCCCGCAGAACTCCGTGCACTGGATCAGGTAGCGACTCCCGACCGCGACGTTCGGGACGGTGAACGCGATCCGGTTCACCCGATCCGGGATCGCGTCGATGCGGATCCCAAGCTGCGGGATGTTGAGCGAGTGGATCACGTCGTATCCCGTGATATTGAGCTGGACGACCTCGCCGGGCGTAGCCCACAATGCCCCGCCGCTGACGTTCCCTGTCGTGGGATCGTACGTCGAATTGAAACACGGGTGGTAGGGCTTGGTGGTGTTGGAGTAGCAGAACTCCCAGTACCACTGGTGTCCGATCACCTGCACGTACTCCCCCGGATCGGAGGGCAATGCGTCGAGCTTGTAGAGGAGGACGGTCGAGTAGACGGTGACGCCCGCGATCAGCACGACGACGGTCAGGGTCCACGCGACCTCGAGCCGGTTAACCATACCGCCGCCTCCGCGCCGTCGGATCGCGGAACCGCCAGAGCGCGTACACCAGGAAGGAGAACGTCACGATCGCTCCCGCGCTGCTGATCGCGATCAGCGCCCAGAGCAGCGGTTGGGTCAGCTGGAGATTCGTCTCCCCCGCGACCGACGGGGCGAGGAGGGCGAGCGCGGCGACGACGACGCTCCGCGACGGGGCGCGCGGCGTCGGATCCTCCACGGATTCTCCTCTTCCGCCGTGGTACATATCCCCGCCGTTCGTACGGCAGGAGGGGCCACCGGAGACGCCTGCGTCGCCGTCGGTTCGTACGGAGGGTGTTTGAACCGCACCCGTGGTGGGGTGGGCCGCGGGGAGGAGCTACGGGCCGAATCCGAGTGAGGCGATCGGGGCGGGCGGCGTTCGCGGTCGCGATCGTGGCGGCGCTCCTGTTCGTCGGCGTCGTGGGCAATTACGCTACCCGCGTCGCCGGGGCAGCGAACGTCGAGGTCGATCCGACGTCGACGCTCGCGGTCACCGCCACGGACACGTTCAGCTTCACCCCCGACGAGGTCAGCGACCTTCCGCTGAGCACGACGATCACCGTCGATTTCACCAACGGCGACGCCTCCGACACCGTCCACACGTTCACGATCCTCGGGTGCGAAGGGCGATCGATCCCGGTCGGGACCGACGACGTCACCCCGTGGATCAACGGCTCGAAGTGCGGAGCGCCGCTGTTCAACCTGCAGGGAGGCACCGGACTGCACAAGGGAACGCTCAACGTCTCGACCTCGGGATGGTACATGTTCCTCTGCACGCAGCCCGGCCACTTCGCGAAGAACATGTACGGGTACATCTCGTTCGGCGTGGCGCTCCCCGCGAACCTCACGATCGCCGCGTCGAACCTGGGACCCGGGCTCGCCGTGTTCATCATCGTCGGCACGATCGTCACCCTCACGGTGATCGCGATCGTGCTCGGGTTCGTCGTCGGACGACGCGACGGCGCACGTCACGAGATGCCGCCGGAGCGGCTCGGATACGCCGAACC
>JBAUAJ010000076.1:0-3812 GCA_049675585.1 Thermoplasmata archaeon
GGGCGAGATCGGTTTCCTTGTGCTCACCCAGCAGGCGCGCTTCGAGAATGCGGCGCTTGCCGATCGGCACGTCTCCTGAATCGCCCATGGGCAATGGCAAGGCGACGCGAATCCGTTGAGCACCTTCGACGACGTGGGCGTTCGTCATGATATAGCCGTTGGAATCGACGATCACGCCCGAGCCGACCGCGTGCTGACGAACGATGAGCGCGGTGTTCGATCGATCTTCGTCGCGCAGCGGCCCATATCCGGTGACCAGAATCTGCACCACCGCCGGAGACACTCTCGCCGCCAGGCTTTGCAGATCGCTGTTGAGCTGGAGCAGGGCGCTGGGAGGTTCGGAAGGCTTGGCTTCCTCGTTCGAGCCGGGCGTGCCGCTTTCCGCTTGCTGGGCCGGCTGCTTGGCCGAGGGCGTTGGGCTAGCTGTTTGAGCCGCGGCAAGCCCGGTTGCGACAGCAAAAACCGTGAGCGACACAATCGTCACAACGGAGTCGCGGAAGTGTCCGGCCCTGGGCCTGACGTTTTTGTGCAGGGCATGCGGCATACGAGAAACTCCCTTCTTGCTCTGTCTCTGTGAAGAAATCTTTGCCATTGCCAAGAAGTCTTTGCGGAAAAATCACTCATTCAACAGTAGCACGGGCGATCCGCTCTCCGATTGTCGAGCCCGGCTGATCGCCTGGGAGAGTGCCGTTTGCCGCGATGCTAGACTGGAGGGCGCGCGATCACCCCCATCCGATGAGCCTTCCAGAGCCGAACTCAAATCCCCATAACTCTCACAAGGAAAGAATGTGGTGTACGTGCCTGCTGGCGGCAACGGCCCTTAACTGCCTGCTGCAGATCGCATGGTTCTGGCGCTTTCGCGCCCATAACATCACAGAAGACGGCATTGCGTATGTGGGTTTGGCTCGCCACCTGGTCGACGGAAACGTTAAGCTATCGCTGCACGGATACTGGAGTCCCTTAACCTCCTGGATCATCGCGCTCAGCGCGGTGTTCAGCCGGAACTTCACTCTTTTGGGAAGATTGGTGACGATCGCCAGCTTTCTGCTGTGCTTGCCATTCTTGTATCACCTGACGCTCAAGTTGTGGCGCTCAAAGGCGGCGGCGGCATTGGCAGTGTTCTGGTTTTCCGTCGGGCGAGCACTGGTTGCCACGGCGGTGGGATCCATTCTGGCGGATTTCGTGCTTACGGTCTGCGTCCTTCTCTATTTCAGCCTACTGTTGGACGCCCTGCGGCGCAATGAGCCGGGATCGTGGGCTCGCGCAGGGGCGGCGCATGCGCTTGCGTTTTTGGCCAAAGCCATCGCCATGCCGTGGCTTTCAATCTCGAGCGCAATCGCGGTGCTATGGCAAAATCCGCGGTCGCCTCGCCGCCTGGTCAGCTCTCTGTTGCTGGCATTTCTGTTCCCGGGCATCGTGTGGTTCGGTTGGGGAATGGCTCTGCGCACCAAGTATGGCGTCTTTACGACCGGATACCAACTGCGCGGAAATCTGATCATCAACTGGCGTCGCCACCTGAGCCACCACCCGCGCGGAGACGATCTGGCGTTTGTGGAAGTTCCTTCGCTCTATGACAACTACATGGTCGACGAGCCATGGTCAAGTCTGCAAAGCTTTCACCTCCAGCGCAGCGCCCTGCTGATCATGATCATGGAAACCGAAATTCAGAATCTCCCGTCGGCACTGAAGCAGACTTCGATTCTGCTGACTCCCGCCGGAATTTTGGCTCTTGCGGTCATGCTCTTATTGCTGATTCGAGATCGCCGCCATGCCGCCGAGACCGCGTTTGCACTGATTGCATGCCTTAGCTCACTTGCGCTGATTGTGGCGTACTGCATGCTGGTCTTCGATGGGCGCTATGTGATTCCGATCGCGCCGGTCCTGATCGCGATCAGTTGTCCGTTGGTGTTGCCCGCTGACGTGACAGCCGGCGCGCCTCGTGTATCCGCTGGGTTGCAAAAGGCAGGACTCGGGCTGTTGGCTGGGAGCGTAGTCTTCTTTGCGGTGTATTGGGCTTCTCCTTTTCGCACAGTGGACCGGGACTTCGAGGCGAGTTGCTACCAGGCGGCAAGTGTGCTTCGGAACGCCGAGCAGACGGGAACGCTGGTGAGTATAGGAGACGGCCCATACCCAGAACATGGTGTGGGATTCGAAATGGGCCCTTATGTCGCGTATCTGGCGGGGTGGCGTCTGGTGGGCGGGAACGCCGCGCTCCCGGCCGATGCCGGCGCGGACACACTCGCCGATCAAGCGCTCGCGGCGAAGGCAGACGCCGTGGCTGTGTGGGGATCGGCGGCTGATCCGGCATATGTCGACATTGCCGCGAAGATCAGGCTCGCGCCGCAGTTGGTGTCGGCCCGCCCTATTGCCGATCCCTACAAAGGCGAGGTTGGCACGTTGTTCCTGTTCCGCCGAAACCGCTGAGAGACGGCATATCTGACGGGGGGAATCTAGTTGCTACCGGTAACTAACGGGTTATCAGGCTTTTACATGAGTAACCATCCGTGATATAACCGCCCCTAAGCACCGATGCGGGCTTTTTGCCCGCTCCGGGCGTGGTTTGACGACGATGGCCTCATTGGCAAACGAGAGACCGAGATCAGGCCAGCATAGAGGAGGCTCCGTGGGCGAAGAAGCACGGACTGGAAAACGGTTTCCGCTGGAACTGCCGATCAAGATTCATAAGGGCGAAACCGGCGGCGACTCCAAGGGAGTAACCGGAAATCTCAGCGCGGCCGGAGTGTACATCAAGGCCGATGCGTCGATGGAGATCGGTTCGCCCGTGGAATTTGAAATCACTCTGCCGCCCGAGATGACGGGCGGCCAGGAGAACGTGACCATCCAGTGCAAGGGGCGGGTGGTACGCGCTGACGAAACCGGCGAAGGCGGCGAGGGCCGCGGCGTTGCCTGCGTGATCGACTCTTACGAGTTCGTTAGGAACTCCTAGGTTGCGGAATGCGGTTTGCTCGAAGCGGTTTGCTCGAAGCGGTTTGCTCGAAGCGGTTTGCTCGATGCAGTTTTCTTGAAGCGGAATTTTCTGGGAGCGCTGACAAATGCTCAAACTGATTCTGGCCGATAACCAGGCGATCTTCCGGGCGGGCATCGCCAAAGTGCTCGCCGTGGAAGATGAAATGCGCATTGTGGCCCAGGCACAGACGCCTGAACAGATGTTCATGGCGCTGGACAAGTTCAGGGCCGCGGTGCTGGTGGTGGCGGCGGGATTCCACAATGATTTTGCCGCGATTGTGGCGGCGGCAACCAAAGCAAAGACCCGCGTGATTGTGCTGGCCGATACGGGCGAGAGCGCGCAGCGCCAGATGTCGAACGGGGCCCACGGAGTGGTCTATCGCAACGTGACCAGCGCGGCGCTGGTCGACTGCGTGCGCAAGGTCGCGCGCGGCGAAACCTGGGTGCAGGATGTTGCCGTGCCCAGCGAACTCACCGAAAACGATATGGTTGGATTGCGCGTGCGCGACCGGCTCACGGCCAAAGAACTGCGCATCGTGGCGCTGATCGTGCAGGGCTACAAGAATAAAGAGATCGCTTCGCAGCTGGGCACCACCGAACAGGTCATCAAGAATTATCTGCGCAATGTGTACGACAAGATCGGGGTCTCAGACCGGCTGGAACTTGCGCTGTTCACCATCCACCACCGGATTTTGAATGAAGCGGCTGCCGCTACGACCGCGGGGCCGGCGCCGCAGCATCCGGCTGGGGTTATGCCTTAACAAGTTTCTGATTTAAAACAGGCCGCCCGCTCGGGCGGCTTTGTTGTTTGCCGCATCGTTCTTAATGCGCACCGCATCTATTGC
>JBAUAJ010000077.1:0-4750 GCA_049675585.1 Thermoplasmata archaeon
GAGCGCGACGGTGGGACCGCCCCCGACGAACGCGGCGCCGTCTCCGCGCTCGACCACGAGGGTCTCCACATCGGCGCGAACGGACGGGGAAAACAGGCTTCCCCCCACTCCCGGTCCCCCGAGCACGCGAGCCAGCAGCCCCACCTCCCGGCCGGAGGCGCCGCGCGCGTGGGTTCGCTCGAGGAATTGGGAGAACTCCGGGGCGGACATGCCGGGAGGGGGCGTGCCGAACGCCCGCAACGCGCCGGGGGAGAGGAGCAGGATCAACAGATCGGACTCCCCCAGGCGCTCGGCGATCTCCTGCGTCGCGCCGACGACCGTGGCCGCTTCCTCCGCGCCCCCCCAGCCCGGAGCGAGCTGGATCCCCTGGAACGGGATCTCCTCGGCGACCGCGACCGGCCCCGCGAGGTAGCCTTGCGTGATCCGTTCGTCGAGGACCGCGAGCGCGCCGAGCGCCATCGAATTGGCGGCGTGGCCGGCCGCGACGAAGGCGACCTCCCGGTAGCGTCCGTCAGGGACGAACCGGTTCCCGATGCGGAGCACGCCGTTCTCCCGGCGGAGCGCCATCCGCACGGACCGGTAGGCATCGGCCCCGGTGACCGCGGAGCGGAATAGGAGCGCCTGGAGCGGGTCCGGCCCTTTGGGATCCGGGGTGCCCGGCGGGAACGGATCCCACGGGAACCGGCCGATCATCGGGCTCCGACCGGGAGCCGGGGTCAATACGGTGGCGGACGGGAGCGCGTCATCACCCGAGCTGGAGCCGCTCGACGCGCGACGCCGCGCCGCCGTTCTTGAACCGTCCCGGCGCGCATTCGGCCGGGTCGAGGTCGATCGGGTCGCCGAGGACGGCCGACGCGACGCGCCGGCTCGCGGCGGGCGCGAGCATGAACCCGTGGCCCCCGAAGCCGTTCGCATGGACGAAGCCGCGCAGACGCGGGTCCTCCCCGATCACCGGGAAACCGTCCGGCGTGTCGTCGTAGTACCCGGTCCAGGCGCGGAGCACGCCGAGCGCCCCGAGCCGAGGGACCAGGTCGACGAGCGCCCGGGCCATCGCGACCAGGAACTGGGGCGAGCTCGGGACTCCGCGGGCGGTCCCCGCGACATGCGGCACCGTGAGCCCCCCGACGAGCTCGCCGCGCATCGTCTGGCTGAAGTAGAGCCCGTCGCGCGCGCGGACGACCATCGGATCGAGGAACGGCTTCATCGGCTCGGTCGCGAGGATCTCGTGGCGGGTGGCGACGTTCGGCACCTCGAGGCCGGAGCGGCGCGAAAACTCACCCGACCAGCCTCCGGCCGCGTTGACAACGGAGGAGGTCCCCACGGTTCCGCGCGACGTCACGACCGACTCGATCTTCCCGTCGCGGGCGACGACCCCCAGCGCCTCGGCCCCCAGGGCGACCTCCACGCCGAGCGAGCGGCTCGCCTCGTAAACTCCCCAGACGGCGGGGAACGGGTAGAGCGTGCCGTCCGTGGCCAGGTACGACCCGCCCGCCAGGGATCCCGTCGAGATCCCCGGCACCAGCCGCTCCACGGCCGGCACGTGGAGCGTCCGGACGGGAAGACCCTCCGACCGGAGCAGGTCGTGTACTCGGCCGAGCCGGGCCAGCTCCTCCGGCGTCTCGGCGAGGAACAGGTACCCTCCCTGGCGGAACCAGATGTTGTACCCGAACTCGAGGCCGAACTCCCGATAGGCCCGCACGCTCTCCCGCGCGAGGCGGACCGTCGAGCGGGTCTCCCACTGCTGCCGGATCCCCCCGCCGTTCCGGCCCGACCCTCCGCTCGACAGGAAACCTCGGTCGAGCACCAGCACCGGACCGGCGCCGGCCCGCGCCAACCGGTAGGCCGTGAACAGACCGACGATACCGGCGCCGACGACGACCGTCCGATATCGATCTCGAGCGAGCGGCATCAGTCGATCGCCTCGCTCGGGAACTCGCCGGAAAGGGCCGCGAAGGCGGCGAGCGGAGTCGGCACCGCCGGGGGCCGTTGGGTGATCCGGCCGACCTCGGCCGGGGGACGCTGCTCCTGGATCGCGAGCAGGAGGAGCGCATCCGGCAGGCAGTAGCGACCCTGGCAGAGCCCCGTCCCGAGGCCGGTGTATCGCTTGACGACCTCGATGCCACGGAACCCGGCCGCCGAGGCCCGCTCCACTTCCTCGAGCAGGACGTCCTCGCACGCGCAGGCGATCCACTTGCCCGATCGACGTTCGCGCAGCAGCTCGCGATAGTATCCCTCGAGCTCACCGGTCGCGGCGGAGGGGGTTGTTTCGGCCGTGGCGACCGGGCCGGTGGGGTCGACGAGCGCGTCGGCCGCCCGGGTCCCGCTCGCCGCCGAATCCTCCGGATCGAACCCGCCGACCGATCCGACGGCATACAGGCCGGGCACCGTCGTCGCCCCTGCGGGCGTAGCCGCTGGAAAGTACGCGCCGGGGTCGGCGCGCCAGGCGAGCGCCGCCCCCGATTGAACGGCGAGCTGGTTCGAGGGAACCCGTCGATGAGCGAGGATGACGGAGTCGGCGGCGAGGGAGAATCGGGGACCCCCGCCGCGCCCCCGCAGGTCGAGGGAACGTACGCGCGAGCGACCGTTCGCGCGCAGGATCAGCGATCTCGGATACAGCGCGATCCCGAGGTCGGAGGCCCGGCGCGCGACCTCGGGGCCGATCTCCGTCGGCGCCACGACCGCGCGGACGGACCGGCCCAGCCGGTCGATCACCTCGGCCGCCCGCGCTCCGCCCCCGACGACGATCGCCCGTCGAAGGGGCGACGAGCGACCCGGCCGCGCCCACCGAAGCGCGAGCTCGGCGGCGACCACGCCCGGCCGGTCGTTCCCGCCGAACAGGAGCGACGCGTCGTAGCTACCGGTCGCCAGCACAATGGAACGGGATCGCACCACCACGCCTCGGCCGGGCGCTTCGAATCCGAGCAGGGTGAACGGGCGCTCCTCCTTCGACGAGGGCGGAGGAACGAAGGTGATCGTGGTCCCGGGCAGCGTGTCGACCCGGTCGATCGGCGCGATCTCCCGGTTCCGATCGATCAGCTGCACGGGCACGCCCCGCTCCCGGAGGCGCTCCGCCGCCGCCCGGCCCGACGCCCCGGCCCCGATCACCGCCACCTCCGTCTCGACCGCCCGCGGACCTGTGACGATCGCCGTCCCGGCCGCGGAATCCGGCGCCTCCCCGTACCCCGCGAGCCGACGGATGACCCGATGATACAGCCCGTGCGCCCACGCGGGACGGCGGAATCCGCGGAGCGTATCGATCCCGTGCGGCGTCACGAGATCGATCGCGCCGAGCAGGTCGAACGAAGCCGACGGCCACCCGTTGCCGCGGTCGACCCGGTCGCCGTCCCCGACCGGATGCACGCAGGCGCGCACGTTCGGTCGCCCGTTCACGCGCACCAGGCACCCGGTGCAGTCCCCCGTGCCGCAGAACGGTCCCCGGGGTCGATGGTAGCGCACCGACCGGACGACCTTCGGAACGCCGTCCCGGGAGAGGGCCTCGAGCAACGTCTCGCCCGCGAACGCCGAACGATCGGCTCTACCGTGGCGGAATCGTCGGGCGGGGCGGGCGACCATGGTGAACTTCGCTCGACAGCGTCGCCGCGCGTATTTACCCTCGGACCCGACGCGTCGGGCTCGCGGGGGCCGCGCGGCCGGCGGCGCCGCGACCCAAGCTATATAGAGAACGTTCGGTCCGACGCCGGGTCGTCCGATGCGCACCACCGGGGGGTTCCACGGTCGGCGGATCCAGAAGACCGGCGGGTCGACGTTCATCATCTCGCTGCCGAAGAATTGGGTCGTGACCCGGGGCCTCCGACCGGGGGACCTACTGTTCTTCACGCCCCGCGCCGACGGGTCGCTCACCGTCTATCCGGAGTCGCTCGACGCCGTGGAAGGAGAGCGTCGGGTGGTCGAGGTCGCGAACGACATGGAGCGGGAGCACCTGTTCCGCCGGCTGATCGCCGAGTACATCGCGGGCTACCCGCTCCTCGAGATCCGCACCCCGAGCCGGATGAACGCCCGCACGCGCGAGGTCGTGCGGAGCTTCGCGCAGCGGATGATCGGGCCCGAGATCCTGGAGGAGACCGCGGAGTCGGTCGTCCTGCAGGACGTCGTCGGGGCGAACCCGCTCCCGATCCCCTCGATCGTCCGGCGGATGCACCAGATGGTCCGCGCGATGCAGGCCGACGCGATGACCGCCCTCCGCGAGGGGGACGCTTCCATCGCCCGGGACGTCGTCGAACGGGACTGGGAGGTCGACCGCCTGCACTGGTTCCTCGAAAAGCAGGTGACGAGCGCGCTGCGCGACGCGCGCATGCTCGCCACGCTCGACCTGACGCTACCGGAGTGCTCGACCTACCTGCTCGCATCGCGGGTGCTCGAGCGGATCGCCGACCACGCGGTGCGGATCGCGGACGCCGTCTCGATCGTAGGAAAGGAACCGCTCCCCCCGAAGCTGCTCGACGCGCTCGAGCGGATGGCGACCCGGGCCGCGAGCGGTCTCGTGGACGCCCTCGACAGCCTCGACTCGCGCGACATCGAGAAGGCGAACACGGTGATCGACGGGGCGGAGCAGCTGACCCGCGAGCGCGACCGGATCCTCCACGAGCTGACCTCGAAGCGCGGCCGCCTCGCGGTCGGGCTCGCCTACGTCCTCGAGAGCCTCGAACGGGCCGCGTTCTACGCGAGCGACCTGGCGGAGATCGCCATCAACCGGGCGGTCGAGTCGCCGGCGCGCCCGGAAGCGACCCCG
>JBAUAJ010000078.1:0-1521 GCA_049675585.1 Thermoplasmata archaeon
AATTGATCGCGACTGCAACGCCAACACAGATCTCTAAGTTAAGATTGGCCCAATACGTCACGTCCGGATATTTTGACGTTACATAATTTGGGGCCTTGAGCAATAGCAGAACGCCGATCCCGATGCCGATGCCTCCCAATATCACATCGATCATGCGTGCCTTCTGGCGCGGCAGCCAGCGGAACAAGCGGAAAAAGTCCAGCACAAGTTGGGCGCAGAGCAGCGCCACAATCGCCACGTAAAACTCGGGCCACTGCGGCCAGAATTTGAGGTCCAGCGCCGGCAGAAACAGAGCGCCGGGGCCGAGAATTAAGTACGGCCAGCGTGGTGTGAGCGCAAGCCAGAGGGTTCCGACTGCCAGCCAGATGAAAGCGAAAATGTTTCGCGCGTTTGGACCATCCTCGGGATTCGCTTTCAGCGCCGGCAATTTGCGCGGATCCCATTTATCCAGCAACGTTCCTTTGTGTCGATCCAAGAGTACAAAGATCAGCGTCACGACGACGAGCTGTATCACCATCGGGAACAGGATGCGACTCAGAGTGATCGCTCCGCCTATGGCGTGCGCGATCGCGGGCATCACGCCGGCCAGAACGAATGCCGAAATCGCCAAATTGATGAACAGAATATTCTTGTAAAACGGAAACAGCTCCGGTCCGATCAATTGCCTGCCGAAGGCGAGGCCGAGATTCGCCTCGCGATAGCGGCCGGCGATGATGGTGGGATTTCCGTGATGCTGGAGAATGGCGGCCTGCTCATCTTCGGTCAAAGGACGCCCGAGAGCTTCTTCCCGATCCTCCATCTGCGAAAGGATGTTCGCGCGAAGCTCCGCTACGATGTCGTCGCGACGCGATTTGGGCAACAACCTTGCTACCGCTTGCAGATATCGATTGAGCAGATTCATACTTTTACCTCTTTAAGAATTCGATCCAGCGATTCACCCATGCCGCGCCACTCCTCCAGCAACTGTTTGAGAATCAGCTTGCCGTCTTTGGAGAGACGATAGAAACGCTTATTGCGCTTGTCTTCTTCGCGCCATTCGCTGGTCAGCAATCCTTGCGTTTCCAGGCGGCGCAGGAGCGGGTACAGCGTGCTTTCTTCAATTTCGAGCCCGTCGTCGGCCAAGGCTTTGCGCAATGTGTAGCCGTAGTGCTCTTGGCGAAGCTGTGCCAGCACGGCCAACACAAGGCAGCCGCGCCTCAGTTCGAGCTTCAGATTTTCGAATGGGCTCTCGTTCATACTGTACTGTACACACTGTACGGTGTACAGTAGTGTTTGTCAAGAACCTTTTTGTGGAATTTACGGCGGCGCGATTATTGGGGCTCGATCTCACTCCTAATGCGTGGTTGATTTCAACTAGTAAGCTGTCCCAGCGATTTTGTTAGCGAGAGTTTTCGCGTCTGCCCGCATGCTCACGCATGGCGGCTCGGCATCGACGCGGAGCCGCGACCGTCAGGAAGCGTTGGCGCGGGAAAGTACACTTACGAAATGACTGGGACAGCTTACTAGCTATGATTCGGACGG
>JBAUAJ010000079.1:0-1895 GCA_049675585.1 Thermoplasmata archaeon
GCACTGCAGTTTCCGCTCAGACAATCAGCTAACCCTTATCGCCGGTTTCGACGACCGCGCCTCTTGCCATCCATTCAAACCGATACTCGCCGCGCAATCACTTCTTTGTGGAGTTTCGCGCCAGGAACGCGGCAAGTTATGGCCACGTGTATGTGATGTATGGCGAGGCCAATGCGCGCCATGAGGTGATCAGAAGCGAGATCGCCGGCCTTGGTCCGGCCGAAGACAGGGGAGATTGCCTGAACTGCAGCGTCTATAACTGGACGCTCGGTCATATCATACCGGTACCGGTGAAATCGCCGCCACTGACGGCGACCTTGAAGAACAATACGTCCTCGCCCGCTACCGAATCTGGATCGACGAGACACAGTACAAAAGGCTGGTTGCCTACATCAACGAGCGCAAGGCCAACAAAGTCCAGTGGCACGCCACGTTCAACAGCTGCGTCATGTTCGGGCGCGACATGGCGGCGTTTTTGGACCTGAATGTTCCCCCACTGTTTGATTTTTCGCGAGGGTTCATACCCTACCCGAAAACTGCGGTGGAGGCGCTGCGCGACGCCAACGGTGGCGAGAAAGATCAAGCACCGCTGAAGGATGCGCCTGGCACTCTTGCGGTTGAGATCGCATCTAAAGCGCACATTAAGATCGGGACGCCCGCGCCAACAGCCGCCGCCGGAACGTCCGCGACAGTGCCTGGAACCGAGAGCGCGCGCTCATTTGCCGCTTCCTCCAGTCACGTGCCTAATGACCGCGGTGAAGACAAACCGGCGACCAGTTCAATCCATTAGGCGGCTGCACAAGATCCCTGGCCTGCGGGCGTTTCGCGAAGATTGTTCGGGTAGCGCACTACCGGCGGCGTGACAAAAACGGAATCAGCATCGGAACGCGACGGCAATAGGCGCCATAGATGTCCGGGCCGAGTTCGGCGAGTAAAAAGCGCTCCTCCGTGCGCGCCTTCAGCCACACTCCGAGGATGATGAGCGCAGCGCCGAACAGCGCGGTCAATGTTCCCTCCGCGGCCGCTGTCGCCACAAGTGCGATCATGAGGCCGCTATAGATCGGGTGCCGCACGAACGCATAAGGGCCGGTGTCGATAATCCTATGGTCTTCCTTGCGGGTAATTGTGCTTGACCACAGTGGTCCGAGATAGATGCGCGCCCACCAAGTCAGCGAAAGGCCCGCCAACATCACGGCGGCGAGCGCATACATGCCGGCGCGGTTGATTTCCCAGATCGCCTTCTCCCCCAGCAACGGTCCTGTCACTGGTACGAGCAGAATGCCTCCGGCTATCATGGCGGCGCGATAGCGCCAGGTTTCCAGCGTCGCGGCGCGCGTCCGCGCGCGATTCGACCAGAACGACGCCGCCACCCAGCTGATCAACCACGCGATCCAGATTGTTTCGAGCACCAGGCTTGGCTGAATCGTCACGATCCTTGACACTCCGAGCGACGCGGCGCGCGTGCATTTGGGTCGGACGCGGTCGTCAAAGTTGGCTTATCAGGGCGCGCCCAACCTTTTGTCCAACTACCAGGCCTTGCCGACAAGCGATGTTATCGCCTCGCGCAAGGCGGGTCCGATCGGGTTGGGCGCATAGCCGAGGTCACGCCGTGATTCTTCGAACGAGAGCGATCGCGAGCGCAACGCAATACGCACTCCCTCCACGGTCGCCCCTGGCGGGCGGTGTGTAGCATGATCAGCGACGAATTCCATTGCTGCGGCGACCATCTGCGCGATCTCGGCAGGGATTGGAACCCGCCAAGCTTTGCGGCCGGTGACGGCTTGGATGGCTTCAAGCACCTTAGCCAGCGACACAGCTTCGCCACCGAGAATGTAGCGATGCCCGTTCTGCCCGCCCCTCATCGCCAGCTGCAGACCGGCAGCGACGTCGCGGAC
>JBAUAJ010000080.1:0-10463 GCA_049675585.1 Thermoplasmata archaeon
GGCCTCTTCGAATAGGCGCGTCAGGGCGATCGCCGCCGCCGGACGCACGCCGAGGGGCACCAGCTTCTCCCCCCGGATCTCCTCCGGGGTCTGCCCGCTCAGGTCGCCCACGACGACCGAGACCCGGTCGAGGAGCTGCCAGTACAACCGTTCGATCACGGCGCGCGGATCGGCTCCCGCATCGAGCTGGGCAACGGCCCGGGCGAGCGCGCCGCGCGCATTCGATTGGGCAAGCACCGGATCGGCGGAGGATGACGGACCGTCGGCCCTCCGTCGTACCGCCGCCCAGGTCGCCGGAAGTACGAGGCCGACGAGGGCGAGCACGACCACCGAGACGGCGACGAACGGCATCCAACTCGGGACGGTCAGCCCGACGAAGGGGGTCGTCGTATGGGGGCCGGTGGAGTTACGGGTACCATTGGTCTTGCCCGTCCCTCCGCCGCCGGTGGAATTGGTCGTTCCCTTCCCCGCGGGGAGGGAAGACGAACTCGGCAGCACATGGGTCGCGACCACGAGCACCCCCATCACGATGAGGACCGCGAGGGCGATCGTGAGGAGCCCGATCGGGATCGGCTGGCGTCCCGAGGTCAGTCGCCGGTAGACGATCGCGCCGAATCCGACCGCGAACGGGAGGAGGAACAGGATCGCGATCACCGTGTTGGAGAGCTGGTACGGTGCATCGATGATCACCTGGGTGCCGAGCGAGTGCGTCGGGCTCGAGAGCAGCGTCGCGCCCGCGCCGCCGGCAAGGCCCATCGCGACCAGGCACAACAGGACCGGAGAGGTCCTCCACGGCGCGACCATTCCTTCCCCACCGGTCCAGACGGCGCCGCCGCCGATAATCCCTCCGGGAGGCCTACGCGCCGGGAGCGGCGGGGGGTTCCACCGGGGGTCGGCGGGAGAGCAGGTAGAAGCTCCGCCGCTCGTGGTCGATGTTGAGGACGACAAAATCGTCCACCGCGTAGTGGAGGTCGAGCGCAACTCGGAACGCGTCTCGAACGGCGTGGCGCCAGCGCCGAACCGACGTCGGTTCGTGCTGATGGATCAACGCGAGGTCGAACGGGATCTCGAGATGCGCCGCCGGCCCGTCGGGTTCGACGACCGCGCTCGGGAGGCGAAGTCCGTTCTCCCCGGGTTCGGTCTCCACGATCGGAGCGGCGGCGTCCCAGCGCGGGCGATCGTCCGGCCGATCTCCCGCCGGTCGCCCCAGCCGCTCCTCGACCGCCGGCTGGGTGAGCCCCCAGCGGGTACGTAGACGGTCGGTCTCCGTACCCGCCTCCCCGCTTTCCGGGAGCTGGCCGAAGTAGTGGGGCAGGTACGGTTCGGGGGTGCTCGCGAGGCGGTGGACGTACAGCCACGCGTTGCGGCTGACGAGCGGGTCGAACACCCAGCGGATCTCGGTGAGCCCGAGCCGGAGCACCTCGTCCCGCTGGAACGTCTTGAGGCGAAATCCGAGGTGGTGGTTGCGATACTCGGGCCGGACGGCCGTGACGTGGGAGTAATGGTACAGGAGGGCGCCGTCCCATCCGATCGTAGAGATCGAGCAGCCGGCGAGGTAGATGTCGGCGAACGCCCCGAGGACCAGCCCCCCGTGGTCCTGGATCGATCGCTGGAGCGGGGCGGGGACGACCCCGGCGGCCTCCGGACCGAGCGCGGTCCGCTGGAGCTCCTCGGCCTGCCGGAACTCCTCGGGCTTTTCGAGGCGCCGGAACCGAAACCGATCGGCGGGGCCGCTCGCCGACGCGCCCGCCATCGGGCCGTCGACCGGAGCACGATACTTAACGCGGCCCGGGGCGGCCCCCGCGGGGGCCTAGCGCCGCATCCGGAACTCGGACCGCTTCTCCTCGTAGCGATCCTCGTCGATCGGCGTGAGGTCCCACAGGAGCTGCTCGAGCTCGGGGATGTTCCGCAGGAACTCCGCCTTGCTCTTCGTGACCATCAGATGCTCGAACTTGCGCCGCGCGACGAAGTACGCGCCCACGAGGTAGGCGCCGACGATCGAGACGATCGGACCGAGGACAACGAACACGAGGTTGTAGTTCGTGTTCCCCTGGTTCGTGACGCTGTTGATCGAGGCGAACGCGGACGTTTGACTGAGGGGAGTGAAGTAGCCGATCGCGAGCGTCGTGAGGAAGAGGCCGATCCCGAAGACGACGATCGAGATCGCCGCGCGGTTCTGGCGGAGGCCGTGGCGCAGGCGCCGCCCGAGCGGCACGCGGGTCTCCTGCTCCGGCATCTCGCACGCGGGACGCCAAGTCGCTTAAGAATCTATCGACGGGTTTAAGTCTCGGACGAACCGCTCCCCATGGGATGCGAGGACGCCCCAATCCACCGGACCTCTCCGCGGACGCCCGTCCGTCGTCCGATGCGCCGATCGCCGCCACGCCCGCGCAGATGGGCGGGATGATGGGTCGAAGCTCCGCCCGACCGATCCCCTGGCGGCTCCTCTCGTTCCTAGGAAAGGGGGGCGGGTTCCTGCTCCTGTTCATCGGGACGCTGGTCGACGTGATCGCCGGCTCGTACCCGGCCGACTGCTTCACCTCCCACTGCTCCGGGAGCACCAGCGCCGGTATCCAGTATGCGATCCTCGCCTCCCGGATACTGTGGAGCATCGGAGCGTTCGGCCTCGCGGCGGGCGCCGGCATCGATCTGCACTTCCTCCAGCAGAACCCCGAGTCGAACTCCCCCGAGGAGAACGCGCGCCACCTCGCCCGACGGCGCGCTGCCTTCGCCCTGGTGATCGCCGGGATCGTGATCCTGCTCGTCCTCACGTTGACCGCCGGGGTCGTCGCGAACCCCGCGATCTAGGTTCGACGATCGACCGCTACGGCCGCCGCCCCGAATCGCGGCCCGCGGTGGGAGGCTCGGCCGTTCGTCCGTACGCGGACGGCGGGAGCGGCGGCGCCGGACTCTCTGGGGGGGGCGGCGCCGTGATCCTATCGAGGTAGGGACGCAACCGGGTGTACCCCACGATCGCCCCGGCGAGGACCAGGAGGGAGGCGGCCAGCGCCGCGACCTCTCCCGCGATCGGGCCGAGACCCAGCAGGAAAAAGCCGAACGCGCCGAACAGGGCTCCCGACCAGGGGCCCCCTCCGCGGATGCCGGACGTCGGGTCGGGTCGAAGGGAGAGGAGCGCGCCCGCGACCTCGAGCGCGACCAGCGCGATCGCCGTGATGCACACGGTCGCCGTCGGGATCCCGATCGCGAACGGGGCGGCGAGGTACGTAGCGACCAGCGCGAGCGACAGGATCCCTCCGATCGCGGCCCGGTAGCCGAGGGCGTAGAACGGACCCGCGACCCCGGCCCAGAACCGGCTGCGGACGAGGAGGAGCTGGGCCACCTCGGTGCCGGCCACCAGCGCGGCGAGCAGCGCGAGGCCGCCGATCAGGTCCCCGCTCGCGAGCTCCAGGCGGTACAGCACGAACGCGACGGCGAGCGGAACCCCCACGAACAGTCCGGCCGTGTAGGCGAACATCTCCTTGCGCTCGTCAAATCGGGTCACCGGCACTTGCGGTTCCGCGAACCGCCCGACCTCCCAGTAGACGAACCCTCCCGAGAGCAGGATCCCGACGAGCGCCCCGACCGTGAGCGACGTGACGACCACGTTCAGCCCACCCGGCGGCCCGCCGCGAGAAACCCGGTGTGTCCGAGCATCTCGAACTCCGGTCGGGTGCCCCCGTCGCCGACGTGGATTGGTCGCTCGAGCAGCTCGAGGGCGCGGACGTCGTCGAACCCTGCGTCCCGCAGCGCGCGGACCGTCCGCTCGAGCTGGTTGTACGTCGGAGTGTAGGTCGCGACGTACCCCCCGGGGGTCAACGCGGCGTGGACCGCCGCGACGACCGCCCACGGCTCGGGAAGATCGAGGACGACCCCGTCGAGGCTCACTTCGTCGAGCCCGTCCCGGGCGACGTCCCGTTCCCGGAACGTAACGCGGTCGGCGAGCCCGGCGCGCTCGATGTTGCGGCGGGCCGTATCCAGGAACTCGGCGCGCCGATCGTAGCTCGTGACGTGGCCGGTCGGTCCGACCGAGTAGGCGAGCGCGATCGTGAGCGCGCCGCTCCCCGCGCCGGCTTCGCCCACGCGCGCCCCGGGGAACACCCCGGCGAGGTACCCGAGATAGGCGGCGTCCTTCGGCGTGACGATCTGCGGGCCGCGACGCAGCGTCTGGAACAGGTCGGCGAGCGACGGCCGCACGAGACGACACTTCGTGCCGAGCCAGGCGATCTCTCCGCCCGGGGGCCGGCCGATCTGATCCCCGACGTCGAGTACCGCGTCGTCCCCGACCCGCTGGGGGCCCCGGGCGACGGCGACGAGGATCGGCGGCGCGCCCGGCCGCTTCAGGACCGCTCGGTCGCCCTCACGCCAGACGTCGCCCATCTCCCCGGGCCGCCCCGGGTCCCGCGACGACCCTCTGAGGGAGATAACCGCCACGACCCCGGGAACGGGCGGGGGGGACGCGGGACGCGCCGTGCGTCGTTGGCTTTAAGCCCGTCCCGTGGCTCGGGATGCCCGGTTTCCGTCCGGTCCTCCGTGGCGGGCAGACCTCGCGTCGGGGACCGGTGGCAACGGAGAACACCACATAGTGCGGGCATAGTGTAGTCTGGTTATCACATAGCCTTGCCAAGGCTATGACCCGGGTTCAAATCCCGGTGCCCGCACCTTCCCCCGAGGAGAAACCGGCTCTCCCGGTCGCCCGCGTGTCTCCCCGGATCAGCCGCGGGGGACCGCCCGGACGTCGACCACCACATGGGTGCGACCGGGCCCGAACGGTTTCACTTCGCGCACCGTCGGCTCGTCGGGTTCGGCCCCGAGGGCCCGGAGGGCCGCGACCGTTTCCTTGACGGCGGACGGACCCGCCGATCGCGCGTCGGTCACCGTGTGGAGGTGCAGCCAGCCTCCCGAGGAACGGAGCAGCTCGACCGCCCGCGGGATCCAGGGGAGGGCGCTCGGTAGGTAGCCGAGAAAGATCCGGTCCGCCCCAGCCCGGGGCAGCGGCACGTCGCGGTTGTCGCCCCCCACGACCTCCACCCGGTCGGCGACGTGGTTGTGCACTACGTTCCGGCGCAGGTACTCGACCGACACGGGATTCTTCTCGACCGCGATCACGCGCGCCGGCCGGCCGGTCCGTGCGGCCGGGATCGCAAAGTATCCGATCCCCGCGAACAGATCGATCACCACTTCGCCGGAGCGGACCAGTTCGCCGGCCCGGCGTCGTTCGGTGCGGTTGCCCGCCGCGAACATGATCTGGGCCGCGTCGAACGTCCAGTGGACCCCGTGCTCCACGACCTCGGTCTCGGTGACCGAACCGGCGATCGTTTCGGTTTGCGGTCGGCGGAGCTCCCCGTCGATCGGACCCGAGCGGACGAGGACCGTCGCCACGCCGAGCTCTTCTTGCCACGCTCGCCCGAGCGCTGCGTAGAACGGCCGGAGCTCCTCGGGCAGCCGCAGCACGAGGACCCGGCCGAGCCGTTGGTATCCGGGGGGCATCGTTCCGGCGATCTCGGCGCCGGCGACGGCGCGCAGCCGGGCTCGGACGCGCTCGGCCGGGGGCCGCCGGTCGGAGGCCATCGACTTCCGGTTCACGCCGAGGGTCCGCCGGACCCCTTCTCGAGGATCACCTCGAGGAACTGCTTGAGGTGGGCGGTGAGGATCGGGTTGTCCGTGAACCCGCAGGCGTCGAGCCCGGGCGCGGCGAGCAGCGCGTGCTCGCCGTCGGCGAGCACCTCCGTCGCGATCAGGTTCTCGCGGGGGACGTACTCGATCCCCTCGGGGACGCGCTGGAGCGGCGCCGTCACGAACGTCACGTGGACGCCGCGCTTCACCGCGTGCGCGATCTTCTTGCCGAGCTCGTCCCGCAGGTCGGCGACCTGGGGCGTGGTGAGGATGTACGTCCGGCTCGAATGGTCGAGCATCTCTCCGATCTTCGCGACGACCTTCTCCCGCTCGGAGAGCAGGTAGACCAGCTGCGGCTCGCCGTGCTCCGCGACCGCCCGATGGAGAAGGGCGAGCTGGTCGAACACCTCCTGGATGTTTCCCTTCAGCGTCTCCGCGACCTCGAGCGGCGCGGTGGGGCGGAACAGGATCGGCTTGCCCCCGGTCGGGCTCGCGTACCCTTTCGAGGCGAGCGCTTCGAGCACCTTGTACGCGCTGGTCCTCGGGATCCCGGCGGAGGCGGCCAGGGTCGCGGCGTCCCCGACCCCGCGCGCGACGAGCGCGATGTAGGCGCGGGCCTCGTACTGGGTGAGACCGACCTTCCCGAGGACCCCGGTGGCGCGGCGGAACTCCTCCGAATTCTGGTTGCCGAGAGCGACGGTGGTCTCCTCGATCGACGGCATGGCGACCTCGCGTCGCAGGGCGAATCGCCCGCTTTACGTCTTCGAGCTACGGTACGGGCTCGGCGAGCCGGCGCAGCGCCGCTTCGCCGAGGAGATGTTCCACCTCGTCGGCGGAGAGCAGCTTCTGCTCGACCAGCAGCTCGCGCACCGGCCGTCCCGACCGCTCGGCCTCGTGCAGGAGCTCCGCGACCTTGAGGTAGCCGAGCTTGGGCGTCAGCACGGTGGCGATCGCCGAGGACCGGCCGAGGTACTCGGCGAGCCGCTCCGGGTGCGCGCGGATCCCGTCGACGCAGCTGTGCGCGAACACCGGCAGGTAGCGCGTCAGGATCTCGGCCGCGAACAGGAACTCGTAGGCGACGAGCGGCATCATCACGTTGATCTCGAGCTGGCCGGCTTGGATCGCCAGCGCCGAGGCCGCGTCGGCCCCGACGACGTGGAACGCGACCATGTCGAGGCACTCCGCTGCCGACGGATTCACCTTTGCGGGCATGATCGACGAGCCCGGCTGGATCTCGGGGATCCGGATCTCGTCGATCCCGGTGCCCGGCCCGCTCGCGAGCAGACGCAGGTCGTTCGCGATCCGGATCAGCTCGAGGGCGAGCGAGCGCATCCATCCGGAGCCGAGTCCGAGCGACCAGCGGCTCTGCATCGTCTCGAACGGGTCGCGGGCCACGATGAGCGGAAGGCCGCTCAGCCGGGCGTACTCGGCGACGGCGCGCGCGCGGAACCCCGGCACGGTGTTGACCCCGCTGCCGACCGCGCTTCCCCCCAGCGGGAGCTCGGCGAGGGCTCGCTCGATCGGGGGCAGCGTCTCGAGCAGGTGCTCGAGCACCGCGCCGTAGGCACCGAACTCGGCTCCGAGCGTCACCGGCATCGCGTCCTTCAAGTGGGTGCGACCGGATTTCGCGTGGCGCGTGAACTCGGTCTGCTTGCGACGGAAGGCCTCGGCTAGGGTCGTCACCGACGTGCGCAGCTCCGCGAGGGCGAACAACGCGGCGACCTGCGCGGCGGACGGGTACGTGTCGTTGGTCGACTGGCCGCGATTGACGTCGTCGTTCGGGCTCAGGCTCGCGTAGTCCCCGCGCGGCTTACCGAGGATCTCGAGGGCACGATTGGTCAGGACCTCATTGACGTTCATGTGGAACGACGTCCCGGCCCCGGCCTGGAACACATCCACGACGAACTCACGGTCGAACTTTCCCGCCGCCATCTCCTCCGCCGCCCGGGCGAGCGCTTCCCCTCGCTCGGGGGCGAGGAGCTTGTGTTCGACGTTCGCCCGCACGCAGGCGAGCTTGAGGAGGGCGTAGGCGTGGATCAGGTGGCGCGACGCGGTGAGTCCGCTCACCGGGAAGTTCTCCCGGGCCCGGAGCGTCTGGATCCCCCAGTAGGCGTGGGCCGGCACCTCCCGCGTCCCGAGCGAGTCGGTCTCCCGACGCACCTCCGCCATCGAGGCGCGGAGGGGGGTCTGCGACAAAACGTTTAGGCTTCGCGACGGAGTCGGCTCCGTCCGCCCCCGCGCGGACGGCGCGTATGGTCGATCCGTTTCAGCTCGCGCTCGACACCGCGTCGAACGTCGCTTCGCTCGCTCTGCCGGGGGCGTTGTGGGCCGGAATGTTCCTGCTCGCGTGGGACCACGGCGCGTTCGCGGAGAGCGTCGGCCTCGGCCGCAGCGCCTTCTGGCTTCTCTTGCCGGGCGCTCTGCTCAGCTCCTTCGCGATCCTCCCGATCGCGCCGATCTCGAACGATTGGCTCTCGATCAGCTTCGGCGGCGCGCTGTTTCCCCTCGCGGTCGGAGCGTTCGCGCTGCGCCGGATCGCGCCCCCGGGGGGTCGTTCCGTCGCACGGTTCGTCGGGGTAATGGCGGTCGAGACCGCCGCCATGCTGATCGTCGTCCTCCCGTCCACCGCGGGGGCGATCGGCCGCCTCGGGGCGAGCACCCACCTGGGAACGGCGGGCGCGTCCCTGCTCCTCGTCGCGGCGATCGGCGCCGTCGTGTGCGGCGGGGCCGCGCTCATCGCCCGGCGTTCGAGCGACCCGGCCGACACTCGCGTCGGGTTCCTCGCGGCCCTCGCGACCGGAGTGCTGGTGCTCACGTTCGCCGGGTCGAGCGCGATCCCGGGGGTCGGGATCGTCGAGTCGTTCCCGTTCTACCTCCTCGCCCCGGTCTCCGCGGGGATCGCGGCCGGACTTCTCGCGCCGCGGTTCTTTCCGAAGGAGGAGGGGTTTGCGCTCCCCGGCGCGCTGCTCTCCGGGACCGTCGGGGTGCTGCTCGGAGCGGACGTCCTGCGCGAGCCGCCGCTCTACGGACACGGGCCCGCGGGACTCTATGCCATTGGAGGCGCCGGGGTGCTCGACCTCGTCTACCTCTCGGGGCTCCTCGCCCTCACTTCGGCGTACCTCACGCACGCGGTCTACGAGCGAAGCTGGATGCCGATCGGACCCCCGCTCGCGCCGGTGCCGCCGCTCGCGCAACGGCAGCTCCGCGATGCGTTCCGCTCCGGCGTCGGCGGGGATCTGGCCGGATCGCTCGAGCGCTCCGCTTCGGCGGCACGAACCGCGGCGGCGCAGGCCCGCCGGTTGTTCGGCCTCTCTACTCCCGCCGAGGAACGCCCGTGGCAAGACCTCCCCGTACCGGGCTGGATCGTGAGCGACCAGGCGAACCTCGATCGCGTCGCGGGTTCGGGGACGACCGACCCGCGCGAGGGATACCGGGCGTGGCTGACCGCGCGCTGGTTGGTGCTCGTCGGCCGGGACCTTTCGCTCCGCCGGTTCGCCTCCGTGCCGCAGCGGCTCGTCGCGTTCGCGATCGACCTGCTGCTCGTCACCGCACCGGCCCTGGCGGTGTTCGCCGTGATCGCGCGGGCGACCCCGGGCGGATTCGGCGCCGTCGCCTCGAGCGTCCCGTTCAACGTGGCGATCGTCGGGTTCGTCGCCGTGGCGCTCCTCTACTTCGCGCTCGCCGAGGCGTACGCCGGAACGACACTGGGAAAATCGACCGTCGGGATCGCCGTGCGCGATCGCGCGTTGCGCCGGCCGGACGGCCTGCGCACGCTGGTCCGGAACCTCCCCCTCGCGCCGATCCTCACCATGGTCGGCCTCGGCGGAGCGATCGCCCTCGCGATCATCGTGAAGGGGACCGGACCGGCCGGCACGTCGGTCCTCGGGGTCGGCGTTCCGAGCGGGCTGTTCGCCGGATTCGGGATCATCGCGTTCGTCGTCGGAGGGGTCGGGCTGCTCGGGTCGTTCGGGATCCTGTGCATGGCGCTCACCTACGAGCGCCAGCGGATCGGCGACCTCTGGGCGGGCACTTGGGTGGTGCGCGACGCTACGGAGGCCCCGCCTTCGGCTGAGGCGGCGGAGCCGCCCCCGCCGTCGCCGCCGCCGGCAACGGACCCGTCCGGTTGAGCGGGATCGAGATCGAGGAGACGTTCGCGTCGCGCCCGTCCCGGTTGGTCAGGCGCTCGGTCTCGATCGTGATCCGGCCGAGCTCGACCTGTCCCTCGAGGAAGCGGCGCCGGACGACCTCGACGACATCGACGGCCTTGCCGATCGCGTTCCCCCGGGCCTTCACGACGACGGGCCCGGAGCCCGCGTTGAGCTGGGTGACGACCTGGAAGACGTACGTCATCGTCGGCTTGAGGCCGATGAAGACCGTCGCGCCCCCGTCCCGGTCGCCGGACATGGAGCGTCCGCACCGCGCCACCGTACATGGCGTTTTGCGGCGGCCGGCCGCCGGATCGCCGTCTCCGCGATGCGCCTTCGCAAAGGTTATCGGCCGCGCCCCTACCCGCGAGCGGGGCTGCAGGGGTGGCCCAGCTTGGTCAAAGGCGCCAGGTTGAGGTCCTGGTCTCGTAGGAGTTCGTGAGTTCAAATCTCACCCCCTGCATCTTCCGCTTCCGAGCTCCGGGCGGAGCCGAGCGCCGGTCGTCGGGCGCCCGGCCTCCTATAAGGTTCCCCGGACTTTAGCCGGGGGATTCGTCCGATGGCCGGGCACCAGAAGCAGTGCGCGAGCTGCGGCAGCCCGGTTCCCGAGGACGTGCTCGTCTGCCCGCGCTGCCACGCCCTGCTTTCGACGGACGAGAGCCCGTTTAACGGAGGGGGGGCGGTCGCCCGAGCGCCGCCCTCGAC
>JBAUAJ010000081.1:0-2239 GCA_049675585.1 Thermoplasmata archaeon
GGGAGGAATTAAAAAAAACGTGCGCGCTGATGGCGGGCAGGCGGAGCGCGGCGGCGAACACGACAAAAAAATAAAGCAAGGCGAACGGCGGAATCAAAAAGTCCTTCCGGTCGATTTTGCCAAAGTGCAACGCCTTGATTCCCCGTTGCTTCATGAGCCAGATCCGGGTCACCACCATGCTGAACCAAAGAATAATGGTCAGCGCACCGAAATAGCGGGGCATATAAGAATATAAATCCTTGTAGCGGCGGTTGCGTCGGCGGTCAAGAGCGGCGGGCATGCGGGGATGGCACAAATTTGCCCGGAAAGGGTCAAATAAAGTTGAATTTCCGGCCGGAATGGTTAATATTGTTCGCACCACGAGCAAAAGGCTGTGAAGGCCAGGCCCACTAAGGGTGCGACATTTGGCCGTAGAGCGGTCCGGGCGGGGCAAACCCGCCGCGACAGGCATTTTGCCCGATCAATCAATGAAGAAAGCATTCAAGAAAGAGCTGTCGGGACTGGTGTCGGTGCTGCTGCTGCTGGCGATGTGCGGTTTGACAGCGCAGGCCCAATTGATCACGATCACAAACTACACCTTTGACACGCCGGCCTCGGCCAGCCCGCCAGCCTGGGGGGTCTGGCCAAACGGGATTGCACAGTATATCACCAACGCGTGGAATTCCAGCGACGCGAGCAACAATCCGAGTTCAGGTTCGCTATTGATCACCAGCACCTTCAGCGGCGCGAGCCAGCAAAGCGTCGTATGGTCGGGCCAGGCTGGCGATTACAATCCGCCCCTGACCGGATCGCTGATTTCCAATTTTTCCTGCTGGATCCGTTTCGATCCGAGTTCCCCCGTCAACACCACCAACAATAATTACGGCTCGCTGGCCTTTTACCTGAACACCCTTCAGCACGGCGCGTACCCGCCGACGCAGATCGGGACCTACAGTTCCGTCGCGGCCGGCAACACCAACTGGGTGCAATTCTCGTTCCCGGTGTCCCTCAGTTCGGGCACGAGCGTGTACGGGATCACCATCCAACTGGAAACGTACGGCAACTCCCTGAGCGGGACTTCAAAAATGTACGTGGACGACGTGCAGCTCACCGGAAGCTCCCCGGTGGTGGTGACCAATTCAACCAACTTTGGCAGCGCCACAGCGGACTGGAACAACGTGCATCAGCGGATTGACGGATTCGGCGCCTCCTCCGCCTGGAACCCGACCTGGAGCACGGCCGAGGCGGACCTGCTGTTTTCGACCAACAACAACATCTCCTACCAGGGCGCCACATTCAACGGCGTGGGGCTTTCGCTGTTGCGCAACCACATTGTATTCGGGAGCAACACCGCCGCGAGCACCGTCCTCACGACGGTGGAGACGAACATCATGCTACTGGCCCAGGCCCGGGGAGCGAGAGTCTGGAGCGCGCCGTGGACGCCGGCGGCGGGATTCAAGAGCACGAACGACATTTATGACACGAACGTGGCCACCGCAGGCGGCATTAACGGCGGCAGCTACCTGGGCAACGGGAACAACGCCACCAACGTCAGCTATGCCAGCCAGCTCGCCAATTACGTGGCCAGCATGAAGAACACCTATGGCATCAACCTTTACGCGCTGTCCCTGCAAAACGAGCCGGACGCGCAAGTGACCTCTTACGAGGCCTGCCAGTGGACGGGCACGCAGGTTCATGATTTTGTGCCCAACCTGTCCGCCGCGCTGTCGGCCAAGGGCTTTGGTTCCCTCAAGATCATCGTGCCGGAAAGCGAAGACTGGTCGGGGGACACCGCGCTTTGGATGCCCACGCTGAATGACCCAAACACGGCGGCCATGGTCAGCATCGTCGCCAATCACGATTATGTTGAGGACAATGGCGTGGGGGACCAAAGCGTGCCGGCCGCGCTGAACGTCAACGGCAAGGCGCGTTGGGAGACGGAGGTGGCGCTGCTTTCCGGGAGCGACAGCAGCATTGCCAACGGGGTCTATTACGCGCAACGGATTTACGAGTTCATGACGCAGGCGAACGTCAACGCTTATCATTATTGGTGGCTCGTTTCCGGGGCGGCCGGCAACGAGGGCCTGCTGGACAGCAGCGCCGCGGTCACCAAGCGCCTGTTCACGTTCGGTCAGTACAGCCGGTTTGTGCGCCCGAACTACAACCGCATTGACGCGACGTCGTCGGACTCCACGCTCCTGGTCAGCGCGTACAAAGATTCGGCATCCACGTCGTTTGCCATTGTGGCGGTGAACACGAA
>JBAUAJ010000082.1:0-1521 GCA_049675585.1 Thermoplasmata archaeon
TCCCGTGGCCGCGCAAGCGCAAAACGCACCCGGTCTTCGGGACGACTTGTGGAACGATCTGCAAGAATTTGTCGAGACGCCTTCCGTCTCCGGCTACGAAAATCAACTCACCGAAAAAATCCGCGCCAAGCTTGCGTCATTCCATCCGGTCGTGGACAATCTCGGCGACGTGATCGTGACCATCGGCAGCGGCGCGCCGCACCGCCTGATCGTCACGCCGATTGATGAGCCGGGATTCGTGGTGAGCGGAATCACCCCCGACGGCTACTTGCGCTTGCAGCGCCTTCCGCAGGCTGGAAACCTCCCGCCGATTTTCAACGCGCTCTATTCCGCGCAGCCCGTAAGAATTCGCACCTCAAGTGGCAAATGGATCGACGGCGTCGTCGCTGGAATTTCCGTCCACCTGCACCGCGCGAGTGAAACGACGCCAAGCTCCAGCGACATCGAAAACATGTACGTGGACATCGGCGCGACCTCCGCCGCCGAAGCGAGTAAAGCCGGAGTGGACATTCTCAGTCCCGTCGCGATCAACCGCCAACTGATGAACCTTGCTAACGGTGAATTCGCCGGAGCGTCCGTCGGAGATAAATTTGGTGTTGCCGCCCTGGTCGAACTCCTTCGCGGCGCCGATTCCGCCCAAATCAAGGGCACTCTAACCGTCGCGTTCGTGGTTCAGCAGCGTGTCGGTGGGCGCGGCCTGGAGCGAATCCTCAGAGCCGTACGAGCCGATGAAATGATCTACGTCGGGCGACTGTTGCCGGGCGGAAATGTGCCAGGGATGGAAGGCGTGCATCGCGCGCCGCGTCGTGAGCCGGGCGGCGGCGTTCTCATCGGCCTTGACAGGTCAAATGGCGAGCTTTCTGGAATCGCAGCGGACCTGAAGCAGCTCGCTGACGCAAACAAGATTCCGCTCGCACCGGACTATTCAGCCGGGATCGACCAAGCTGGCTATCTCGCGCCGCCGGCGTTCCCCGCAAAATGGGCTCACATAGGAATTGCAACCGCGTGGCCCGATACGCCCGCTGAAGTTGTGAATCGCGAAGATTTCTTTGCCATGGCGAGTCTGCTCAACCTCTATGTTAACGGAGCGATGCTGCAACTGGAGGGCCCCTTCTTCATGAAGGGCCCCGTCGTATTCGGCTTTAGTATGGCCAGTGCGGACACACCGCAGCAGACTTTGCAACGCCTCGTCGAAACCTACGGCGCGAGCGGTCATGAGGAGCTTATCCGGCAAAACGTGACGAGGCATCTGCCGAACTGGGCGAAGCCGGAAACGGACGACGCCGGAAATTTGATTCTGCACATCGGCACCGCGCCCGCCGGAACAAAGACACCGACGATTCTCGTCGTCGCGCACATGGACGAAATCGGCTTCTCAGTGAAATCGATCTCGAAGGACGGTCGGCTCGAAGTGGAAACGCTCGGCGGGATGGATTTGAGTTTCTACGAAGGCCATCCGATGCTGGTGCACACTGCGTCGGGCGACCGCGACGCGATCATGGAATTGCCGCATGGCTGGGA
>JBAUAJ010000083.1:0-1949 GCA_049675585.1 Thermoplasmata archaeon
GTACGGGTGCGGCTGCATCGATGCCCGTCTGTACCGGTCCTCGGCGTGCGCCAAGTCGCCCTTGTCACCGTAGAGGTTGCCGACGTCGTTCAACGCCACCTCGTTGGTGGAATCCCGCTCTATCAGCCCTTCGTACGCGGCGATCGCACGGTCGCGGTCGGGGGCCGGACCCCAGGAGTAGTATCCCGCCTCGGTCAGCAGGCGTTCGTCGTCGCTGAGGTGGTCGCGAAAGCGAAACGCCTCGCTGATGGCGTGCTGTTGCTGGGCAACCTGTCCCGTGCCGCCGCCCCCGTACGCGGCCGCGATCCGCCTCCATGCCATCGCGAAGGTGCTGTCGAGCGCGACGGCCTCCTGGAGCGGAGCGAGTCCCGCCGCGTTGTCGCCCGTCGCCGAGATGATATCGACGCCTTCGACGTACTTCCGGAGCGCGGGGAGCGATGCCGTGGTCACGCGTTCGAGCGGCGTCGTTTCGCGCACGTTGCGCAGCGATTCGCCGACCTTGCTGCGGATGTCCTTTGAAAGGCCGTCGAGCGCCGAGACGAGATCGTCGGTGTTCCTGGCGGTGCGCCGGAAGTGCGCCAGCTCGCTTCCATCCAATGCTCCCACGAGCCGCGCGGAGACGACGTAGCTGTTGCCGAGCTGGACGATGGCGCCGTCGAGCACGGCTTTGGCGCCGTCTCGGGTTGCGATCTCACGCGCGAGATCGAACGGGACTCGGGAATCCGTGGGGCGCTTCATCAGGCGCAGTGCCTCGGTGACCGAGGCCTTGGTGACCACTTTCAGGTTCGATGATTGCTCGAGGCCGGTTCGCAGCGCCGCCGACACGGTGACGCCAAGGGTGCTGTCGTTCGCGGGGCTCGTGAAGTCGGCCACGACGATCGCTTCCTTGGAGCCGAACGTCCCCTTCGCCATCAGCGAGCCCACGGGGCCGATGCCGAGCGCGCGCATCACCATGAAGGCGAGCACGAGCGCGGCGAACGCGCCGACGGCGATCGCTCCGCCGATCCATGTCTTGCGCCACGACATGTGGGGGCTCGCCTTGAGCGCGAGCGTCGCCATCGTGCCATGCGCGGGGGAGTTGCCGCCGCCCGGCGTGTACGACGGCGTGGTCGTGTACATGCGGTACGCGGTGCGCTGGACGTATGCCGTGAAGAAGATGATCGGGAGTCCGAGCAGCATTACACCGAGCGAACCGGGAAGAACCCAGTCGGGCAGTCCGATGACGGCCGTCGCGGCCCATGCGGTGAGCGCGACGAGCAGCGTGGCGGCGGCCCAGATACCGATCGCGCGGCCGAGGCGGATTTGTCCGCCGGCGAGGATCACGGGAGCAGCTGTGCCCGAGCTGCTCGAGGTGACGGAATCGAGCACCTTCACGACGTCGGTGCCCTGCTGGGGCCGGTCGTCCGGCGATTTTTCGAGGCAGCGCATAACGAGCTGCGCGAGCGCCGGCGGTGTATCTGGGCGGAGTTCGCTGATGTCGCGCGGCCGTTCACTGAGCTGCGCGGCGAGCATGCGTGCCGGCGGCAAGCCATGGAATGGCGTCTGGCCGCTCAGCAGTTCATACGCAAGAATGCCGAACGAATAGAAGTCGGCGCGGTGGTCTGTGTCCGGATCGCCTGCGGCCTGCTCGGGCGCCATGTACGCGGGCGTGCCGATCGAGGTGCCGGCGACGGTGAGCGTGCCGCCCGGCGCGACGGTGCGCGACGCGGAGATGGCCTTCGCGATGCCGAAGTCGGTGACGGTCGCGCTCCCGGCGGCGAGGAGAATGTTGTCGGGCTTGATGTCGCGGTGGACGACGCCGTTCGAGTGGGCGAAGGCGAGGGCGCGTGCGACGTCACGCAGGATGCTGATGACTTCGCCGATCGAGAGCGGTCCGTGACTGAGACGGACGCGGACGGATTCGCCCTCGACGAAGGGCATCGAGAACCAGGGGAGGCCGTCGGCGTCGC
>JBAUAJ010000084.1:0-8121 GCA_049675585.1 Thermoplasmata archaeon
GAATCCTCGGCCGCGGCCGCGCGATCGGCTCGGCCGGTCGCAGGTCGGGCAGGTCGGCTTGTCGATCGCGAACCGGGGGACCGGCCGCACCAGGCGGAGTCCCTCGAGGCGCAGTCCTGGGCCCCCGCCCCGACTGCCCCACAACCGGACGCGGTCGCCCACCGCGAGCGACCGGGCGACGCGCGGTAGCGTCTTCGTCGGCTCGAACGCGACGCAGGGAATTCGTTCCCCGGTCGGGTCCTCTAGGTCGAACCGAACGTGCCCCCCCGGTCCGGCGTGGGGGATGGAGGCGACCGTGCCCTCGACGATCGCCGAAAGGAACGGGGCGATCTCCGTCCCCGACCGCGCTACGAGATGATCTCCGGTCCCCTGGTTCGTTCGGAACAGCATCCACCGCTCGACGGGTTCGGATCGGACCCGGGCGCGGGCGTGCAACGGCGCCGCTCGCGTCCTCCCGCGCAGCCCGAACAGGATCGGGCAGGGCGAGTGGGGAGCGATAAGCAATCGCCGAGTGCGCGGGTCGTGGCAGAGGAACAGATGGGGGTCGGCCCGCTGGACCCGAATCACGGAGTCGGAATCGACCGTTCGCCTCGTCCCCCATCGATCCGCCGACCGGTAGCTGATCAACTCCCACGTGCGTCGTCGACCCGGCCAGGCGATCGCGGCGGATGCGCCGACCAGTCCGCGCGCGCTCCCGCGCGTCCGGTAGTCGGCGCCGCACGAGTCGAGCGCTCGTACGACCGAGTCGACCGGCACGACCTCCCGCACGGCCGCCCAGTACAGGGCCGGGGGGAGCCGCCCCCGCACGGCCACGAGGGCCGGGTCGGTGCCGGGATCGGATTCGGCGAGCTCGCGCACCCGGTCCCACGCCGCCTCCACGAAAGCGGTACGCTCGGCGTTCGTCGGCTCGCGGCCCCGCGCGTGGGAGAAGATGCGCGCGCCGTCCAGCTCGGCCGAGATCGACTTCGATCCGGCACCATGCCCGAACCGCGCCGCGAGCGCCGCGTTGCCCCGGGTCCTCCACGGAATGTTCGGGTTGAGCCGGACGAGTCGCGGCTCACCGAGCAGGTCGAGCCCGTGCGTTCGGGCGAGTCGGACGAGCTCCGTGAGGACCCACGTAGTGCAGCCGCCCCGCGGGCTGTCGGTATCGTCGATCCCGATCCAGATCGTCCCCACCTCCCCGAGCCGTGGGGCGCGCCGTCCCGACCGCCGCTAGGTGAGGCCAGCGATCAGCTTCTCGTAGGCGGGCCGCTGCGTCTCGAGCCGGATGTCGGTGAGCACTGGCCCCGGGCGATCTCCGAGCAGCTTGCGTTCGAGCCCGTCGGGGGAGGACTCCTTCGGCCGGTGCATGATCCCGATCGGGATCCGGCCGCCTTCCATCTGCTCGAGGCAGATCTTGAACATCGCCTTGCGATCGGTCGGGTCATACCCGGGGAGCGTCGCGACGTCGATGACCTTCTCGCGCCAGAGCTTGTACGTGTCGTTGTACGTCACGCACGGAGAGAGGTCTTCCACGAACGCGAAGCCGCGGCCGTCGCGGTTGAACCGGATCGCTTCGGCGAGGACCGCCGTCATCGTCTTCGGGTCTCCCGAGAACGTCCGCGCGAGGAAGTTCGGCGCCGGGATCGAGAGCGCCGTGAGGATCGCGTCGAACGGAGGCTCGACGTTTCCCTCGAAACCGATCTGGCTCGTCGGGGATGGCTGCCCCTTCGTCAGCCCGTACGTCTCGTTGTTCATCACGATGTAGAGGAACGAGGCGTTCTTCTTGAACGCGTGCATGAAGTGTCCCATCCCGATCGCGTAGCCGTCGCCGTCCCCTCCGGCCGCCACGACGGTGAGCCGGGGATTGGCGAGCTTCACGCCGACCGCTTGCGCGAGCAGGCGGCCGTGCAGCGCGTGGATCCCGTTGACCTCGAGGAAGTTGTGGATCGACCCCGAGCAGCCGATCCCTCCGACGAGCACCAGGTCGGACGCCGAGATCTTGAGGTCGAGCGCCGCGCGCTTGACCGCCGCAAGCAGGCCGAAGTCCCCGCAGCCCGGGCACCAGATCGGGTGGACCGGCTTCGCGGACTCGACCATCGCTACGCCACCTCCCGAATGCCGCCGACGATCTCGGGCGCGCGGAAAGAGTAGCCGTCGTACTTGAGGATCGAGCGGAGCTTCCCGTGGTGCCACGGCATCGTTTCCCGAAGGAGGCGGGAGAACTGGCCGGTGAAGTTGTGCTCGATCACGTACGCGACGTCGACCTCCTTCAAGAACGGGTCGATCTCGTGCGTCGGGACCGGGTAGAGCGTGCGCGCCTGCAGGTACAGCGTGGGGACCCCGCGCGCGGCGAGCGCCCGCTGAGCCTCGAGGATCGGTCCGGAGGTGCTGCCGTATCCGATGAGACCGATCTTTGCCCCCGACGGACCGAACCGCCGGCAGGCGGGGAGCTCGGAGCGAGCGTGGACCATCTTGTCCATCCGCTTGTGCATCATCCGGTTGCGGTTCACCGGGTCGACCGATACGTGGCCCCACTCGTCGTGCTCATTGCCCGTCACTTCGGCCCATACGCCGGGAGTTCCCGGCGGAGCGTAGGCGCTGCGCCCGTCTCCCGTCAGTTCGTACACCTTGTACTGCGAGAGCTTGCTGACCTCCTCCGGCGTGAGCCGCTTCCCTCGGTCGATCGATGCCTTTCCTAGATCGAACCTTCGAGAGGTCGTCGTGTTCTGGCAGAGCGCCTGGTCGAGCAGCAGGATCACCGGGAGCCGCCAGCGCTCCGCGAGGTTGAGCGCCTCGATCGTGATCGCGAATGCGTCCTCGGGGTCGGAGGGAGCGAGGATGAATCGGGGGTACTCGCCGTGCCCCAAGTTCGCGAGATGCGAGAGGTCCGATTGCTCGTGCCGCGTGGGCTGTCCGGTCGAGGGACCGACCCGCGCGCAATCGGCGACGACCACGGGGATCTCGGCCGTGCCGGCCTGGCCGATCCCTTCGGTCATCAGTGAGAGGCCCGGGCCGCTCGTCGAGGTCATCACGCGGGCCCCCGCGTACGCGGCTCCGATGATCATGTTGATCGCGGCCAGCTCGTCCTCCGCCTGGCGGACGACTCCGTTGAGCGGAGGAAGGTACCGTTGGAGGTACTCCATCACCTCCGTGGCGGGCGTGATCGGGTAGCCCGCGAAGAAGCGTCCGCCGCCGACCACGAATCCCAGGGCCACGGCCTGGTTGCCGGTCGTCAGGATCAAGTCGTGCGCGTCGCCGTCCACGAGCGAGAAACGGTGGGGCACCCCCTCGGCCTCGAGGGCGGCCTTCCGGCCGATCTCGAGCGCCTTGAGGTTCTTTTCCAGCGCTTCTCCGCCGCGTCGCTTGAATCGGTCTTCGATCACCGCGCGCGTCACGTCCGGATCGAACCCGAGCAGCACCGAGAGGGCGCCGTAGGCGGCGGTGTTCTTGTAGATCGGTTGGCCGAGGACCCCGCCGACCATCGTCGCGAACGGGAACCCGACGCCGTTCGTCACCTCGGACCGGAACGCGGTCGAATCGTAGATGATGAACCCGTGCGGGGCCAGCTCGAGCCGGCCCATCTCGATCGCCTGCGCGTCGAACGCGACCAAGACGTCGACCTGCGCCTTCACCGCCGCGACCGGGTCGCGGCTGCCGCGCACCGAGGCGTCCGCGTGGCCCCCGCGGATGCGCGAAAGGACGTTGCGGGAGGTGTAGACGTACAGCCCCCGGCGGCGGAAGTAGCGGCCGAGCAGATCCGAGACCGTGAGCGTGCCATCGCCCCCCTGGCCCCCGATCATCACGCTCACGTCCGAGAGCTCCAGGGTCGTCCGGAAGGATCCCGGGCCCGATTCCGCGGAGACGGGCGTCGCTGGGGGAGCTGGGGTACTGGACATGGTTACAGTCGACCGGTCAACTGCCGATTCCTACCTCGTTTCAACCGTGCAGCATATTTAAGCGGTGGCGCACGAACGACGCGCCGACCCCCGAACGGGCGGGCCGGAGCGACGGCGCGCGGGGTAACGATTAATCCGTCCGACGGCTGGAATCCGCCGTGAGCGGTCCCCGGCTCGTCGAGGACTATCACCCGTTCACGGCCGCCGAGCGCCACCTCCCCGATTCGCTCGTGGTGTGGGACGAGACGTTGCGCGACGGCGAACAGATGCCCGGCGTCCATTTCACGCCGGAGGAGAAGCTCCGGGTCGCGACGCTCCTCTCCGAGATCGGCGTCGGTGTGCTCAACGCCGGGATCCCCGTTGTCTCGGAGGAAGAGGCCCGGGCGGTCCAGCTGGTCGCGCACGCGGGGTTGAAGGCGAAGGTGCTGGCGGCGGCCCGAACGGTCCTCAAGGACGTCGACGCGGTGATCGCGAGCGGAGCCAGCCATATCGCGATCTTCGTCGCCGCCAGCAACGTGCACCTCCAGTACAAGCTCAAAATGACCCCCGACGAGGTGGTCGCGGCGTCCCTGGCCTCGGTGCGCCGGGCCAAGGAGGCCGGGCTGCACGTCGCCTTCGTCACGGAGGACACGGTCCGCGCGCCGTTCGACTTTGTGGAGCGGCTCTACCGGGAAGTACAGAATGCGGGCGCCGACCGGCTCGTCGTCGCGGATACGGTCGGGATCATGACGCCACTCACCTTCCGCTGGTATCTCACCGAGTTCCAGCGGCGCGTTCGGCCGAAGGACTTGTCCGTACATTGCCACAACGACTTCGGGCTCGCCACCGCGAACACGCTCACGGCGATCGAGTGCGGCGCCCGGGCGCCGCACGTCTGCGTCAATGGCCTCGGCGAACGCGCCGGCAACGCCTCTCTGGAGGAGGTCGTGATGGGGCTCGAGTCGCTGTACGGCTTCCGGACCGGCATCCGCACCGAGCGCCTCTTTGAGCTGTCGCGCCTGGTGGAGGAACTCTCGGGCGTGCCCGTGGCGGCGAACAAGGCGCTGGTCGGATACTACGCGTTCTCCCACGAAGCCGGCATCCACACGCACGGGATCCTTGCCCACACGTTGACGTACGAACCGCTCCAGCCGGACGTCATCGGCCGACATCGTCAGATGATCCTCGGAAAGCACACGGGGAAAGCGGCGCTCGTCGAGAAACTCAAGGAGCGCGGGCTCACCGCCTCCGAACCCGTCCTCGTGGAACTGCTGCTGCGGATCAAGGCCGAAGCGGAGTCCCAGTCGAAGGAGTCCCTGCGGCGGTTCCTCGAGGAGTACCGCGCTCGCTTTGAACGCCCCGGTCTCTCCGACGAGGAGTTCTGGGCGATGGTCGAGGCGGTCGGTCTGCGGGCGGTGGCGTCGTGACGACGGGGAACGGCCACGGCATGACGCTCGCCGAGAAGATCCTCTCGCGCGCCTCGGGGGAAGGAACGGTCGTCCCCGGGCAGATCGTCGAGGGACGCGTCGACCTCGCGATGATGCACGAGCAGGGCGCTCAGACCGTCCTTCCGTTCCATCAGATGGGCGCCGACCACGTCTGGGACCCCGAGCGCGTCGTGATCGCGATCGACCATTGGGTGCCGGCGTCCACCGAGGGCGCGGCGGTGCTGCACCGTACGCTGCGAAAATTCGCTGCCGAGGTTCACCTGCCCCATTTCTACGACGTCGGCCGGCACGGCATCTGCCACCAGATCCTCGCCGAGGACGGATGGGTCGTCCCCGGGGACCTCGCCGTCGGGACCGACTCGCACACGAACATGCTCGGCGCGATGGGCGCGTTCGCGACCGGGATCGGGCCGACCGAGATGGCGGCCGTGCTCGCGCTCGGTGAGCTGTGGCTCAAGGTCCCCTCCGCGATCGCGATCCGCGTCAAGGGCCGCTTCGGCCCCGGCGTGACCGCGAAGGACCTGGTGCTGCGCATCCTGGGAGAGCTCAAGACGACGGGGGCCGCCTACCGCGCGGTCGAGTACGGCGGTCCGACGATCGAAGCGCTCTCGATGCCCGAGCGATTCACGATCTGCAACATGACGACCGAGATGGGGGCGAAGACCGGGATCGTCCCACCGGATGCCACGACGAGCGAGTACCTCGCGAAGATCGCGAAGCACCCGATGCACCCGTTGCATGCCGACGCGGATGCGCGCTACGAGAGTACCATCGAGATCGACGTCGACGGGATGCCGCCGATGGTCGCCTGCCCGTACTCCCCCGACAACGTCCGCCCGCTCCCCGACGTCGCCGCGGAGCACGTGAAGATCGACCAGGCGTTCCTCGGCTCCTGCACGAACGCGAGGATCGAGGACCTGCGGGAGGGCGCCGCGATCATGAAAGGACAGAAAGTGGCGAGCGGAGTGCGGTTCATCGTCTCCCCCGCGTCCACGAAGATCTACGAGCAGTGCCTGCACGAGGGGATCATCGAGACGTTCACCGAGGCGGGCGCGGTGTTCACCAATTCGAGCTGCTCGGCCTGCTTCGGCGGGAACATGGGGATCCTCGCTCCGGAGGAGGCGTGCGCCTCGTCATCGAACCGCAACTTCCCCGGCCGGATGGGCGCGAAGGAAGCCCGCATCTACTTGATGTCGCCCGCCGCGGTCGTCGCGAGCGCGATCATGGGCGAGGTCGCGGACCACCGCGCGCTCGCCTAGCGGAGAGCCGCATGGAGACGATCGTCGAGGGCCGCGTCTGGACGCTCGGGCGGGACGTCGACACCGACCAGATCATCTCGGGAAAGTACCTTACGATCATCGACCCGAACGAGCTCAAGAAGCACGTCTTCGAGATCGCGCTGCCCGAGTTCGCGAAAGAGGCCCGGCCCGGCGACATTCTGATCGCCGGGGAGAACTTCGGATCCGGGTCGAGCCGCGAGCACGCCCCGCAGGCGATGCGGGCGATCGGGGTCGGGGCGGTGGTCGCCGACTCGTTCGCGCGGATCTTCTTCCGCAACGCGATCAACCTCGGCATCCTCGCGATCGAGGCGAACGGGGTGCGGGCCCTCTTTTCGCAGGGGGAGACCGCCCGGATCGATCTTCCGCACGGTCGGATCACGAACGTGACGAGCGGCCGGTCGCTCGACTTCCCGCCGCTTCCCCACCACCTGCTCGATCTGCTCGAAGCCGGGGGTCTCGTGGAGAAGGTCCGGCGGGAGCTCGACGCGCGACGCGCCGCGGCGGGAGCCACGCCGTGAAGGAGGCGGGCTACGAGGTCGCCGTCTTTCCGGGCGATGGCACCGGCCCCGAGGTGATCCGGGAGGGGCTGAAGGCGCTCTCCGCGCTCGCCGAGGGGGGACCGGCGCCCTGGAAGGCGACCGAATACCCGGGGGGCGGGCAGTACTATCTGGCGCACCGCCGGGAATGGGAACCCGACGGCGAGGCGGCGGCGCGTCGGGCGGACGCGGTGCTCCTCGGCGCGGTCGGCTGGCCCGGAGCGGCCCTTCCGAACGGGGACATCGCGGGCCGGGCCCTGGTGCTCGGGATGCGCGAAGGGCTCGACCTCTACGCCAATGTTCGACCCTGCAAGCTGTACCCGGGCGTCACGCACCGGATCAGTGGCGAGTTCCGCGAGGTATGGTCGCCGAAGAACGTCGACCTCGTGATCATCCGGGAGAACACGGAGGGGCTCTACACGCCCGCCCGGGGCCGACTGCGGCGCGGCGGGGAAACGGAGGTCGCCATCGACACGCGCGTCATCACCCGCAAAGGGTGCGAACGGATCGCCCGGTACGCCTTCGAGCTCGCCCGCTCCCGTCCCCGCGGAGCCCCCGAGGACGGGGTGCGCCGGGTGACGTGCGTCGACAAGTCGAACGTGCTCGAGGGGTGCCGATTCTTCCGGGAAACGTTCGACCGGATCGGAGCCGAGTACCCGGAGATCGCCCGCGACTACGCGTACGTCGATGCGTTCACGCAGTGGATCGTCCGCAACCCCGAGCACTATTCGGTCGTGGTCGCCCCGAACATGATGGGCGACATCATCACCGATCTCGCCGCCGTCCTGCAGGGCGGAATGGGATTCGCCTCCGGCGGGAACGTCGGGATCGACCACGCCATGTTCGAGCCCGTGCACGGGAGTTCCCCGAAGCACGCCGGCAAGAACGAGGTCAATCCGTTCGCCACGTTCTTCGCGATCGAGCAGATGCTCCGCTGGCTCGGGGGAAAGCACGCCGACCCGCGCCTGGTCGCCCAAGCGGACCGACTCGAGCGCGCGAT
>JBAUAJ010000085.1:0-6642 GCA_049675585.1 Thermoplasmata archaeon
ACCGAAGCGTGCCTCTCCGCCGGTCTCGTGCCGACCGTCGTCGTCACGGACTTGGATGGACCGGTCGCCTCCGAGGTGACCGCGAGCGGCCGCGGCGCGGCGGTCGTCGTCCACGCCCACGGGGACAATCTCCCCGCGCTCGAGACGTGGGTGCCCGAGTTTCCCGGACCGGTCGCGGGCTCGTGGGCCGGGCCGCCGCGTCCGGCGCTGTTCAACGTGGGTGGGTTCACGGACGGAGATCGGGCCGCGTACCTCGCCGAGGAGTTGGGGGCCCATCGGATCCTCCTGTGGGGTTTCGAGTTCGAAGCGGTCGGAGAGACCGACCCGGCCCTCCGCGCCCGCAAGCTCGCCAAGTTGCGCTGGGCGAAGGAGCTCCTCGGAGAGCTCGCCCGATACGGACGGTCTCCGGTGCTGCGCTGGGCGCTCGACGGGTCGCTCGCTCCCTACACGACCGGGTAGAACTGCCCGCCCGCGTAGAGGACGACGAGATACACCACCTCGAGACCGTTCTCGTAGACCGGGACGAACGGTAGGCTATCGAACCATAGGATGGCGGCGCCGCTCAACGGGGTCGCGAGGTCCGACGGGCTGAGCGCGACGCCCGAGTACATCACCGAATCGACGGCCACGAGGTCGATGGGGCGCGCGGACGCCGGATCGGGCACCCCCGACGACATGAGCTCGGCGGTGGCGCCGCTCTTCTCGGAGTTGCTGGTGGCCGTGAACAGGACCGGGGTCGTCACCCAAGTCGCGGGATTCCCGTCGAAACCGAAGATCATCGAGCTGAGCCGGTGGTCGCTCGCGACCGTCTGGTTCGACGGCTCCGCGATCCCGACCCACATCCAGAGTGCGGCGTCGCCGTGGGTCAGACCCTCTTGGAATCCGCCGAGATCCGCGGAAGGAGGGTAGACGATCGCGGCGTTCCCCGCGAGCAGGAGCAGGGCCGCGACGCCGCCGGCGAACAGCGCCCGCCGTCCGTCCCGCGCACCGGCGTGGGCGACCAGCCGGCCCACCCCGACCGCGACCAAGAGTCCGATCGGGATGAACAGATACTCCGCGTGCCGCGCCGGGGAGAGCGCCGACGCGAACCCCGTGGCGGTCGAGTACTGAGGCGCCGCTCCCCCGACGTACGCGATCCCGAGCGTCGCCCCGGCGGAGAGGGCTAACGCGCCGAGCCACGCGAGCGTGAACGGACCAAGCCGCGCGGTCGTGAGCGCCCGACGACTCCCCGCGCACAGAATGCCGAGCCCGATCACCGGCGAGAACCAGAGGATCGCCTCGGGTCGGGTCGTCTGGCTCGTCCCCGGGATCGGGACGACCAGCAGGACCGAGATCAGTCCGAACGCCAGCACCGCGATCGCGACGGCGTCGCGCAGGACGCTCCGGTCCGTCGGGAGGCGCACCCACCGGCGTCCCGATCGCCGGCGCGCCCGCCGCCAACGGATCAGGAGCCCTGAGGCGGCGAGGGCGGCGAGCGCCACGGCTTCGAACGCGGCGAAGCCGACGTGCGGACTCCCGCCGAATCCGGGGAGGAGCACTTTCGCGACGAAGGTGTGAGTGTCGGAGAACCAGAACGCGAACGTGAGGGTCACGAACCCGGCAAGGAAGCCGAGCTCCCGGGCGGGGAATCGACGGCTCCAGAGCCCGGGTCGCCACAGCTCCAAGAACAGGATCCCGCCGAGTGCGCTGACCGCAAAGAAGTAGGACGAGAGGTGGTGCGTCGGGATCAGCGCCCCGGCGGTCAGCGCGAGCGGGACGTACCAGCGCACGTCCCGCCGGCTCTCGACCAACATCCACAGGGCGGCGATGCACAGGAAATCACCGATCGCGAGGGGCGCCGGGTGCGCGATCGAGAACAGCCGCGGCATCGCGACCGAGCCGAGGGCCGCACCGAACAGCGCGATCGTGTCGTGGGGGTATAGCCGCCGGAACAGGAGGAACAGCGGCAGGACGGAGAGCACGGCGACCACCGGGACCACGATCGTGAGCGCGGAGAGCGGGTCGAGGCGGAGCGCTCCCGCCGCCCCGCCCGCCAGGACGAACGTTCCGGGGAAATCCGGATACGCGCTCCCCCAGCCGGCATAGTGCGCGCCGTAGGGGAGCGTTCCCGACGAGAGGAGGTCGGAGGTGAGGCGGAAGTACTCGCCCGTGTCCGAACCGAACAGCGAGAAGGAGAGGTACGGCTCGAGCGCCAGGAACACCAGGAGCAGCACGAGCCCGGCGAGCCAGAGAGCAGTCTCCGGGCGCAGGGGGGCCCGCTCCGAGGGGACCGTCGTTGGCTCGGCCTCCGTCACGGGCTCTCTGGCCAGTCCGAGGAGAGCACCCACCTAAATCCGTGCGGTCCGGCCGGCATCCAGCGGGCGAGCGGTTTTCGATCGGCCATACTCATAAATAGGGGGGGCTGGTGCGCCCGACTCGAGGGCCGACGGGATGCCTTCCTCACACCGACCGAAACCGCGGCCGAAGTCCTCTCCTCGCAAGGGGGCAAAACCTCGTCCGGCCGCCCGTCCGGCCGCGAAACCTTCCTCCAAGGCGTCCCCGGCCAAGCCTGCGGCCAAGAAGCCGACCCCGAAGGCCGCTCCGCCGGCCAAGAAGCCGACCCCGAGGGCCGCTCCGCCGGCCAAGAGTGCCCCGCGGCCGTCGAGCGGCGGTAAGCATCCTCCCGCCAAGCCGGCGCCGGCCGAGAAGATCCTCGAGGCCGAGCTGGCCGTCCCGCTGCCCGGTGGGCGACGGCATGTGCTCTCGCTCGCGTTCGTCCGGGACGGGGATGAGTTCCTGGCGCGGCTCGAGTCCGACTCCGGTCACATCACCGAGCTCAAGAACCGGTCGCTCGACCAGCTCCTCACGCTGGTCGCCGGCGAGCTCGAGGATCTGCTCGAGTAATCGCCCCGCCGGCTTACGCCGAGGCGAGCCCCGCGTCCGCGATGACCGCGGCGTCGATCAGGTACGTTCGCCGAACTCCTTGGGACGCAATCTCCACCGATTCGACGGGCTCGCCGGCGAGCAGCCCCGCCGGGTACCGCCGGACAACCCGGATCGAGAGATTCGGGCCCGAGGGGAACGCGCGTCGCGTGCCGAAAGGGCTCACCAGCACCGTCATCGTCGGCGTCGCCTCGAGGGCCACCGGGGCGGAGAGCAGCGTCAGGATGACCCCGCCGAGGGCGAACGCGAAGGCGACCCCTCCGAACAGCTCGAGGTCCTGGGCGGTCCCGGCGGTCGCCCCTCCGGCGGAGTTTCGGGCTAGGAGGGCGAACCCGAGGTAGAGCGCGGCAAGGACCACGAGGTAGAACATCGAGAGCCGACGGACCCGCTGCGTAGCCGCTCGGTTCGGGAACCTGCGACGGGAGTTCGGCGCGGTACCCTCGGCCTCCTCGGGAACGGGAGACCCCGTCGTCACAGGCACGCCGGCGCCGGAACGGCTCCGGACGAGTCGAACCGGTCGCGCCGACGGATCGGGCATGCGCAGCAGATGCTCCGCCGCCGGGAGCTTAAATCTACCTTCGCTCGCCGGTCCCGCCATGCCCGTCCGCACGGAGTACCTGACGATGGAAACCGAGCGTCCGCGCGAGTTCGTGAACGTCACCGAGCGCGTGCGGGAGATCGTGCGCCGCAGCGGAGTGCGCGAAGGGCTGGTGCTCGTCTCATCGATGCACATCACCGCGGCCGTCTACGTCAACGACAACGAGTCCGGGCTGCTCCGGGACATCGCGGCGTGGGCGGACCGGCTCGCGCCGCCCGGCGACTATGCGCACCACCGAACGGGAGAGTCGAACGGCGACGCCCATCTGAAGAACCTCCTGCTCGGTCATCAGGTGGTGCTGCCGGTCACGGCGGGAGAGCTCGACCTCGGGCCGTGGGAATCGGTGTTCTACGCGGAGTTCGACGGCCGCCGTCCGAAACGCGTGATCGTGAAGGTGGTCGGAGAGTAGCGTACTAGGTCTCGAGGGACGGATCGGCGGACCCGCCGGGAGTCCCGGCCGCCGAGGGACGCGGCAGGGGAGCGGAGAGGTCCACGAGCGGGACCTTGCGCGCGATCTCCTGCGCCATCGCCGAACACGAGGAGGCAGGGACCGGTCGCTGCGTGTAGCCCGGCAGGGCGAGATCGTAGGTGACGAATTTCTTCTCGGCGATCGTCTCCCAGACGGCCCGGAACACCCGATCGGCCGCCGCGCGTTCCCCGAGATGCCGAAGGAGCAGCTCGACGCAGAGGATCTCCGCGACCGGGTCGGCCCGGTCCTGGCCCGCATACTTCGGCGCCGAACCGTGCACCGGCTCGAAGACCGCGAGCGTGTCGCCGAACAGGGCCCCCGGCGCGACGCCCAGCCCTCCGGCGAGGCCCGCGCAGAGGTCGGAGAGGATGTCCCCGAACAGGTTGGTCGTCACGATGACGTCGTACTCCGACGGTTTCTTGACGAGCTGCATGCACATGTTGTCGATCAGGCGCTCGTCGGCCGCGATGTCGGGATAGTGGGCCGCCATCTCGCGGAACGCCGTCTGGAACAGCGCGCCGGTCGTCTTCATGATGTTCGCCTTGTGCACGGCGGTCACGCGCTTTCGGCGCTCGCGGCGCGCGAGCTCGAACGCGAATCGAACGATGCGGTCGGACGCCTTGCGCGTGATGACGTTCACAGTCTCGGCCGCGGAGTGGTCCCGGTCCACCCAGTGCTCGACCCCCGCGTACAGCCCTTCGGTCGCCTCCCGCACGACGACGAGGTCGGTCTCGGGGAACCGCGTCCCTTCCCCCGCGATCGCGCGCGCGGGCCGGACCGAAGCGTACAGGTCGAGCTGCTGGCGCAGGGCCACGTTCACCGAGCGGAAGCCGCCCCCGATCGGGGTCGTGATCGGGCCTTTCAGCGCGACCCGGTTCTTTCGGACCGAGTCGAGCACCGCGTCGGGGAGCGGGGTTCCGTGCGCCTTGATCGCGATCTCTCCGGCATCGACCGTCTCCCATTCGAAGGCGACCCCGGTCGCTTCGGCGACCCGGCAGGCGGCGCGGGTGACCTCCGGTCCGATCCCGTCCCCCGGGATCAGGGTCACTCGGTAGACCATCGAAACGCCTCGGGCGGCTCCGACCGTCGTCGGAATTTAAGGAGCCGGGCGGGACGGCGGGGCCGGCGACGCGCCCAGCCGGGCCACGATCGTCCGGCGGATCCGGTCGCTCGCGGCCGCCGCTTCCGACGCTTCGCTCCAGAGAACGACCACCCCGTCCCAGGTCGCGGCACCCACATCGGCGACCTCGAGGTGCGGGGCCGCGCGGCCCGACGGGGGCGCCGGGAGGCTCGGAGCGATCTCGGCGAGCGCGGATTCGACCGTCGCGATCGGTACCGAGAGCGGGAAGGTCATGCGCACGCGGCGCACCTCGGCCCCGCGAGGGAGGATCACGAGCGACGACATCACGACGTTGTTCGGGATCTTCGCGACCCCGGCGCCGTCGAGCTCGACGACCGTGTAGATGAGCCCGATGTCGAGGATCGTCCCCGTATAGGTGGGGTAGCCGAGCTCGTGGGCGTAGGAGGAGGCGAAGACGCCGTACGTCGACGAGACGAATCCGACCCGGTCGCCGGGGCGGAACGGGTCCGCGACGACGAGCAATAGACCTGCGAAGACGTTCGCGAGCACCGTCTGCGCCGCGAGCCCGAGGACGATCCCGGCGAACGCCGACCCGAGGAGGATCGACTCGGCGGAGACGCCCGCCAGCTTCGACAGGGCGAGCACGGCGGCGACTCCGATGACCAGATTCAGGAACAGTCGGACGGCGTGGCCCCGGGCGAACTCGCCGCGGCGGAGGATGACCGCCGTCGCCGCACCGGTGAGCGCGCGAGCGACGAGGTAGGCGACCAGCAGGACCCCGCCGGCCTCCAGCAGCAACACTTCGGTGGCGCTCAGGTGAGGCAAGAACCGGCCCGGGAATACGATCAGGAGGAGGTAGAGGCCGACCGCCAGCAGCAGGGTCCCGAGCAGATGGAGGGCCAGTCCCCGCAGCGGGGGCGCCGGCGGAGCGTTCGCCATCGGGTCCGCCAACCGGTCGGGAAGAAAGCAGTTTTCACCGGAGGGATCGTTCGGTAAACAGTATTCTTATACGTCACAGTTATTCGTCACCCAATGTCCGCGACCACGAACCCCGAAGTCCTCGCGCACGACTGGCTTCCGCCGACCGCTCTCGCGCGCGAGCGCGAGGTCCAAGTGGTGCTGCGGCGCCTCGACGCCCCGACTCCGCGCGCCGCGCCCCCCTGGATCGTAGGGGTCTCCGGGCCGGCCGGGTCGGGCACCTCGACCGTGGCCCGCCGGGCGGCTCGAGAGACCGTGGATCGGTTGCGGGCGTCGAGCCCGACTCCCGCGCCGAGGTCGATCGCGGTTCGGACCGGCTTCTTGCGGGGGGCGCATGGGGTCGCGAGCGCGCTCCTCCGGACGTTCGACGAGGGGTTCGACGGCCGCGGTTTCCCCACGGCCGAGATCCTAGCCGGTGTGCTCCGCCGGCTGCGTCGGGACGGCCGCCCGACCGTCCTCGTGCTCGATGACGTGGGAGTCGGCGGTGCGGACCTGGGCCCGGTGCTGCGCGCCCTCGGAGACCCGGACCGGTTCCTCCCCGAGGGCGAGAGCGGGCTGCCGCCGGTCTGGACGATCGTGGCGGGATCTCCGGAC
>JBAUAJ010000086.1:0-23882 GCA_049675585.1 Thermoplasmata archaeon
CGGTGGCGGCGCTGCGTGCCGGCTCGCCGGTCGTGCTCGGCGGGACCGAGCCGGGGCATACGACCGACGGGGTCGCGGCGTTGATCGCCGTCCGTCTGCGGGCGGCCCGGGTCGTCAACGCGACCGACGTCGACGGCATCTACGACCGGGACCCGCGCACGGATCCGTCGGCACGACGGACCGACCGGCTCCGATGGCCGGCGTTCCGCGAACTCGTCAATCGCGGAACGACGGCGACCGCCGGACAGAACTTCCTCTTCGACCGGCTCGGGGCCGACCTGCTCGCGCGGGCCGGGATCCCGCTCTCCGTCGTGAACGGCCGCGACCTGAAGAACCTCGAGCGGGCGATCGCCGGGGACCGGTTCGACGGCAGTGTCGTCGTGCCGTGATCGACCGGGGGAAGCGCCGCCGTTATCCGCCCCTCCGGATGGGAGGCGCGTGACCCGGCTCGTCCTGCTCGGTCCGCCCGGCGTCGGGAAGGGGACGCAGGCGGCCCGTCTCGCCCGGGCGATGACGATCCCTCACCTCTCCACGGGCGACCTGTTGCGCTCGGCGGTCGCCGCCGATACTCCGCTGGGCCGGGAGGCGGACGGGCACATGCGCGCGGGACGGCTGGTGCCGGACGCCCTCGTGCTCGCGATCCTCACGGAGCGGATCGGTCGACCCGACTGCGCCGGCGGGTTCCTGCTCGACGGCTATCCGCGGAACGTCCCGCAGGCAGAGGAGCTCGGTCGGATCGCCCCGCCCGAGGCGGTCCTCGCCTTCGACCTGCCGGCCGACGTGTTGATCGAGCGGCTCTCCGGTCGGCGCGTCTGCCCCCAGTGCCAGTCGGTCTACCATCTCGTGACCCAACCCCCGCGCGTCGCGGGGCATTGCGACCGCGACGGGGCCCCCCTGGACCAACGGCCGGACGATCGCCCCGAGGCGGTTCGGACCCGCCTCGCGGTGTATGCCGAGAAGACGGCGCCGCTGCTCGAGTACTACCGGGTGAAGCGGCTCCTCTACCCGGTCGATGCCCGGGGGACTCCCGACGAGGTGGCGGCCCGGGTGCTCGCGGTCGTCGCGGGCCTCACCGCGACGCCGCGGGCCTCGCGCGCGTAGAGTTTATAGGCCGAAGGCCGCTCCGACCACTATCCCGGCTTAGCTCAGTGGTAGAGCGGGGGACTGTAGGTGAGTCTGCCGGAATCCCCGGCGGCCCCCGTGGAAATCCTCAGGTCGCCTGTTCGAGTCAGGCAGCCGGGACCTGCAGAGGTCGCGGGCGCGTTCGGACGGGACGCCCCGGCGGGGGGATGCGGTTGTCGGGATTTGAACCCGAGTAGGTAGCTTGGGAAGCTACCGTCCTAACCACTAGACCACAACCGCGCGGCCGATGCCGAGGCGGGTTGGCTCATACCGTTTGTGCGACGCAGACCCGCGCTACAGCAGGAGGCCGACCGACTCCCCCGGTATCGCCGGGGCCCCCGCGAGGAGATCGCCGTTCGACACGAGCCCTTCGGCGGCCCGCGATGCGAAGCCGGCCCTCTGAAGGATGCGACGGGTCCGTACGAGGTCGCTCGCCGACAGCGCGACCAGCGGCTGGTTCCCCTCCCGGGCGACCAGGATCGCGACGCTCTGGATGTTCACGTGCTCCCGGGCGAGCACCTCGAGGATGCGCAGGAAGCTGCCGGCCCGATCTTCGAGGCGCACCGCGATCATCTCGCGGACCTCGGGGTCGTAGCCGGCCGTCGCGAGGAGCCCGACCGCTCGATCCGGGTCGTTGACGATCAACCGGACGCGTCCTTTTCCGGACGAGGAGTCGAGCCCGATAGCGGCGAGATTGATCCGGGCCTTCGCGAGCGTCTTCGCGACGCCCGCGAGCGTCCCGGGCCGGTTCGGTAGCGTCAGCGAGATCTCGCGCAGCACCATGGGGTGGCGAAAATAGACGTCCAGGGACTATAGACTCGACGCCGGAGCGGAACGCGGGACCGGGCGCCCGCGCCTCCGCATGTATTTATACACGAATCGGGCCTAATTTCGCTACCTGGGGGAGCGCCGTCCCGGGGGACTACGGATGGGAGCACCGCGAATCGCACGGTCCGGGGCGCGCTTTCGACGGGCGCGACGCCTCGACCGCAGCCCGCGGGGGGTCGCCGCCGTCATCGGGACGCTCCTCTCGCTGCTCGTCTTCTTCGCGCTGTTCGGGATCTTCTTGACGCAGTACCTGCCGCTCTGGATGACCGACAACGAGTCCCAGTTCACGGCGGCGGCGGACTCCGCCTTCGAGAACTTCAAGTCGAACGTCGACGCCCAGTCGGCGCTCGGCGGCCCGGCCGTCTACGCCACTACCTTCCCGCTCAGCTCGCAGGGGGTCCCCCTGTTGGCGCAGCCGACGGAAGGGGTGCTGATCCTATTGCCGCCGAGCTGCCCCGGCGGGTTCCTCGCGAGCGGCGTGCCCGTCACGAAGACCGCCTGCGTCTTCGAGACCGAGGCGTTCGGTGCCGGTAAGGCCGCGAAGACCGCCCGGCCGTGGAACCAGACGACGACGACGTCGGTCCTCGAGATGCAGCTGCCGAATCGCTACTTCACGCAGCAAACGTTCTTCTTCGAGGACGACGCCGTGATCCAGACCCAGTACGGTTCCCACTCCGTGATCGTCGGCCCGCCCCCGATCTCGATCTCGAAGACGTCGGTGAACACGACCGTCACCACCTCGTTCGTGGGACTCTACGGCAATTCGACGGTCGTCATCGGGCAGGGTTCGGAAGAGGTGTACAGCCAGCTGATCACCTCGAGCTTCACGACCTCGAACGGTCTGTTCCTCTCGGGCGCGGGCGGCACGGGGAACCCCGTGCTGTTCAACTTCACCTTCCAGATCGGCACCCACAACCTCTGCCCTTGGTACTCGTTCATCGAGGGGCTGATCACCTCGAGCGGTCTCACCGGCTCGGGCTATACGCTCGGAGCGTCGACCGCCCTGCCCCCGAGCTCGAACGTCTGCACCGATCCGGGCGGTATCACCTACGACCTCACCTTCAAAGTGTTGAACCTCGCCTATGCGAGCGTGGTGCAGAGCTCGCTCGGCGTCAGCATGGGCGCCGGGGTGGCCTGACGATGGCGACGACCTCTTCGTTCCGCGTGCGCATCCCGCGCGGCAGCGGCGCCGGCGCGTCCGTGCGGCCTCCGGGGGAGAACTTCCTCGAAACGCCGACCGACGTCCCCGGGACGTTCATCACGGCAATCCCCCCGCTCCCCGAGCCCACGATGAAAGAGCTCCAGGTGACCACCGTCAACCCGCCGTACTCCTACTCGCGGGTCACCTACAGCGACCGGACGAAGGATTACCTCTACGAGGTGATCGAGCCGCAGCTCTCGACGCACGAGCGCGAGCTCGTGGAGCATCTCAAGGTCACGCTCACGAAGATCCTCGGCGGGGACGTCGGGAGCCTGACGGCGGCCGACCGGCGGGCCTACCTGCGCGGCGAGGCGGAGGGGTACTTCCGGTCGCGGGGCATCCCGTTGAGCCCGATCTCGCTCGAGCGGATCGTCTACTATGTCCTGCGCGATTTCGTGGGGTACGGCCCCGTCGACGCACTGATCCTCGACACCGAGGTCGAGGACATCTCCTGCGACGGGGTCGAGGTGCCCCTGTTCATCTTCCACTCAAAGTATGAGTCGGTGAAGACGAACGTCATGTTCCCGGACGAAGAGTCGCTCAACTCGTTCATCGTCATGCTCGGCCAGCGCTGCGGGAAGTCGGTCAGCGTCTCCTCCCCGATCCTGGACGGCACGACGCCCGAGGGTCACCGCGTCCAGGCGACGTACGCGCGCGAGGTGACGACCCGCGGGGCGAGCTTCACCATCCGTCGATTCAAGGAACGGCCGTTCACCCCCGTCGACCTCGTGATGATGGGCAGCGCGAACGAGGAGATGGTCGCCTACTTCTGGCTCGCCGCCGAGCAGGGCGAATCGGTGATCATCTGCGGGGGACCGGCGTCGGGAAAGACCAGCACGCTCAACGCCATCTCGCTGTTCATCCCCCCGACCTCGAAGATCGTCTCGATCGAGGACACGCGCGAGGTGAACCTGCCCCACGAGAACTGGATCCCGGGCGCGACCCGCAGTGGCACCGGGGACCGCGGGCCCGACGGCAAGGCCGCCGGCGAGCTCGACATGTTCGACCTCGTCCGCGCCGCGCTCCGGCAGCGGCCGAACTACATCATCGTGGGGGAGGTGCGCGGCAAGGAGACGTACACGATGTTCCAAGCGATGGCGACCGGCCACACGACCTACTCTACGATGCACGCCGACAGCGTGAAGTCGATGGTCAACCGCCTCGAGAATCCTCCGATCAACACGCCGCGGATCCTGCTGTCGGCCCTCAACAACGTCGTGATCCAGATCCAGGCGCGCACCGACAAGGGGGTCGTCCGGCGCCTGAAGCAGGTGCTCGAGATCGTCGGGTTCGAGCCCGAGACGAACGAGCTGATCACGAACACGGTCTACGAGTGGGACCCCGGGACCGACACGTTCGTGTTCAAGGGCCACTCGTTCCTGTTCGACAAGATCATGGAGGTCAAGAATTTCACACCGGACAACATGGACGCCGAGTTCCAGCGGCGCACCAAGGTGATCCGATACCTCGTGGAGCACAAGATCAACGACTACCGACAGCTCTGGCAGCTCGTGGCGCAGTACTACAAGGACCCGACCGAAGTGATGGCGCGGATCGGGTCGGCCGAGCCGCCGGCCCCGGGGGCGTAGCGTGGCGGCCCGTCCCAAGCGCGTCGCCGCGGCGGCACCGCCGGCCGAAGAGACGGTCCCGGTGGTGCGCTCCGTCCGTCTGAAGCGCGGCGACCAGCCGACGACGACCACGCTCACCCCGTTCCAGCGGTGGGGTTGGAAGACGTTCGGCGCCCGGGTGACCGCGAAGGGGGTCGACCCGGCGCTCGACGAGAACCTCGTCAAGGCGCACATGCGCATCCGGGCCGATGAGTACCTCGCGAACGTCCTCGCCACGACGGTCGTCGCGGCGATCGCCACCGTCGTGGTCGGCGTCGGGCTCGGGGTGTTCTTCTACCTGCAGGGGCTCGCGATCATCGGGATCCTGCTCGCGGTCGCGTTGCCGATCTTCGGCACGATCGGCGCGTACTTCGGCCTCCTCAGCACGCCGGCGTCGAAGGCGAAGAACCGGGGCCGCCTGATCGATCGGAAGATCAGCGCCGCGATGAGCTTCGTCTCGGCGATGGCGTCGGCGGACGTGAACATCGACCAGATCTTCAAGGAGCTCGGCCGCCAGAAGATCTACGGCGAGGTCGCCGAAGAGGCGGCGTGGATCACGCGGGACACGGAGCTGCTCGGGGTCGACATCCTGACGGCGATCCGGCGCGGGGCCCAACGGACGCCGTCCCGCCGCTTCCAGGATTTCCTCCAGGGCGTCGTCACGACCGCGACCAGCGGCGGTCAGCTCAAGCCGTACTTCCTGCTCAAGGCCGAGCAGTTCGAGCGCGAGAACAAGCTCGAGATGCTCCAGCGCACCGAGACGATGGGGCTGCTCGCCGAGACGTTCGTCACGGTCGTCGTCGCCTTCCCGCTCTTCCTCGTGATCATCATCGCGATCTTCGCCATCATCGGCGGCGGCGGGTCGTTCATGCTCGAGATCCTCTGGGGGATCGTCGGCGGCATGATCCCGCTCTCGCAGTTCGGATTCATCTTCTTCATGTACACGCTCACGCAGGAGATGATGTAGGGCATGGCGACCGCGAACGCACCCGCGTCCGTCCGCAAGGTTCGGGCGATCACCGCCGAGCTCGACCACCCCCAGCCGACGGTCCTCACGCGCGAGACGCTCCTCCTGATCGTCGGCACCGTCCTGGGGGTCGTCTTCTGGATCATCGGCTTCCTCAACTACGCCGGGATCGCGAACGTCGAGATCCGGCCCGGCGAGGGGGCCGGCGCCAACCCGGCGATCGACTTCCTCGTGATCGGACTGCTCGTGCTGATGGCGCCGTACGGCTTCGCGATGACCGCGAAGCTTCGGCGCATCGCCAAGATCGAGGAACGGCTTCCCGACTTCCTGCGCGACGTCGCCGAGGCGGGCCGGTTCGGCATGACCCTCCCGGACGCGATCGTCGTAGCGAGCACGGGCCGCTACGGGCTCCTGAGCGACGAGATCCGCAAGATGGCGAGCCAGCTCGAGTGGGGCGTCCCCGTCGCGACGGCGCTGCGCCTGTTCGAAGAGCGGGTGCCCACGCCGCTCGTCCAGCGGGTCGTCTCGATCGTCACCCGGGCGAACGAGGCCGGCGGGAACGTTGCGGACGTGCTGACGATGGTGGCGCACGACACGCGCGAGAGCCAGCTCCAGCAGCAGGCCCGCCAGATCTCGATGCTCACGTACGTGACGGTCATCTACATCGCGTTCTTCGTGTTCCTCGTCACGATCTACATCATGGCGGCGGTGTTCCTGCCGCAGATGATCGTCGCGGGCGAGGGGGTCGCGAGCTCCTCCATCTCGAGCGCGGGCGCCGTGACACTACAGTTCGCGTTCGTCCCCGTCCTGTTCCTCGCGTTCCTGGTCTCCGTCATCGTCCACGCCGTGGGCGACGGCATCATGGCCGGCATCCTCTACAACGGTCGCATCGCCGAGGGCCTGCAGCACGCGACGATCATGCTCGCGGTCGGCTGGCTGATCATGCGGTTCGTCGTCCCGATCCTGGTGGTGTAAGGAGGGTTCCATGGCATCCGACACGATCTCCACGACGTCCGACGACGAACCCGGCCCGACGGCGAGCCGCCGCAAGGCGCGCCGCCCGATCTTCTCGCCGTGGCTGCGCGTCGGCGCCGCGATGCGCCGCGGCACCTCCGAGCCGCGCCCCGTCCGCCTCGCCCGCCTCGGGGTCTCCGGCCAGGGCGCCGACCGCGACGTGACCCCCGTCCCGCCGATCACCGACCCCGGGGTCAAGCAGATCGACCTCGCGACGATCCGTCCCGGCTTCTCCTACGTGCGGGTCGAGTTCGATACGGTCCGCAACGAGTTCCTCTACGAGGTCATCGAGCCGCCGCTCACCCCGATCGAGCGCGAGCTCGCCGACCGGCTGCGCACCGTGCTCGTCTCCGCGTTCGAGCCGCTCCCGGACCACGAGATCGCGACGAAGCAGAACGAGCTGCGTCGCATGGTCGACGGGAAGCTCCAGGAGTGGGAGCTCGCTCCCGGACCCACGACGAAGGGCCGGATCCTCTACTACCTCGAACGGGACTTCATCGGCTACGGGATCGTCGACGTCCCGATGACCGACTCCGAGGTGGAGGACATCTCCTGCGACGGCGTCGGCATCCCGCTCTACATCTACCACCGAAAGCACGGCTCGATCCGCTCGAACTTAAAGTTCCACAGCGCGAAGGAGCTCGACGACTACGTCATCTGGCTCGCCCAGCGCTCCGGCAAGCACATCTCGGTCGCGAGCCCGGTGCTCGACGCCACCGTCCCGGACGGATCCCGTCTCCAGGCGACCCTCGGGATGCACGTCACGAAGCGGGGGAGCACGTTCACGGTCCGGCGCTTCCGCGACAATCCGTTCACGCCGGTCGACCTGCTCAAGTTCAAGACGATGAGCCCGGAGATGATGGCCTACCTCTGGCTCGCGATCGAGAACGGCCAGTCGATGATGGTCTGCGGAGGCACGGCGAGCGGCAAGACGACCACGCTCAACGCGACGCTCCTGTTCATCCCGCCGCAGATGAAGATCGTCTCGATCGAGGATACCCGCGAGCTGAACCTCCCGCACGAGAACTGGGTGCCGTCCCTGACGCGCGCCGGGTTCGGCGCGAAGAACGTCATGACGGGGAAGGCGCCCGGTGAGATCGACATGTTCGACCTGCTCGCGGCGGCGCTCCGCCAGCGCCCCCAGTACCTGATGGTCGGGGAAGTGCGCGGCGCGGAGGCGTTCATCGTCTTCCAGGCGATGGCGACGGGGAAGACCTGCTACACGACGTTCCACGCGGAGAGCGTCAGCGCGATGGTGCATCGGATGGAGAACCCGCCGATCTCGCTCCCCCGCTCGCTCGTCTCGGCGCTCAACCTCGTGCTGTTGCAGCGGCAGGTGAAGGTCGGTACGAAGATGACTCGTCGCGTCCAGTCGCTCACCGAGATCGTGGGGCTCGACCCGGAGACGAACGAGCTGATCACGAACTCGGTCTACTCGTGGAATCCCGCGGACGACACGTTCCTGTTCTCGGGTCACTCCTACATCTACGAGCGGGTCGCGCTGATGAAGAACCTCTCGATGAAGGAGATGGAGCGCGAGGTCCGCAACCGCGTCGAGATCTTGGACTACATGATGGCGAAGGACGCGCACGCGACGCGCCAGAGCCCGTACACGCACCGCGACGTCGGCCAGCTCGTCAGCTTCTACTACAAGGAGCCCGCGAAGGCGCTCGCCGAGACGCGGGACGAGCTCGCGAGCATGAAGCCGGTGGCGCGCTAACGGCGGCGCCACCGCTATTCGACCCCGCGGCTCGCGGGCCGGGATGGCCGGGCCGTTCGCGCGGATCTCCACCCCGGCGGGCCGCACGATCGAGCTCTGGTGCGCGGACGCCCTCGCGGAGATCCCCCGGCGGGTCGCGGGCGCCGAGGTGGTCGTCACGAGCCCCCCGTACAACCGGGGAGTCGCCTACGCGAGCTACTCCGATGCCCGGCCGCGGGCCGAGTACCTCGCCTGGACGCGGCGCCTGGGGGCCGTCGTGGCGAACGCGCTCGCCCCGAACGGATCGTTCTTCCTGAACCTCGGCTCGTCGCCGAAGGACCCCTGGATCGCCTGGGACGTCGCGCGGGAGATCGGCCGCACGCTCGTCCTGCAGAACGTGCTCCACTGGGTGAAATCGATCGCGATCGACCGGCACGCCGCGGGCCGGTCGGCGGGCCTGACGCGCGACCTCGCCCTCGGCCATTACAAACCGCTCGTCTCCGACCGGTTCGTCCACGGCGCCCACGAGTACGTCTTCCATTTCACCCGGACGGGGAAGGTGCCGATCGACCGCCTCGCCGTCGGCGTCCCGTACCAGGACAAGACGAACGTGGACCGGTGGCAGCGCTCGGGGGCGGACCTCCGTTGCCGGGGGAACACCTGGTTCCTGCCCTATTCGACCATCCGTCGCCGATCGGTCGACCGGCCGCATCCCGCCCCGTTCCCCCCGGAGCTTCCGGAGTGGTGCGTGCGGCTCCACGGCCTCGATCGGGTGCGCACCGTCGTCGACCCGTTCGTCGGGATCGGGGCGAGCGCCGTGGCGGCCGTGCGTCTCGGCGTCGACTTCGTCGGGTTCGACCTCGACCCCGGGTATCTTCAAACCGCCGAGGAACGGGTCCGTGCCGAGCTGGCCGGCCTCGGGGCCGGGCGGTCGGGCGTTACGAAGACTCGTCGCGCTCGGAGGCGCTCTCCGAAGCGTCGGACGGGGCGGACCACTGCCGCATCGGCGTCCGCTTGACGCCGGCCGCGGCGGCAAAGGCGTTCTTCGTCCCTTCCTTCGCCTTCTTGCCCGCGGAGACCATCGCGTCGCGGGCCGCGCCTGCCGCTCGGGCGGTGCCGGAGCCGATCGCCGTGCCGGCGCTCGCGATCCGACCGGGGATCCGGCGGACCTCCTCGTCGACCGACCGTCCGAGGTTCGAGAGGCCGTCCTGGATGTCCATGGCGAGGTACTTCGCCTCCTTGCCGGTCGCCCGGCCGAGGCGTTCGATCTTGTTGTCGAGGTCGCCGACCTCGTGCGCGAAGTCTTGTCCAAGGCCCGCCGTCGCCCGGCGGATCTCCCGCAGGTGCTGACGGAACTGGGCCTGTTCCTGGGAGTCGGACATCGTTCCCTCGAGCGGTCTACGTCGAGTTCGTCAGATAAAGGTTCAGCGTCACGCGCAGCGGGCTAACCGCCCATCCGGCGGTCGCTCCGGCGCTTCCGGCCCTTGGCCCCCGAGGGGACCACCACCGGGGGTAGGGGGGCGGGCGCGGTGACGCGGCGCTCCACCTCGCTGCCGTGCGCCCAACGGACGAGCAGCTCGACGCCGAGGCGGGTCGGGTCCGTAACGACCAGTTCCCCGCCGAGCGTTCGGGCGATCGAGCGGGCGGCGACCTCGAACTCCGGATGGGCGGATTTGAGCAGGATGACGGTGCTCCGCAGCGGCGCCACCGTCGCGAGCTCCCGCGCCCGGGCGAGGGCGTGCTCGAGGGCTTCGTCGAGCTGGCCGCTCTTGACGCTCCCGTCGTCCGCGGTGTACGACTCCGGCAGTCCGTCGGTGATCAGGTAGAGCTCCCGCCGGCTCGCGCGCGACGCCTGGAGGAGCAGGTGCGCGGCCCGGATCGCCTCCGCGGTGTTGGTGAACGATCCGGCACGGCACTCCCACAGCTCCACGAGGTCGAGCACGGTGACCGAGTTGTCGAAGGCGAGCAGATCGATCGTCGCATCCGGGTGCCGCCGGCGGACGGCGACGTAGAGCGCGAGCAGCGCCTTCTTCGCGGCGTCGAGCTTCCCTCCCTCCGACATGCTCCCCGAACGGTCGAAGGCGAGCACGACGTGCACCCGCTCGGACGTGATCTCGCGGTAGACGTAGCTGGTCGACTCGTCGATGTGCCGGGACCCCTCGAGGCGGGCCGCGAGCAGCGAGCCGGGGACATCGAGGTGGGCGATCTCATCGGACTGGCGGAGCCGCGCCTTCTCGTAGACCCCGGTCGCGCCGCCGCCCTTGAGCGAGAGGCGGACGTCCCCGGGAAGCCGTCGGCTCTCCTCTTCGAGCAGGAGCTTCGCGAACCGTTCCACGAGGCCGTAGGTGACGGCGAGATCCCCGCCGCGCTCGGCGATGAACCCGCGCTCCTTGAGCTCGCGCTCGAACCGCTTCTCCTCCGCATCCCGGAGGCGGTGCTCGGTCTCCGCGTCGGCGCGACGACGCGCCTCCTCCCGTTCCTCCTCGAGGCGACGGCGCTGCGCCTCGACGGCCCGACGCCGTTCCTCCGCCTCGCGCTCGAGCTCCCGCTCCCGGCCCTTCAGGGTCTTCGAGACCCGGTCGGTGAGCTCCTCCCGCTGGGGGGCCGAGAGTCGGGCGATCGCGTCACCGAAAGCGGAGGCGCCGAGCGCCCGCCCCGACCCGCTCGGATAGGCGATCGTCAGGTTCCGCCCCTCGGAGCCGGTCGTCGGAGAAGGGCTCCGGCGGCCGAACAGGCGTTGCAGCCACGCGACGAAGCGGGCGAACGCCGCCCGGAGGCGAGCGAAGAGGCCCGGTTTGGGCGGGGGACGGTTCCACGAGGCGTCGGGCGCGAGCAGCGCCGACTCGAAATCGGCTCCGAGATCGCCGCTCGGAAGTCGCGACCAGTCGACCGAGCGCGTCTTCGCCAGCCGCGCCTCGAGCTCCGCGATCTGGCGCGCGACCTCCGCGTCGCTCTTGCGCTCGAATTCGGAGAGCTCCCCGGCGCGTCGGTCGTAATCTCCCATCAGCCGGCCGACGCGGCGGGTCGCCTGGCGACGCAGGCGCGCGCGCAGCCGCTCGAGCCGGCTCTTCAGCGCGGCGTCGTCCTTCGCCTTTTCCCGGAGGAGGTCCCGGGCCCCGTCCACCCCCCGCTCGGCGAGCGCGCGGACCAGGGCGGCGCGGTCGAGCGTGTCGACCAGGTCCTCCGAGATGACGTCGTCCGCGTAAGCGCCGCAATCTGGCAGGGCGAACGCGTCGCTAGAGGGGAGCGTCGTCGTTGTCTTCCTCCGTGCAGGAAAACAGCGAGAACTCTTCGAGCAGCCGGTAGACGCTCAGCGCGGCCTCGGTCGGCGAGATACCGGCTCCCGGGTGCTCGCGCTCCGCGACGAACCGCGCGAATCCGCGGAATCGCGGGAAGAGCGGACCGTCGCTCGCGAGCCCGGCGCTCAGCGCCGCATCGTCCTTCAGACGGCGACCCTCGCCGACCAGCTCCTCGGCCTCCCCCTTGTTCTCCTTGAGGACGGACCGATAGTATCGGCACCAGTAGACCCCGGCGCTGCGCTTGAGAGCCGGGGCGACGTACTGCTCGATGAACTCCTGGACCCGCTTTTCGTTCTGGCGGAACGAGTCGCCGCTCCGGGCCCGGATCCGCCCGCGCATCGCGTGCAGCAGACCGGCGCGGAGGTCCGCGCTCGAAGGGATCGGGCGGCCGCCCAGGATGGCGATCGCGGCCGTGCGCTCGGCGACATCGAGCAGAGTACGATTCGACCCGACCTCCCCGATGTCCGGGTTCTCGTCGCTCATGCGCAGCCGCCAAGCTTCGACGACGCGGACCCCCGCGTCGACCAAGATCTCGGGAAGGAACGCACCGGGTTCGTCCGATCGCCCGAGCGCCACGATCCGCCGGTTGCTGGCGTGCCGCTCGTTGAACCCGATGTGGACGCTGGTCAGACGGTCGGAGAGCGGGTCGTTGATGTTGTCGAGGTCGGAGAGGTTCGAGGTTCCGATCGCGACGAACGACCCCGGGAAGCTCTCCCGGGACTTGGACGGGGTCACCGTTCCCTCCTGGAGCGACTGGAGGAGCACGTTCTGCGTACCGAGCGGGAGCTTGCCGATCTCGTCGACCAACAGGAACCCGCGGTTCGCCTGCAGGAGCTTGCCCGGTTCGAGCACGAGGGGGCTCATCGGGTCACCGACCTCCTCGAGCTTGCGGAGATTGATGTTGCCCGTCAGGTGATCGGGGAACACCTCGGAACTCCCCTGCACCCGGGCGAATCCGTATCCCTCGCGCAGGCGAACGAACTCGGCCGGTACCTTGGTCGCATCCACCGCGGACGGGTCGAACCGCGCGGGATCTCCGCCCGGAGCGAAGCGTCGGCGGCAGATCGGGCACGGAGGAAAGCGGGCGGACGCGTTCCGGTCGACTAGGCTCAGCGGGGAGTCGAGGACCGGGCATCCCTGAACGACCCAAACGTCCTTCGGGAACAGCTCCCAGAGATCCTTGGCGAGGCTGGTCTTGCCGGCCCCCGACGGGCCGAAGAAGAGCAGATGGGCGCCCGCCACCAGGGCGGCGGCGAGATCGTCATACGTCCCGTCCGGTAGGATCGTGCGGGGGAACAGCCCCCGAAGCGCCTCGTCGTGGCTGTACCCTTGACCGCGAAGCCCGTCGATAGTTCGAAGGATCGTGTGACGGAACCGTTCCGGCGGCGACTCGAGCGTGGGAAAGGCGGCCCGGACCTCCGCCGCGGTCGCCCGCGTGCCCACCGCCGGCGGCTCTCGGGGTGCTGCCACGGGCCGCGCAGATGGGTTCAGGATATGAGTTTGCCGACTCCGCGCAGCGATCGCGAGACCGCGCGCGTCACTGACGGCCGGCGAGGCCCCGGAATCGAGTACGCGTTCACGTCACGGTTAAGTAGCCCACCCCGCTCCGCGCCCCGCGACCGATGGCCGACAAGGAAACCGCCTCCGCCCGCAAGCCGGCGCTCGCGCGCGGGGTCAAGGACAAGTGGCGGTCGAAGCACTGGATCAAGGTGCGGGCTCCCGGGCTGTTCCAGCACGTCGAGCTCGGCGAGACGGTCGCGACCGAGGTGGAACAGGTCGTCGGCCGAACGATCGAGGCGACCCTTCCGGAGCTCTCGGGGACCCCGGACGCGGGGAAGGCCCACGTCAAGCTCCGATTCCAGATCGAACGGCTGTCGGGCGACGGCGTCGCCGAGGCCCGGTTCATCGGGCACGACCTCACCTCCGACTACGTCCGGCGCCTCGCGCGTCGCAAGCGCTCGAAGATCGACATCTCCGTCGCCGTCACTACCAAGGACGGCGTAAAATTCATCCTGAAACCGGTCGCGGTGGGCGAGCAGCGGCTCCAAACGCGCCTGCGGGCCGAACTGCGCCACCGCATCGTCGAGATCCTGACCACTCACGCCCAGCAGCGCACCGCGCCGCAGTTCGTCGGCGACATGCTCCAGGGCGAGCTGTCGAAAGCGCTCTCCCACGGGGTGAAGTCGCTCTATCCGCTCAAGAAAATTGAGATCCGTCGGTCGGAGGTTCTCGGCCTCATCTCCGACGAGCTTCCGGCCCCCGAGCCGTCGGCCGTCTCCGACCCGTCGATCCCACCGGCCGCAATGGCCGAGGACGCCGGACCCGCCGCGTAAGCGCGGGAGGCCCGCGGATGGCCGGTCCGTTCGCTGTCGGAGTGGCTCAGCCCGGTAGAGCACGGGACTCATAGCGGGACGCCGATGGCGTCCCGGGAGAGATCCTGGGGCCGGGGGTTCAAATCCCCCCTCCGACACTTTTCGTCGAGTTCTCGCCGAGGATTGGTTGCGTTCGAACGTGGGACCGTTGGGAATTTGAACCAGCTTTGGCCCGGAAGGATCACCGATGCCGGTCGTAGATCCGGGAACGATGATCCACGCGTTCCACCAGAAGGATCCGAGTCGCCCGGGAGAGTGCGGCGAGCAGGCGGTAGTCTCCGATCCGGAGCTTATGATCGCCGGATCCCGCGAGCCGCTCGAAGTAGCGTTCCGGGCTCGAGGCCGCGGTCTCCAATCGTTTGATGACTCTGCGGGCGACTCCTGGGTCGAGCCTCTCGAGATCCCGATAGGCGGTTTCCGACCAGGCAATCGTCCAGCGCGTCAGAGGCCCAGCCGCTTCTTCACCTGCTCATGGTCAAGCACCCGTCCCGCCTGGATGTCCAGCCGAGCGTTGAGCAGTCCTACCCGGAAGCCGTCGGTATATCCACCTTCGTCGTCCCCCGCCGGTACGAGCGCCAAGAGCTTGTTCAGCAGTTCGTCATAGGTCTCCCGCCGGGAGCTCTTCAGCGCGGCTAGGCGTTCGCGCGTTCCCGGCGCGATCTGAATGGTTGTAATCATCCGCCATGTGATAACATATAGGTCGCATATAGGTTTCTATTAGGTCAGTCGAGGGGGGCGGAGAGTGTACCCACGACGCGTGGATTGGCCGGTAACGGATTCGAGGTATCCTGCAGTGTCCCCCTCCGACACTATAGATGTCATTAAGTCGCTGGCGGCCATGAAAGTTATCACATGGCCGCCGACCCTCTAACCACGATTCCGGTTCGGGAGTCAACCCGCGCCGAGCTTCAGCGGCTGAAGACCGGGGGGCAGAGCTACGACGAGGTCATCCGCGCCATCCTCGAGGAACTCGAAGAGCAAGATCCTTGGTTCCAAGAGATGGAGCAGCGGTTAGCGGATATCCATGCCGGAAATGTAAAGCTCGTACCGGTTGAGACGCTCTACGCCAAGTACCCCCCCTCGAAAGTCCGTCGGTCAAGACGATGAGCCTACGGGTCGCGGCCGGCCCGTCTTTCGAGCGAGACTTGGACGATCTCCCTCTCGGCGCCCGATCCGAGATGTGGCGGTTGATCTCAAAACTCCGAACCCGCCCGTTCACGTCGGGGTTGGGTTACCGCGTGAATCAACTCAGGCGCACCGACCGCCCGGGAGTTCGGGTCGCGCACTTCCAGATGGACCAGTACCGTCTCCTTTTCGAGGTCGACGGAGACCTTCTCATCCTGGTGGGAGTGGGGATCCGTCGGGGGTTCCACCGTCGGCTCGATCGGCTTCGAGCTAGCGCGGGACGACGGCCGTAAGCGAATGCCATCGGTCGGGTCAACTCGTCCAACCCCGTTGGTGGGGATTTGCGCAATTCGGAGGTGTCCCACCGACACCTTTCGCCGAGTCTTGCGAAAGAAACGAGGCCGTTTGCTGGCCCTCCGGGGGGGTCCGACGTGTGCTTCCGCAGGGCGAGCGGTGGACCGATGAAGCCCCACGGGCCAGTCGACCGACGTTCATACCCTTCCGCTTCGAGCCAACGTCCCCTAGTTTCAGGAGGGGGGCCGGAAGCAAGCTCACGCATCCCTGGAGGGGAAACTCAGACTCGTCCGACCACGGAAACCGATGGAACGACGCGAAGGGTGTTGTGGCTGGCCCAGGACTCCATCTCACGGAAGAGTCGTACCAGGTCTCTCGCCTTCGGGGTCGCTTCGTACTCTACGCGGGGAGGGATCTCGGAGAAGCGGCGCCGCAGGAGGAGGCCGGACTCCACGAGAGCGCTGAGGCGACTCGAGAGGGTTCGCGGTGAGATGCGGAGGTCACGCTCAAGCTCCCCGAATCGAATCGGTCGTGCTTCCTCTCCAAGGAAGGCATGCAGGACCCGCAGCATGTGAGGTTGGCCCAGCATGGCGAACAGGGAACCGATGGGACAACCCTCGGCCTCAGCGCCATGGGGCGGTCCCGGATCGTGCTTCGGTCTCTCCTCGATCGAGCGAGTCATTGCAGTCATAGATACCGTTTGTAAAGCAATAAGGATTCTCTAAGGTGATTTGCGGTCGCTCGAGGTAATCATCCGATTCATGCTTCCCTGTCGTGCTGTAACACTTCAATCAGTACAGTATAAATACTTCTGAAAGAATAGTATTGTCGATGTCCGAAGTCGAGCCCTCCCCAAGCTCACACCCCGAGGAATTGCCCTCGGCCACGCCCTCGGCCCGGTTCGAGCGCCTGCCGGACGCATCGGTCGTAGCGAGTACCGCTCAGCATCTCGAGGCCAACGGCTTCCGAGTGATCGTCGCATCCTCTGGAACAGAGGCTCGCGCGGCGGTGGAGAAGCTCCTTCCCAACGGGGCGGAGGTCTTCGATTCCACCTCCGTCACCCTGGACTCGACGGGGATCTCCCGAATGATCCAGGAGTCGGGCAAGTATCGCCCGCTCCGACCCACGCTCCTCCGACTCCGAGCGGAAGGGAAGAAATTCGAACAGCGACGACTGGGTTCGTCTCCCGACTTCGTGGTGGGCAGCGTCCATGCGATCACCGAGAGCGGTCAGGTGGTCGTGGCATCGGGGTCGGGCAGCCAACTGGCTCCGTACGCTTTCGGGGCGGAACACGTCGTCTGGGTGGTGGGAACTCAGAAGATAGTGCGCGACCTAGACGAGGCCTTCCGGCGCATTTACGACTACGCTCTCCCGAAAGAGAGCGAGCGCGTGCGAGCGGCGTATGGGATACCGGGAAGTTCCGTGTCGAAGCTCCTGATCATGAACCGGGAGTTCGATGCGGAGCGAATCACCGTTGTCCTCGTGAACGAACGCCTCGGGTATTGAGCGGACTCGCGGCGTACGGCCCATCGCATGGCGGGGACGCGGGGTCGATCTCCGAACCCTGAGACGTACCGGACCTCGCATCGTAACCCCCTCGGTTCAACCTCTGCGGGGACGCTCGGGCCCGGTGCGAAGGAACTTCAACCTCTCCTCGAGCTGATCCGCGGGGTCTCTCGCATCGGCCGGCAGGCGAACGGAAGCATCTCTAGGACCGAGAGCTACGTCCCCACGACAGTCGCCCACGCCGCGGATCGGGCCGGGCGACACGTCGCGCGGGGTGTGTGGGTCAACAGAGAAGACCGGGGGGGTCCACTCCGCGAACGACTACTCGTACGACACGTCGGAACGCAGGTAGGCGCGGACCGCCAGGAACAGGACGACCGCCGTCTCCGCGGCGAGCACGAGCATCTGGTAGCCGTCGAACGCGGTCAAGGTTCCCGAGTACGCCCCGCGCACGGAATCGGCTACGTAGGTGAGCGGGTTCAACTCGAACAGCCCGCGCAGTACGATCGGCAGGCCGTGGCTGAGCGGATAGAAGACCGTGCTCGCGAAGTTGACGACGAAGATCAGGAGGATCTGGACCGAGTTGTAGGCGGTGTTCGACTTCACGAGCGCCGAGATGAACAGCATCAACGCTCCGAAGAAGATTGAACCGAGCACGATCGATCCAAAGATCGTGAGGAGCGCCACCGCCCCGGTCGGAACGCTGCCGAGGAGGACGTACGCGACGCTCAGCATCACCGCCGCGCCGCCGAGTCCGAACAGCATCGAGGTGAACATGATCCCGAGCAGGTACTGCAGGCGCGTGAACGGGCCCGAGAGCAGCTGGGAGAGCATCCCCCACCGGCGGTCGGCCCACAGCATGCTGCCGCCGACGGTGCCGGCCATCACCACTTGGAACGACATGATCCCGGGGGTGAGGAACGCGAGGTAGCTCGACCCCGAGCCGGCCGAGGCGGTGATCGACTGGAACCCGTAGCCGAAGAAGACGAGGTAGAGGCCCGGAAGTCCGATCAGGATGATCAGGCTGCCGGGGTCGGTGTTGACCACGACGTTGCGGTAGATGAGCCGCAGCAGGTTAGGCGTTCGCAATCGACTCGCCTCCGTGACCGACCGACCGGAGGAAGACGTCCTCGAGCGTGTTCTTGCGGACGTTCAACCACTCGAGCTGGACTCCCAGTTGCTGCGAAAGTTCGGCGATCTTCGAGAGCGCCTCCTTCGGATCGTCCGTCAGGAGCACGCCCGAACCGCCGCTCGTGGTCAGGCTCGCCCGAACTCCGAGGGCGGCGGAGAGGGCCGCGAAGAACCGCGTCCCGTCGCCGTCCCCGACCGTGAGGTCGATCGTCTTCTTGCCGCCGTAGAGCCGCTTCAGGTTCTCGAGCGTGTCGAGGACGAGGATCTTTCCCTCGTCGATGACCGCGATCCGGTCGCACAGATAGTCGGCCTCCTCGAGGTTGTGGGTCGTGAACACGACCGTGAGGCCCCGACGCACCTCCTCCCGGATCGAGTCGAGCAGCGTGCGGCGCATGATCACATCGAGCCCGACGGTCGGTTCGTCGAGGAACAGGACCTCCATGTCGTGCATGAACTCCCGCGCGACCTGAACGCGGCGTTTCTGGCCGCCGGAGAGGTCGAACGCGCGCCGCTTGCGCACCTCCCCGAGGTCGAAGCGCGCGAGCAGCTCCTCGCGGCGCCGGACCCGCTCGGCTTTCGGGATCCCCCACAGCACTCCGTAGACGTCGAGGTTCCCCTGGACGGTCGTGAAGTCGAACGACTCGCCCTGCTGGACGACGCCGACGCGGCTCCGGATCTTCTGGCCGTCCCGGGCCGGGTCGAGACCCAGCACGCGCAATGTTCCGGAGGTCGGTTGGAGGAGGGTCGTCATCACCTTGATCAGCGTCGACTTCCCGGCGCCGTTCCGGCCGAGGAGGCCGAACACCTCCCCCCGCCGGACGGTGAAGCTGACTCCGTCGAGCGCGAACCGCTTCCGGTCGTAGGAGTGCCGGAGGTTCTCGGCGAAGACGACCGGCTCGGACTCCGGCGCGGGGCGGCGGTCGGTGGGGAGCTCGGGCACGAACCGTGACGAGGCGGGCGTCCGAATAAGACATGCTCACCCCGGATGAGCACGCGCGGAGAGCCGAGAGGGCGGCGGACGGACGGTCCTCGCGGCGGGCGCGGCGACCCTGCGAGTTCATGCCTGAGCGAGGCCTCCGCGGGTAGAGCCATGCCCAGTATCCGAACGATCGCGGTGCACGAGATCGTCCAGCAAACGTTCCCTCGCCCGCCGCGCGCCGGGGACGAGATCGCGAAGGCGATCGGCCGGGCGATCGACGGCGCGCTCTCCCAGATCGGCCACCAGGTTCGCCTCGGGCGTCGACCGACGGTCGGCGGAATGCGGGCGCTCGCCGAACGACTTTTGGACGAGGAGATCGAGACCGCGGCCGAGGTGCTCCCGCCGGAGCAGCGGATCCGGGTCCTCGAGGAGATCGATGGGGTCCTGCTCGCGTTTCGGGCGAGCGAGATCTTTGGTCTCGCCCGTCCGAAGACGCGGGTGATCCTGATCGGCGGGGAGGTCGGAGTGTACGCCCAGCCCGACTACTGGGACGGCGCCCGGCGCTTCTTCGAGATGAAGAGCTACCTCGCGATCCCTCCGCCACCGGACGTCGCGCTGCAGATGCGCCTGTTCCAGCTCGCCTTCCCGGGTCTCGAGTCGATCCTCATCTGTCTCGACCGCCACGCGCGGCCGGTGTCGACCCACACCCTTCGGCTCCCCGCGCCGACCGAGGCCGAAACGGTGGAGGCGCTCCGCCTCGCCGACCGGTTGGGTCGGGAGCACGGGCAACCGAAGGTCCTCGAGTACCTCGAGGGCCCGTTCGTATCCTACCCTCGACCGGCGCCTCCCCCCGAACCGGAGCCCGTCGCGGATGGCGGCCGCCCGGTCGGATAAATTGGGTCGGACCGCCCCTCGGGGGAGGACGGTCCGACCGCCGGGGCCGCGTCATCGTGATCGGTCGCCGGGGAGTCCCCACGCCTCGGGGGGAGAAGGAGAACCGCCGTTATAGGCCCATGGTCCGGACCGGTAGGGCGGCAAACGGCCGCGAATTACCCCGCGGCGTTTCCCACGGTGGGATGCGACCCGGCCGACCCATCGGCGAGCACCCAGCGCTCGTACGCGGCGAAGTCGAACGTGCGCCCGAGGAACCGACGGACGAGTTCCGCCGCGGGCCGTCGGCTCCCCGGGGCGAGGATCTCGTCGACGTACCGCTCGGCCATCGCCCGGTCCGTGAGCGAGCCGCTCCGGACGAACGGAGTGAGCAGGTCGCGGGCGATCACCGCCGACCAGAGGTAGGTGTAGTAGCACGCGGAATAGCCGGTGAGGTGGCCCCACGCGGCCTGCGGGTGATAGGCCGGATCGAGCGGCACGGGACAGCGGTGATCCCAGACCTCGCGGAATACTGCCGTGGTGTCGATCCCGGCCGGGTCCCGGCGGTACAGGTCGAGCGATATCCCGGCCAGCGCGACCTGCCGCAGCTGACGCTCCGCGCGTCCGACCGCCTCCGCGGCGGCGAGGCGGCGCAGCAGCTCCGGGGGGATCGCCTCGCCGGTGTCGGGGTCCCGGGCGAACCGGGCGAGCGTCGCCGGATCGCGAGCCCACTCCTCGAAGAGCTGCGACGGGGCCTCGATGAAATCGAGCTCGATGTACCCCATGGATGTGTACAGCCAGGGGCCGTGCCCAGAGAACAGGTTGTGGAGGAGGTGGCCGAACTCGTGGAAGAAGGTGATCACGTCGCGATACTCCATCCGCGCGGCGTCGACCGGAGTCCCGGCGTCGAGGAAATTGCACACGAGCGCCGCCTGGGGAAGATCGCCCGCGGCGACGCCCGTGCGCACGTCGAACTGCGCGGCGTGGTTGTACTTGTTGGGCCGGGGTACGAGGTCGAAGTAGCATCGGCCGAGCGGCTGGCCGTTCCGGTCGACGTCGTACGCCTCCACGCTCGGATGCCACAGCTCCACGGACCGGTTGCGGCGGAAGTTCAGGCCGAACAGCTCCCCGCACAGTTGGAACAGGCCGTCCCGAACCGCCGGGTACGGTAGGTAGGCCCGGATCACGCGGGGGTCGACGCCGAACTCCTCGTCCCGGATCCGAGTGTCGTAGAATCCATCCCCCCAGAAGCTGGCATCCCACGGATGAAGCGAGGCCGCGCCGGGTTCGCTGCGGCGTTTCCGCTCGAGAAAGCGCAGGTGGTCTCGGCGCGCCGGCTCCCCGAGGAGGAGCCCCAGGCGGTCGAGGAACTCGGCGACCGCCTGCGGCCGCTCCATCATCTTGTCCTCGGTCGCGTACTCGGCGTAGTCGCCGTAGCGCAACAGGCGGGCGAGCTCGTGGCGTTCGACCAGAAGGCGGTCGAGCACCTCGAGGTTCTCCGGGTGGCCGACGTTCAGCACTTCGGCGAGCAGGCACCGTCGCACCTCCGTGTCGGCGCAGCTCGCCATCACCGGAGCGACGTCGGGATACCGGGTCGTGATCCGGATCCCGCCGTTCGCGCCGGGGGGGTGGGCCGCCAGATAATCGGCGGGGAGCCCTTGGAGGCGGGCGGGCTCGTCGACCTCGATCGACCGTTCCCCTTTCGCGATGTTCAAGCTGAACTGGTTCGCCGTCTGGTCGATGCGATTCGTGAGCGCGATCAGGCGGTCGCGGCGCTCCGGGGGCTGCTCGACGCCCGCCCGCCGCATCTCGCGGAGCATCTTCTCGACGGCGAAGCGGGTCTCCTCCGGCTCCGCGGCGAGCTCGAGGGTCCGGAGGGAGCGGTAGAGGTGCTCGTTCAGCCTCAGTTCGTTGAAGAAGCGGTCCGCCGCTTCCGAGATCTCCCGGGCGACCGCCCGGAGCTCGGCGTCCGGATGGACCTGGAACAGGAACGAGCCGTGGTTCCCCACGTCCCGCGCGGCGAGCAGGGCGCGATCGAGCGGGGCGAGGAATCCGCCGACGGTCGGGGTCGAGGTCGGGGCGAGGAGTTCGTCGACGCGCCGTCGGGTCTCGTCTAGGATCTCACCGGCCTCCCGCTTCAGCCGATCGGCCGGGAGGGAGAACGGAAGGCGCCCGAGCGAGACCGCCCGTCCCGGTCCGGAGTCCGCCATCGATGGCTCCCCCGCTCGGGGACGCGTCTGACCCTATATCCTCGACGGGGCGAAACGACTACGAGGCGGTGGGACGGGTCGCCATCGGGGCCCCTTCCAGAAGCGCCTCGAGGAGACCGACGGGCGGGCAGCCGAACCGCAACAGCGCGTCATGGAACGCGCGCAGGTTCCCGTCGAACTGCGAAGCGAGGAGACGGCGGCGCACGTCGAGGATCGCGAGCTTGCCGAGGGTGTAGCAGAAGTACTCGGGATCGAACGTGCCCCGGATCGCCTCCCGTTCGGCCGGGAGGCGGTCGAGATACCCGTCTTTCTCGAACAGCGTGGTGGCGCGCGCGACCGACCACCCCTGGGTGTGCATTCGGATCGACGCGAGCAGCCGGCAGTCGCGCAGGAGGGCGTCCAACAGCTGGGTGACCTCGGCCGCGACGCCGGACGTTCCGTGGCCGGCTTCGATGACGAGCTGTTCGCAGTAGTGCGCCCAGCCTTCGACGTACGACGGGGACTGGTAGATCTTCCGGGTCAACGAGCCCGCGTTCGCCCGGAAGTGGAGGGCCTGCAGGTAGTGGCCCGGGTAGACCTCGTGCACCGCCGTGTTCCGGAGCATCGGCCGGTTCATCGTCCGCAGCCACTCGAGCTGCTGCTCGGGCGTCCAGGACGGATCGACGAGCGTCACGTAGTAGATCCCCTCGGCTGTCTGCGCGTCGAACGGGCCGGGAGGGTCGAGGCTGGCGGTCGTGGTCGCGCGCCCCCACACCGGGGTCTCCTCGACGCGACAGGCGACCGGCCCCGGGATCGAAGCGAGCGCTTGCTCCTCCACGAACCGCCGGCATTCCTCCACGTACCCTCGGGCGGTGTCGAGCAGCGCCTCCGCGCTCGGGTGGTCGTGCTGCACGTGCGACAGCAGCGCCGATACCGGGAGGTGCTCCCCGCGCGCAACCTCCTCGAGTCGAGCCTGGTTGCGGGCGAGGTCGGCCATACCGGCCCGTTCGAGGTCGGCGTACGGAGCCTCGATCCCCTCCCGCACGAACAGGAGCCGCTGGAACCGCTCGGCGCCGAGGGCGAACTCCGGTACGGCCCGCGGGAGCTCGGTTTCTTTCAGCCAGGCGAGGAACGTCGAGACCGCGGTGTCGGCTCTCTCGCGCACGGGCGTGACGGGGGCCCCGACCCCCGCCGCGGTGGCGAACTTCTCGGCGTCCCAGAAATGGCCTGACAGCCCGCCCCCGATCGCGAGCGCGAGCTCGACGAACGGCTGGGGGAGCGGCCCGACGAGGCGTTGGCGGGCGATGTCGAGCATCCGGGGGACCCCCTCGAGGAGGTGGACGATCGCCTCGACGCGGGCGGGCGCCGGCGCGTACTCTCGGGCGAGGTACGGCGTTAAGGAGAGCGGGCTCAGGTAGGTCATCGGATTGCGCTCGAGCTTCTGGGCGTCGCGCAGATCGAACCGGGCGCCGTCCAGCACCAATCGGAGGAGGAAGTGGTCGACCTGCCGGTCGGGCGTCAGAGTGGCCGGATCGATCGCCCCGTGGCGGCCCGCGAGCGCATCGGCGTGCTTCGCCCACGCGTCGGTCGCCTCGCGGGAATAGTCGGGCAGTCGACCGTCATACTCGTGCCGACCGAGCCCCACGGCAAACGTCGGCTGGAGATCGAACAGGGCTTCCGCGATCTCGCGCTCGAGCACCTCGATCTCGGATCCGGTCGCCAGCGGTAGCGGCACGGGA
>JBAUAJ010000087.1:0-9024 GCA_049675585.1 Thermoplasmata archaeon
GCGCTGGACGATCCCCGACCAGGCCGCACCGATCGCGCCGATCGGGACCGCCGCCGCGAGCGTGACGGTCGTGGGATTGATGGGGGATGGGGCGGCGACCGCGGGAATGCCGATCGGACCGAGCAACACCGCGCCGGCCGCGTCGAGCACGGTGACGTTCCCTTCGCCGGGTCCCGGCGCGGAGTAGTTCACCCAGGCTCCGGTCGACCCGTTCTCGCCGAGAACCGCGGCGACCAGCGTCGTGCGACTCCCGCCCGGCCACCGGAGCAGCACGGTCAAGAGCGCCCCGACCGCCGGATTCCCGAATCGGTCCGTCACGTGCCAAAAGGTCGAGTTCGTGCGCGCGCCCGCCTCCGCGACGAGCGGGTCGAAGAGGAGGAGATGCGCGCGGTCCGGTGCGATCGCTACGGCGAGGGAACCCGGGGGGGCCGGTAGGGCGGTGCCGTGGAGGGAGACCGAGAGGATTCCCGCCGCTCGGACGGTGATCGACACGTTGAGGACGCCCGCGACCCAACCCCAGGAGGGGACCGCGTACGACCCGTTGCCGAGGTAGGCGAGTGGGCCGATCCCCGAGGCGTTGATCCATCCGAACGCCGGGACGCCGGCCCGGGAGAGGTCGAGCGTCGCCGTCGCGGCGAAGTCTCGGACCGGCGCGCCCGATCGGTCGATCGCCTCCCAGGCGACGTCGAACGGGCTGCCGGCCCCGACCGGGGTCGCCGGGGGCCGGTGGATCGCACTGATCGATATCGCCGCATCGGCCGCCACGGAGAGAAGTCGGTCGACCTCGACGAAGGTGCCGGCCGCGTCTATCGCGGTGAGGGTCACCGTGACCGAACCCGAGGAGGACGCGACGAAGGCGATCTCGAGCGACCCGTCGCTCGAGGAGGTTCCGGCGAGCACGGAGCCGCCGGCGTCCGAGGCGTTCCACCAATATCGTATCGGCAGATCGCCTCCGCCGATCGACGCGCTGAGCGCCACCGGGACCCCGACGCTCACGTTCTGCGAGACGGCGGCGATCGGCGAGAGGGTGAGCGGCGGAACGATCGTGACGACGAACGAGACCGAGGCGTTGGCGCCGTCCGCATCGATCGCCCAACCGGTCGCCGCATACCGTCCCGGCGTGTCGAAACTGGGCCAGAACTCCCAGGTCGGGCCGGCGGTCGTATCGCACTTCACGGGGTCACCCCCGAGCGAAAGGCACGCCTTCGCGTACGGCGGAGCGCCGGAGCCGGGCGCGGCGACCAGGTCGATCGGGAGGGGGGTCGACGTGTACCCGACGGGCGACGACGGAGCCACTGAAAGCTCCGGGGTCGGGTTCACCGTGAGATCCGGGAACTGCCACCCCGAGCTGGAGAATCCATTGGTGAGCCGGGCCGTCGGTTGCGCGATTCCCGCCGCCGGGTACGTCAGATTCGCCGTGCAGTTGACGTCCGCGATCCCTCCCCCGGATGGGGAGACGAGGCACGCCGCCGGGACCGCCGGGAGCCCGAGCCCGGGATTGACCACGGCCGAGTAGGGATACCCCTCGGCGCCGACGGCGATCAGGTGCACGGGGACAGTCGAGCCGGCGTCGACGGTGGTGCGTTCGAGGTCGCCCTGTTCGATCACGGTCGGCTGCTCCCACAGCGCGATCGTCGCGGGCGGCGAGATGAGTTCGATCCCCGAGACCGTTGCCGAGGCGAGGACCTCGAGGTACCCGACGGCCGCGCCGGGGGTCGCGACGACGGTCGCGAGGCCCCCCGCGGGAGCGCCGACGAACGACCACCCGCTCCCGTTCAGTGACCACGTGAACGTGGGGATGAGCGGAGTCGCCGTACCGTTCGCCATCCGTCCCTCGGCCCCGATCGACGTCGGGGCACCCGGCGCGACGGTCAGGGAGGTCGCCGTCGGGGTAAGCTCGACCGAGGCGAGATCCCATACCCAGGTGAGCGCAACGACGGTCGGTCCGCCTCCGACCGAGAGCGAATAGCCGACCGGCGTGGACGTCGGCGCCAGCACGCTCGGTCCGTACACTCCGCCATACGACAGGCAGACGACCGGTTTGCCGGAGCAATCGAGCGCCGGCAGCACCGACAGGAAGCCGAACGCCCCGGAGGCGTCGGTGGTCACGTTGGCCGTCCTCGGGGCACATCCCCACGCGAGCAGCGCACCGGTAGACTCGAGATACATCTCGTAGGAGAGATGGAACGAGTAGTGAACGGTGACCCCGGCGGCGGAGGTGGGGGGTAGGTCGCCGCCGTCGATCGAGAGCATTCCGCTCGGCGCGTCGGCGACGGCCGCCCCGTGGCATTGAGGCAGCGGACCGGCGTTCTCCGGCCCTACGGGTACGGCGACGGCGGACGGCGCCCGAACACCACCGAGCACGAGGAGGGTCACCAGTAGGCCGAGGACCGCCCCTCGGCCGAAGAGTCGGCGGACCCGCACGCTTCCCACCCCGGATCCCCCGGCGGACGGGGATCGGTATCGGACGGGCCAGAGGGGTTTAACCGTTCCCGAACGCGCAGTGCCGTGAACGATGCTCCCCGCAAGGCCCTCATAGCGGGCGGACGGTCGCGGAACGGTGGCGCGCCCGGTTCGGACCTTCATCGTCCCGCCGAAACTCTCCTCGCTCCCCCGCGAACGGGCGCAGCTCGAGTACTCCTCCCGGGCCCTCGTCTTTGCGGCGGACGGACGACGTCTATTGCGGGCGTGGGGAACGCCCGAACGGCCTTGGGTCTTGGCCGTAGAGGCGGCCGCGATCGGTGGCAGGTCGAAGCGTGGGGGGCGAGCCCCGCCCAAGCACGGGCGGCCGTTCGCGCGCTGTTCTCGCTCGACCATCCGATCGAGGAGTTCTATCGGCTAGTGCGCGCCGAGCCCGCTCTGCGGGGGACCGAGCGGACCTTCCGAGGTCTTCGGCTGCCGCGCGATGCCCACCTGTACGAAGCGCTGCTGCACTCCATCATCGGCCAACAACTGTCGGTCGCGTCGGCGAACGCCATCAAGGGCCGGCTCTTCGCGCGGCTCGGCCGCGCTCTCGAGGCGGACGGGGTCGCCGTTCCGTGCGTGCCGTCCCCGTCGCAACTCCTCGCCGACGGAGTCTCCGGCCTTCGATCGGTCGGGCTGAGCGGGGCGAAAGCGCGGGCGCTCCTCGGCCTCGCCGCGTGGGCTTCCGGCTCGCCGCCGGCCCTGGAGCGGCTCGCCGTGGCCCCGCTCGACTCCGCCCGCGCGTCGCTCGAAGAGCTCTCCGGAGTCGGCCGCTGGACGGCGGAGAACGCCCTGTTGCGAGGCGTCGGGCGCAAGGACGTTTTCGTGGCGGGCGATCTCGGGCTGCGGATTGCCTTGGATCGGTTCGGCGCGCTGTCGCGCACCGCCTCCGAGGAGAAGGCCCGAGCGTGGGGGGAGCGCTGCTATCCGGGATGGGGGAGCTATGCGACGCTCTACCTTTGGCGAAGGCTGGTGTCGGGCCGGGTCGGCTCGGATCCGGTCGCGGCGTCCCCTGCGAGAGGGGGCGCGGCCAGGGTTCGGTGAACCGCACCCCCTCCTTCGAGGACGCTCTCCTTCAGGGTGATCCGGTCGACACGGAACTCCCGGGACGGGGGAACAGGGCTTATCCCGGCCAGCAGGTCGTCCGCGGCCCGGCGGTCCGAGGCGGTGCGCACTCGAAACCACGTGACGTGCGGAACGAAAGGCTCGTCCGGCCGGACCGAGCCCTCTCGGGAGAGCGCCTCCCGAACGGCCCGCGCGAGCCGTTCGACCTCGGCACGTCCCCGGGTCACCCCGAACCAGACGACGCGGGGGGACCGGGCGGAGGGGAACGCGCCGATCCCTTCGAGGCGGAGGTCGAATGGCGGATACTGCCGGGCGACCTCCGTGAGGCGGTCGGTGATGATCGGCGCGCGGTCCGGTAGGATCTCTCCCAGGAACCGGATCGTCAGATGCTCGGGGGACGAACTCCGATACGAGGCAGTCGACCCGGCCGGGGGCACTTCGATCGCGACGAACGCGCGCATCGACTCCGGCAGGGCGACACGGAGATTAGGATGAATCCGGCCCGGCCGGTTCGGCCCGGGAGCGCCCCCCGTCGCCGCTCGGGGGGTCGGCCGAGGGGCGTGCCCCGCGGACGCCCCCGTTCGAGCCCCAGTGGGGAAGCGTCCACACCTGCGCCCGAGAGATAGGGACCCGGTCCGTGCGAAGGATCGAGCGGACGCGCGCCGCCCGGTGTCCGTCGGTGACCAGGAACAGGGTGAACGCGCCATGACCACGAGCTTTCGCGAGCCCCCGGCGGATGCGGGCGGGGCGCAGCGCGCCCGACACCTCCGCCTCGACGTGGACATCGAGGCCCCCGAAGAATCGCCAGGCCCATCCTCCCCGGATCCGATCGAGCGCGACGGCCAGCTCCGCGGCGGTTCCGGTGCGTGCGCGCTCGGGTAGCTGGCGGAACAGTCCGTCCGGCAGGCGCGTGTCGTACCGGCCCTGCCGCACGATTTCGAGCAGGTGGCCCTGTCGGGCGAAGATGCGGAACGCGCGGAGCAGGAGTCCTCGATGCTCGGCGCTCTCTCGGGTGGCTCCGCTCGGGGCGCCGAGTCCGAGACGACGCGTGCCCGCCGGGGTCAGGTGGAGCCCATCGGCGAGGGGCTCCCAGAACCCGCTCCGCTCGAGCGGACGTACGCGGTCCTCGAGCAGTGCCGGGTCGAGTTCCGTCCCCGGGAGTCGGCTCGCGGCGGCGACGATCTCGCCCGCGCGGAGCGGACGAGACGATTCCTCGGCGGCCAGAACGGCGAGCAGGAGTCGTTCCTCGACCCCATCCTCCGGCGCCGGAACGCGATCGGGCGTCGCGTCAATCGCGAACTCGACCCGAGTCGCACGGACCGCGTCGGCCCACGCCGCGGCGTCCGGTTCCGGGGGGATCGGCGACGGTTCGATCGGCCGGAGGAACGGGTCGCCCGGCGTTCGCGCGATCGCGTGGCCCGGGGAGAGGTCGGTCAGCCATCGTTCCGCGTGGGCCGGTGCCATCCCGAGCCAGCTCCCGGCGACGGGCACTCCGGGCGGTGGGATCCGGAATGCGACGAAGTCCAGAACCACGCCGGCGACCGCCGACCGCAGTTCGGGGGCGAGGCGGTCCGGGAACTGAGTGGCGAGAAGGAGCCGAAACCCGAACTTTCGGCCTTCGGCGAGCATCTCGGCGACCAGCCGGGGCGAGATCCCCTGCACCTCATCGAGAACGACGGTCACCGGCGTGTCCCGCGCCCCCTCGGTTCGGCGCGCGGCCAGGCCGAGGTAGATCCGGGCGAGCACCAGCGTTCCCGCGAACGCGGCCGCTTCGGGCCCGAGCAGCGCGAACGGCAAGCGCACGAGGAGCGAGCGGCCATCCGCGAGGAGCTCCTCGACCGGGAGTCCGCCGTCGGCCGGGGCGAGCAGCTCCGCGATCGACGGGACCGTGACGACCTTCGCGAGTCGGGAGCTCGACGCCCAGAGGAAATCCGGCGTGCGTCGCACGATCGGGCCGAGCTCCTCGAGAAATCGCGCGAGCTCAGGGGAACGGGTCGCGAGACGGGCCGCATCGCGCCGGTCCGGGTCGGTCAGCAAGGCGTACAGGTCGAGCAGCGAGCCGCCCGTCTCTTGCACGATGCGCACCCCGGCGTCGAGGATCCGTTCTAGACGGAACCCCCAGTAGACGTCGCCCCCGTCCGGGGTCAACCGCTTGAGTGCGGCGACCACGTGCGCGGCCGCGCGATCCGGCGAGACCGTCGGTGCGATCGCCGAGATCCCCGGCACCGGACGGTCCGAGAGGTCCACGCAGACCGTGCGGCGACGGGCGGCGGGGGATAGACGAGCGACGATCGCCGGGGTCAGATCGCCGTGCAGGTCGATCGCGACCACCCTCCCTCCGCCGGCGATCGTGCGCGCGGCGCGGTCGGCCAGGAAGCAGCTCTTTCCCGCCCCCGACGCGCCGAGGACCACGGCATGCCCGAGCGCCACCGGATCGTAGGGGGCCTCGGGAGCCCAGCGAGGCTCTGGGGTGCTTTCCACTCGATCGGCCCCGATCGAGAGCCAGGCGATACGCGGTATCGATCTCCCGGCGAGGCGTTCCCAATCGCTCCTCGCCCCGAGCCCGAGCTGCCGCGGTGTGGCAGGTACCCCGGTCGCCACGGACCACGCCCCAGCGAGGGCCGTGGAGATCGCCTCGAAGCGCTCGTCGACCTGAGCGCCGCTCCCCGCGGCGTATCGCCATCGTCGGGCGGCCCAGAGACCGGCCCCCTGCCCTCCCGCCCAGAGAGTCTGCGTGGCGAGCGAGCCCCCGGGGCCCACGAGCGGAGCCGAAAGCGGGCGGTCGATCGGGTCCCCGGCCGCGAGCACCGGATATCCTCGTCGGTTCGGGATCGCCACCGCGAACCGACCGTGTGTTTCGGGGGGCGCGAGTCCTCGGAGGTCGCTCGCGTCGCGCGTCGCCCCCGAGAGTACCGGGTCCGCCCGCACGACGTCGAGCAGCGCTCGGGGTCGGACCCACAGATTCAGGTCCAGAGAGTCCGGCGCGGAGACGAAGACGGCGGCGGCCGGCACCCGACTGGCCTCGATCGTTCGGGCCAGGGCGCGGTAGAATCGGTGCCGCATCGGTCCGGGGCCATCGCACCGTACGGAGGCCGCCTCCGGGACGCTCATGGGGCCCCCTGCCGAGTTGGGAAGATTGCCGTCGGTCGGCGACGAACGGGTTCGCAGGACGCAGGCCGGCGCAGATGAGCGCTCACATTCTCAGATACTCCGACCCCGAAACCCCCTCCCAGGGCTCTCGGAAATCTCTCGGGCCGGCCGGACTACCGCAGGCGGACCCGGGCGAGGGTCGGGGGCGGTGGATCGGTCAGCCGGGGCGTGGGGGACGGTACGACCGACGGCGAAGGCACGCTTCGCGGAGGTCGAACGTTCCGGTGGGGTACATCGCGGCGATCCGAGCGTCGAGCGGGGCGGAGGCAGTGCACAGGACCGGGGGGTCGGGCACTTGCGAACGCGGTTCGAACGGTCGGAGGCGGGTCATCGAGGTCGGATCGGAGATCCGATCCCCCCGCATGGGGCTACGTCGGCGAGAGGACGTTGAAATCTGACGAGGTGGAGGTCTGGGACGGAAAGGTCCCCCGCACGCCGGAGGCACGGTGCTGCCTCCTTTCGGCGATGTTGGGGTGACCTTCCCTGGGGTGGCTGCAATCTCAACAGTCCGTTCCGGCTATATGTAGGCCGGACGGGGGGATGGTGAAACGGGTCTGGTACGGAGCCGTTCCGCGACCCGATCGGGCCGGCGGTGCGCTCAGTGCTTGGACCGGCTGTCCGTTTCTGCGACGACGATTCGGGGCAGCTCGCCTTGGATCACCGGAGTCCGGCGCGACGGCGCCCCGGACCGTGCGGCGGCCCGACGGGGAAGGAGCCAACGCACGCCCCAGTCGCGGAGTTCGCGCGCGGCCGGGGCGAGCCCGAGCCCCATCTCGGTAAGGGAATAGACGACCGAGAACGGCCGCGTGCTCACGACGGTCCGCTGGACGACTCCCTGGTTCTCCAGGAATTTGAGTGTCGCGCTCAGCGTCTTCGCGTTGAGCCGAGCGTTCGATTTCAAGATCTCGCTGAACCGCTGAGGCCCCTCGAGGAGTCGGTGGACGATCGCCAAACGCCACTCGGTCCCGATCACACCGACCGCTGCGAGCACGGGGCAGAGAGATTCCCCGTCGCGCCCGTCGCAGGTGTCTGCGCCGTCGGCGCTCGGGCCGGACGCTCGCCGTCCCCGGTCGCTCTCCATCGCCCTCACGCTCGGCCGGGGAACGCCGCGAGCGGATTTATAGTTACTGCCCTATACCAAGTGAATATACGTAACTTTCCACCACGTTTCGATTCTCCCCGAACCGGTCGCCGGCGCGGAGTACGTTTTCTCCCGCTACGCCCGTCCGAGGATGTGACAGCCCATCGGCGGGGCGTGGAGCTTTCGGTCGAGCGGCCGGTCGGGCCGCTCGGGCTGGCCGGTGGGGTCGCCCGCCTGACGGTCCACTTCGAGCCGGGTCCGGAAGGGACCGGTCCCACCGAGGCGGAGCTCAAGTCGGCGCTCGCCCGCCTGATCGAAGATCTCGATGCCGTGCTGGGGGCGCCGGCTCCGTCGTCGGGTTCCGGTCGTCCCGAACGAGAGCTCACGGAGCTCGTCGAGACGTACCGACCGCGTCGTCGGGAGCTGGTCGATGCCCTGCTCGCGGACGGGGAGCTCACGGCCACGGAGCACGACCGCTTGATCGCGCACCTCGCGAGCGCTCCCCGAGCGGTCCCGAGCTCGCCCGCGTCCACGGCGCCGGCGATCCCCGTCGCCGATCACCCGATCGCAGCGGCCCCCGTCGTTTCCGACCAGTCGCTGCCCGCCGCCCGGCCGATCGCCGAGCTGCTGCGCACCTACCAGATCGAATCGCTGAAGCAGGCCGGAGCGGTGCGCGCCCGTCGCCAGATCTCGTTCGCGGAGTACATGGCGCTCAAGCGCCACTTCGAGTCGACGGAGAACGAGGGCGCGGGACCCGGCGGACTCCGCTAGCCGTTCGCTCCCGCGAAGGCCGGCGGGCGGGGGAACACCGCGGCCGCGAGCAGGCCCACGTCCGTGATCCCGGGCTGCATCGGCACCGCGCGGGCCGGAAGCCCGCCGCCCGACGCGGTTGCATCCGCGGGAGTTCCGACGACCGATCCCGCCGGGTAGTCGAGGGCGCCGATCGATCCGCTCGTCCGAAACAATCCGACGCTCATCTCGCGACGCCGAAGTTCGCCGCGGGCGCGCGCGAGGAATTCGGACATCGGCGCGCCTTCGTCGGTCCCCTCGGGCCGGTCGAGGGTCAGCATCGCGAACGCCGCGATTCCTTTCGACTGTCGATCCGCGCCCGGGCGTTCGGCTCGAATGAGCGCTTCCACGAGTTCGAGGAACCGATCGGCCGCCGCCGCGGGCGGCTCCCGCAGTTGGAGCGCCGCGAGCCGGGCCGTCCATCCCTTGTCGAACGCGGCGTCCGCGGAGGCCCGCACGGCGTCGGGAGGCCCGGC
>JBAUAJ010000088.1:0-3282 GCA_049675585.1 Thermoplasmata archaeon
GATCGACCGGTGGCCGGAGACGGTCGGAGCGATCGACGCCTCGATCCCCGAGGTGAGCGACGCGCTCCGCGAGCGGTGCCGCCAGATCCTCGAGGGGCTGCGCGGTTCGCTCGCCACCGTCGCCGAGTTCGAGGTCGATGCGGCGAACGCCTCCCGCATCGTTCAAGGCGCGATCGCGCGGTTGCCGAACGCCGCCCCGCTCGAGATCCCGACGCTGCTCGCCGAGGCGCGGACCGCGGCGGAGGAGCCGATCGTCACGGTCGTCGCCGGGCTGCTCGACGAGGTGCGCCCCCGGATCGCCGGCGCCCGGCGCCTCGGTCGCGACCCGACGGCGGTCTTCGCCGCGATGAACCGGGCCCGCGAGGCGCTTCGGCTCAAGATCTACTCCGAGGCGCTCGCGGCCGCGCAGGAGGCGCTCGACAGCGTCAGCGGCCTCACCGAGGACCTCGAGACCGCGCGCGAGGAGCTCACGACGCTCCAGGAGATGCTCGCCCGGTTCAAGAGCGCCGGCTTCCCCACCGAACCGTTCGACACCCCGGTCGGGCGCGTGAAGGCGCTGCTCGACCGGGCCGACGTCCCGGCCGCGCGCGCGGCGCTCCAGGAGACGGTGCGGCTCGCCGGCAAGGAGTCGATACGCTACTTCATCGACCGGTGGACGACGCTCGACAAGGCGCGGGGGTACGCGAGCGAGCATGGGTTCCTCTCCGCCGAGACGGAGAAGCGTCTCGGCGAGGCGCGCGCCCTCCTGGACGCGGGCGACCTCGGCGCGGCGGCGGAGCGGATCGCGCAGTTCGAGGTCGAGCTCCGGACGGCCGCCGGGCCGTACGTCGCCCGACGCGTCGAAGAGATGGAAAAATCGTTCACCGAGATCTCCGATCCGGCGCTCACCGCGCCGGTGCGCCGTCTGCTCGCGGACGCCGACGTCGCCCTGCGGGTCAAACAGGACGCGATCGCGTCGATCGACAGCCTGCACCGCGCCGAGCGGGAGTTCTCGGCCGTGTTCGGGGCGCATGCCTCCGGCCTGGTCGAGGCGCTCGAAGCGGAGGTCCGAGTCCTCGAGTCGATGGGCGGCGCGAGCGACGAGACGCAGCGCCAGATCGACGAGGTCCAGCAGATCTTCAACATGGGCGACTTCGTACAGGCGTCCCGCGCGTCGCAGGAGATCCGCACGCGCGCCCATCAGCAGCAGCTCCAACGCACGGACGAGGCGATCTCCCACGCGAAGCTCGCGCTGGTCGAGCTCGAGCCGATCGGGCTCGACCTCGCCACGCTCCGCCCCCTGCTCGACGAAGCGCAGAGCGCCGCCCGGGAGTCGCGCTACCTCGACGCGTATCGTACGGCGACGCGCCTCGAAGAGGTCGCCGGGCGGGCCCGGGCCGCCGCGCAGTCGGTCGTCGAGCGTCTTTCCCGCCTCCAGGACCAGCTCGGCCAGATCCGTACCGGAGGGGCGGACCCGACGCCGTTCTACGAACCGTTGCGCCTCGCGCGCGAGCAGCTCGGAGCGCTCCAGTTCGACAAGGCCCGCAACCTGCTCGACGACGTCGAGACCCGGCTCTCGGCCGAGAGCGCCCGCGTCGAGACCGAACGGCTGCTCGGGGAGGTCGGTCTCCTGATCGAGGAGGGGCGGCAGCTCGGGGCACCGGTCGAACCGATGGCGAAGCGGCTCGAGGGGCTGCGGACCGAGCGGACGACGGCGGCCCCGGAGGCGACGCGCACCGGCTCGGTCCTCCTGCACGACGAACTCCTCGCGCTCCTTCGGCCGGTCCTCGAAGAGAACCTGCGTTCCCTCGAACGGGACCTCGACATCGCACGGTCGGCGGGGGTACCGCTCGACAAGATCGTCACCCCGCTCGCGGAGGCACGCCGTCGCGTCGCGTTGAGCGTGCCGACCGGGGCCGCCGCGCTGATCGACGAGGTGCGCAGTGGCCTCATCAGCACGCGCGGGTTCGTCGAGCACGCGGAGCGGGCGGCGAAGCGGGTCCACGAGGCGCTCGCGCAGGCCGACCTCCTTCGGGTCGACGTCGGCGAGCTGCGCGCCCGTTCGGAGCGGTTCGATGCGCAGCTCTCGGCCCGCGAGTACGCCCGCGTGGTCGAACTCGCCGGACCGCTCGAGCGGGAGCTCCACCAGGCCACCTATCGTCACGTCTCGAAGACGCTCGCCGGTTTTCAGGCCACGGTTACCCAACTACGCCGCGACGGCGCGAACACCTCCGTCGCCGAGAATCTCCTGCACCAGGCGCGGATGGCGCTCGATGAAGGTCAGCCGCTCGACTCCGTCCAGCTCGCGGCCCGCAGCGAACGCGAGCTCGAACGGGCCGACCTCCAGCACCGGCTCGCGGAGGGATCGCTCGCCGCGGCGGAGAAGGCGATCGCCCGGGCGACCGCGGAGGGGGTCGTATCGACCGAGGCGCAGGACGCGCTCCGCAGCGGAAAGTCGTCGTTCGCGCGGGGGGCGTACCCGGATGTATTCGACCGGACGATCTTCGTCTCCGATGTGATCGCCACCGCGCGGGACGGACTACGCCGCGCCCGGGAGTCGGTCGAGGTCGCCGAAAAGCAGGTCGCCGAGTCGAAGGCGGTCGGCGCCGAGCCGGCGGACGCGATCCGCGAGCTCGCCGAAGCGCAGCAGGAGCTCAAGGCCGGTCACTATTCTCCCGCGGTACGCCGGGCCCGGGAAGCGACGGAGATGGCCCGATGGGCGATCGACCGGACGTTCGCCGCACCCCTCGGGGAGCTCCGGCGCCAGGTCGACGCCGCCCGCGCCGAAGGGGTGTCGGCGGAGCTCGAGCCGCTCGAAGCGCTGGTCGCGAACGCCGAGGCCGGGGCGCGGGCGCACCAGTGGGCAGAGGCGCGCAGCACCATCGTGCAGGCGGAAGACGCCGCCCGTCGACTGTTCGACGAGCTCCTGGACGGCCGGTGGCGCGAGATCGAATCGGATGGGAAGGAGACGGGATCCGTCCCGCCCGCCGAGACCGCCCGTCGCGATCAAGTCAAGGAGAAGCTCGCGACCCTGCGCGCGGCGAAGGACGTCGGCGGGGCGCTGCGGATCGTGCACGCCGAGCAGGCGAAGGTCCGCGCGCAGCGCAAGGAGGTCGTGCTTCGATCGGTGGCGGCGCTCCGGGACCGGCTCTGGGTCGGCGAACGCCTCGGCGTCGACACGACCCCCGTCATGCAGACGTTCGGCGAAGCGCACGCCGCGGCCGACGCCGGCCGGCTCGAAGAGGCCGCGCAGGCGCTCGCCAAAGCCGGCTCGGCGCTCGACGAAGCCGTGCGCGCCCCGCT
>JBAUAJ010000089.1:0-3593 GCA_049675585.1 Thermoplasmata archaeon
GCGACGACCCGCTCGACCGCCCGACGGCTCGAGGCGACGGCCGCCGCGGCGTCCGGTTGGATCGAGACGCCGCACCCCTGCCGGACGACCGCGAGGAACTGCTCGAGCGTGAGCGATCGGCCGTCGAGCGGGAGCGTCTCGGTCATCGTCTCCGGGGTTCGACGGCCGGGCCGCGGGGCGGGGAAGCCCTACGCCGGCACCGAAACGACGAGATCTCCACCCGATTTCTGCAGGGACGGCTGGCGGCGCGTCTTCGCGCCCTTCGACTGCCAGAACAGCTCGGAGAACTCCTGCACGAGCTTGAGGAGCTCCTGCGCGTCCGCGAGGGCCGTTCCCTGGCGGGTCTTCGAGGCCTGCTTCAGGATCTTCCAGGAGAGCTCGTGGATCTGCGGGAACTGTTTCGCGTGATCCGGGGTGAAGTAGTCGCCCCAGATCACCCGGACCTCCGACTTGACCCGCTCGGAGTGGGACTCCTTGACCGTCGTGTACCGGGAGAGCTTCGAGACGTAGGCCGCCCGATCCTCGGGTTTCGCATCCATCGCGGGGGCGGCGAGCTCGGCGATCAGCTGGTCCATTCGAAGGACCGTGAGCGCCGAAATCTGGGCCTCGTGGGGATCGTAGATCCCGCACGGGATATCGCAGTGGGCGTAGACCGGATGCGGCGGATGCACGGCGTCCCGGAGACGTTCTACGAGCGCGAGGGATGCGCCACGGACGGACATGCCGCGGCGAGCCCCGGGGGTCGCATAAAGATGCCGGACGCCGGGACCGGCTCGCCGACCCCGGAGCGAGGGGGGAACGGCCCATCCCACCGGGGACGATGGTGGTCGAGCCGACGGGTGATCGTGCTGGACGAGAGCATGCTGCCCACCCTGCAGCCGGGGGACCGACTGTGGGTCGACCGGCGGGCCTACCGCGATCGAACGCCGGCGGTCGGAGATCTCGTCGTGCTACTCGACCCCGAGCTCCCCTCCCGGTGGCTGGTCAAGCGGGTCGCCGTCGTCGGGCCCGGCGTCGAGCCCGCGGAGCCCGGGCGCCCGGGCGGCGTGGGGGCCGTACCGGAGGGCTCCGTGTTCGTCCTGTCGGATGCGACCGTCCCGACGCGCGACAGCCGATCCTTCGGGGCGGTGCGGATCGACACGCTGGTCGGCCGCATCTACCGTCGCTACGCGCCGGGAGCCCGTCGCGGAGACCTGTAACGCGGGCGTTCCGGTCCAAGCCATTATCCGATGTGGCATTATCCCACATCGATGCTCGCCAAGACCCTCGCTTGGATCGTCGTCGTCGTGGTGGTGGCAGCCGGAGCGGCCGGCGCCGGATACCTGATCGGACACTACGCTCCCGCGTCGTCCCCGTCCGCGGTCGCCAATTCCACCCTGTCGATCCTGGCGGCGGGCACGCTCGGCGGGCACACCCCGCCCGCCGGCAGCCCCGTCGGGCTATTCCCCAGCATCGCGAGCCTCCTCGTGAACGAGACGCCCGGGATCACCGCACCGGTCGCGGCGCAGGACTACGAAGGATCGCTCGACGTCGTGAACGCCTTCACCGGATCTGCGGCCAAGGCCGACGTCGCGGCGCTCGCCGATTTCCGGTTGATCCCGCAGGACCTCGAGCCGAAGTACGCGAACTTCGAGGTGGCGTTCGGCATGACGCCCGAAGTGCTCGTCTACAACTCCAGCGACGCCGGATACGCCGGCCTGAACGAATCCAACTGGGGCTGGAAGCTCGTCAACGCGATCGCGGGCGGCGCGGCGCCGTTCGGGGTCTGGAACGCGTCGACCGACCCGAACGGCTACAACGAGATCTTCAGCATGGAGCTTCAGGGCCAGATCTACAACGGCAGCAATCTCTCCGTGTTCAGCCACTTCTACTCGAACTCTCCGTGGCAGCTCGCGAAACCGATCGTCAACCCCGCCCTCATCCTCCCCGAGCATGAGTCGGCGGCCGCCTCGCTGCTCGCGAAGGGGACGATCTCGGCCGTGATCACCTACCGGTCGTACGCGGTGGCGAACCACCTGAGCTACGTCTCGTTCGATCCGATCGTCGGCCTCAACGCGAACAACTCGACCGCGCTCGCCGACTATCATGCGCTCTCGACCACGATCCAGACCTCCACCGGAGGTACGACGAGCGTCCATGCGGCGCCGGTGATCTTCGCCATCACCGTTCCGCTCGACGCCCCGAACGCGGCGCTCGGCCTCGCGTTCCTGCATCTCCTCCTGTCGCCCCAGGGGAGCGCAATCCTGAGCGAGGGCGGTGCGTTCACCCCCATATTCCCCGGATGGCTGCAGCAGAGCACCCCGTCCCCCGTACCTCCGGTCCTCGCCCCGGACGTAGCCCCGATGCCGGGCTGGGCTAGCGGGCTGCTCTCGTGACGGGGGGACCGGCGGCCCCCGTGGCGCACCGCCGGCTCCGCCTCTCCCCGTGGACCGTCGTCCAGGCGATCCTCTCGGCGTCGCTGCTCCTCCTGTTCCTGCTGCCGATCTACGCTCTCTTCCGAGAAGCGACCGTCCCCGCCTTCCTGACGACCGCGCGCAACCCGGCGGTCTGGGCGTCGATCTGGCTGACGCTCTATGCGTCGGGGATCGCGGTCCTCGCGGCCGCGATCTTCGGGATCCCGCTCGGCTATCTGCTCGCCCGCCGCGCGTTCCGGGGCCGGGCGATCGTCGAGTCGGTGGTGGCCCTTCCGGTCGTGGTTCCGCACCTTCTGGTGGGGTTCGGCCTGTTCCTCCTGTTCGTCCCGGGAACCCCCCTCCACCAGGCGGCCGCGGCCGTCGGCCTCCCGGTCTACGACACGATCGTCGGAGTGATCCTCGTGCTCGTCTTCGTCAGCGCGCCGTACACGGTGCTCGCGAGCGACCTCTCCTTCCGCGCGGTCGACGGCCGGGTCGTCGAGGCGGCCCGGTCGCTCGGGGCCGGCCCGGCGGATGCGTTCGTCACGGTGACCCTGCCGATCGCGCTGCGGGGGATCGTCGCCGGCCTCCTCTTGAGCTGGGCGCGGGCGGTGAGCGAGATCGGCGGCCTCCTGATCCTGGCGTGGGTCGTCTACCCCGACGGACTCTACTCGGGGCCGGTCACGACGACGATCTCGGTGTACATCTACAACATCGTGCAACTCGGCGACTACCCCGGGGCCGCGGCGATCAGCGCCCTGTTCCTCCTGATCGCCTTCGGCCTGTTCCTCGGGGTCCGGCTCGCGGAGCGGTACGGTCGGCTTCCGTGGGGCCGAGGGGAGCTCGCCGGATGAGCGGCTGGGTCGTCGAGTCGCTCGAGAGCGATCTCGGTGAGTTCCACCTCGGGCCGATCGACCTCGACCTCCCCGCCGGCCGGGCCGTCGCCGTGCTCGGTCGCTCCGGCGCGGGGAAGACGACCTTCCTCCGCACCCTCGCCGGGTTCCTCTCCTGCGACCGCGGGCGGATCTTGCGCGACGGCGCGGATGTCACCGACTGGCTCCCCGAACGCCGCGGCCTCGGCTACGTGCCGCAGGGGCTCGGTCTCTTCCCCCACCGGACCGTGGAGCGGAACGTGCGCTACGCGCTCGAGCTGCGCGAGCGCGCCGATGCGCGGTCCCGGACCCGCGCGCTGCTCGAGCG
>JBAUAJ010000090.1:0-1711 GCA_049675585.1 Thermoplasmata archaeon
GAACGAGGAACGAGTGCGGGTTGACGGCTCGTAAAACAGAAGGACGACACGCTTGCCACGCAGCAGCGGGCGCGCCTTCAACGGATTCATGCGGCGGGCCAGCTGGAGCAGGCCCAGGATTTCCTTCGACTCGAGATGTTCGATCCCGAGTAGCGAACCGCGTGCGGGCTTATTCATCGCAGGAAGTCACGGAGGTCAGAAACTTCATGAAGCAAGATTCCGCAAAGCAAGATTCCATGAAGCAACGAACGGTGCATGATACGCGGCAGGCAAGGGCGGCTGCAAGGGCTGCTTTGGGTGACTCAGTCTGAATTCGCCACGACCACGGCGCGATATTCTGCATCCGTGACGCGAGCGGCGGCAATGTGCGCTAGGTTTTGTCGCGGCGGCCGAAGATTGCGCCGCCAAGCGCGCCGCCGAGACCTGCCAGAATGATCGCTGCAAACAACGCGAAGACAAGCCCAAACAACATCAGAAACTCAAGCCCGCCGGGAGTTTTGAGGCGGTCGAACATTGCCAGCGCCTGCGGGTCACTGGTCTGAGTCGCAGCTTGATTGATGCGGCTCATGAGCTCAGTTTTGATTTCAGACCCCTTATGGAGGACGCCAACAATCACTACCTCGAGAATGGACGCCATTCCATACCAGAGCAGGCCGCTCAACGCGCCGAGCTTCGCGCCAGCCTGGGCTTTGACCATGGTCCCCGGCCGGCGCTGGCGGTAGAAAATCACGGCGAGAAAACCCACGCTGAGCATTGCGACGAAGGGATTCAATCCCAGAACCATCAACACCGTTGCCACCAAAGCGGCCAGAAGGCAGGGCTGCAGCGCGTTCGACCAGCGCAGGGAAAAAGCTGCCTCGGGAAGGGGCGGCGAACCCGGGAGGGGGGTCGAACCTTGTGGCGTAACCAAGGGGTCAGCGGAGACGGCAGGAGCCGGCGCGGGCTCAGGGACGATGACTCGAATCTGAGGCGCTGAGCAGTGCGGACAGAAGGGAATGCCCTCTTCCACGGCTTGTCCGCATTTATGGCAGGGCTGCTCCATGATTGAGCGCGATTTGCAGTGCGAGAGATCGACGAGGAAGCGCCCTTGAAAAGTACCTCAGGACGCAAGGCGGAGGCAAGGCGTGGCTCACGGACCAGGCGTGATCGACGTGATGTTGATTTTCTCTAGATTTCGCCCCGCTTGCCACGGGTGCGGACGTAGACCAGCGCGAAGGTCGATCCCGCGCCTGTATCACGAGGCTCAACGGTCACTACGTGCTGGTCGTCTTCGGTGCCGACTTTCAGTTCGGTGACCGGGCCGGAGTTCTCATCACATTTCAACTCTTGGCTGCGGTTGGAGTCCTTATCGTCAGAGTGAACATCCACGTCTCCGCCGTGCTTTTCGGAGTGGCACTCGAGAACATTGCCGTACTTCTTCAGCTTGTGGCGGTAAAAGTCGAGGATCTTCGCAGTGGCGTCATCAGACTCGTAGTGAGCGACCAGGAGCTTCATGCCAAAAGCGTCGGTCATGATGCTTAGATTGGCCTGATCGTTGCTATCACGACCCTTTTCCCCGTCGTTCGATTTCAACCTGGCGCCGGGATAAAGAGGCAACCCGACTTTTTTCGCGTCGGCATCGCTGCCGATGTGCAGATCGCCGACAGAACTGCGGATGTCGAGGTTCTTGTCGTGGCTGTCAGAGTCCTGTGCGATCGCGGGAAGGGTCAAG
>JBAUAJ010000091.1:0-4197 GCA_049675585.1 Thermoplasmata archaeon
GGCGCTCACGGTGCTCAGCGAACGGGCGATCGCCCCACGGGGGGGGGACCGCCGCGCGGGGGCGTCGAGGTGATCCGATGCCGACGGAGCCCGCCATTCCGCGATCGTCGTCCCGCGTCGAGGCGGAAGCGCTCGCCGGCGAGATCATCGGCGCGTCGATCGTAGTGCCGGCCGCTCCGGGCCGCGCGCGCCCGGTGCGCGGCACGATCGTGGATGAAACGCTCTCCACCTTTCTCGTCCGAGAGCCGGGACGGCGCCGGACGATCACGCTGCCGAAACCGGGTCTCACCGGTACCATCCTCCTCGCCGGCGGCGAGTTACCGTTAAGAGGCGACGCCCTTCGCGTGCGTCCCGAGGACCGAACGAAGCGGCTGTTGGCCGGCGGCCCCCGGAGATTCCGATGACGCCGACCCGCAAATCCGCTCCGCCCCGGGCCCGGGACATCGGTCTCGATGTCCGCGCGCCGAAGAACAAGTGCGATGACCAGCACTGTCCGTTCCACGGCCGCCTCTCGCTCCGCGGCCAGATCCTCGAAGGGACCGTCGTGTCGACCTCGATGCAACGGACCGCGGTCGTCGAGCGGACCCTGCTCCATTTCGTTCCGAAGTTCGAGCGCTACGAGAAGCGCCGCCGCCGCTACCTCGCGCACTCCCCGCCGTGCCTGAACGTTCCGCCGGGCCACCGGGTCCGGATCGCGGAGACGCGGCCGGTCTCGAAGACCGTCTCCTTTTGCATCGTCGCCGACCTCGGCGAGGCGGCCCGCCGCCTGCGCGGCGAAGAGCCGGTCCATGCCGAGCCGACCCCGCCCGCGGAGGAGTCCGCATGAAGGGCCTGGCCGGCCGTCGCAGCCGCGGTCTCCCGAAGGGGGCCCGGCTCGACTGCGTCGACAACACCGGCGCGAAGATCGTAGAGATCATCGCCGTGCGCAACTGGCACGGCACGCACCGGCGCTACCCGCGCGCGGGGGTCGCCGACCTCGTCATCGTTTCCGTGAAGAAAGGGACCCCCGAGATGCGCCGGCAGGTGCTGCACGCCGTGATCGTGCGCGCGCGCGTGCCGATGCGCCGACCGGACGGCACGCGCCTCCAGTTCGAGGACAACGCGGCCGTGATCACGACCGAGACGGGGGAGATCAAGGGCTCGCAGATCAAAGGACCGGTCGCGAAGGAGGCGGCCGAGCGGTGGCCGCGGATCGCGGCCGCCTCGTCCATCATCATCTAGGAGGCGGTGCGTCGATGCGGTTCTCTCCCCACTCCCCGCGGCGTCAGCGCAAGGCGCTCTACGAGGCGCACACCGCCGAACGGCGGCGACGGATGACCGTGCCGCTGTCGCGCCAGCTGCGCACCCGTTTCCAGACCCGCGCCGCCCCGGTCCGCAAGGGCGACACCGTCCGAGTGAACTCGGGCAGCTTCAAGGGCCGCGAGGAGCGGGTCGCGCGGGTGAACCGCCGCGACTACACCGTCACGCTCGACAACATCACGCTCAAGACCGCGGGCGAGAAGCTCAAGGGTCTGGGGCTGCGCCCGTCGCATCTCGTGATCACGCGCTTGAACCTCGCCGACCCGTGGCGCCGCCGCGCGCTGCGCGTCCGGGACGAGGATGTAACGCCGGAGGAGCTCGGCGAGGCGCCCGAGACGATCGAGGAGACTCCCCCGGCCGTGGCACCCCCCGCGACCGGCGAGGCGGCACCGGAGGCTCCCGCCCCCGATGCCGAGACGGTTACGGCCGAGGCGAAGCCGGCCGCGAAGCCCCGGGCGCACAAGGCCGCCCCGGCGGAGGACGACACGGCATGACGTTCCGCCTGAAGCGCCGCGCCGCCCCCCGCAGCTGGACCGTTCCGCGCAAGGGCACGAAGTGGATCAAGCGGCCGAGCCCCGGCCCGCACGCCCAGGACCGGTCGATCCCGCTCCTCCTCGTGTTGCGCGACCTCCGCCACATCGTCACGAGCGCCCGCGAGGCGCGCATCCTCGTCGGCTCGGGAGCGGTCCAGGTCGACGGCAAGGTGACCGCCGATCTGTCGCGCGGGCTCGGCCTGATGGACACGATCTCGTTCGCGAAGCCCCTCGACCAGCACTTCCGCGTCCTGCACGACCGCCGTGGGAAGCTCGTCCTCATCCCGATCCCCTCGACCGAGGCCGCGGTCAAGCTCGGGCGGGTGCGCTTCAAGCACGCGGTGCCGGGCGGAAAGGTCGAAGTGACACTGCACGACGGGCGCAACCTCTTGGTCGCCGCGACCTCCGCCTACCACGTCGGAGACTCGGTCAAGATCGAGCTCCCGGGACAGAAGGTCGTCGAGCACCTCCCGCTCAAGCCCGGGGTGCTCGCGTTCGTCGCCGGCGGCTCCCACGTCGGGGAGCTGGCGCGCGTGGAGAAGGTCGAAGTGCGCAACTCCTCCCAGCCGAATCTCGTCCATTTCAAGGAAGGTTTCTCCACGATCAAGGAGTACGTCTTCGTCGTCGGCGAAACGTCGCCCTTGGTCACGATCGCCGAGGGAGTCGACCGATGAGCGCCCCCTCGACCGCCGTGCCGTCCGCGGCCCCCGCCCCGGCGAATCCGCACCGGGCGCTGCGCGTGATCAAGGTCGTGGTCAATGCGGGCGTCGGCGAATCCGGCGAGGCGCGCACCAAGGCGGAGCGCGTTCTCCAGATGGTGACGCACCAGAAGCCGATCCCCACCCGCTCGCACTCGACCAACCGCGACTTCGGGATCCGCAAGGGCCAGGAGATCGGGGCGAAGGTCACGCTGCGCGGGTCGAACGCGAACGACTTCCTGACGCGGGCGTTCGAGGCCCGCGACCGCCAGCTGGACGGCGATTCGATCGACCGGAACGGCAACTTCTCCTTCGGGATCGCGGACTACACCGACTTTTCCGGATTGAAGTACGACCCGGCGATCGGGATCCACGGGATGGACATCGCGGTCGAGGTCGGCCGCGCGGGCTACCGGATCCGCAATCGCCGGATCCGCTCCCGTCCCCTGCCGCGCGCGCTCCGCTCTACGCGCGACGAGACGCGGGCGTTCCTGACGGGCACGTTCCAGGTGAACGTGCTGGAGTGAGTGATCGTCCGTGAAGCCGAAGAAGCATTTTGGTCGGAAGGACGGCTGCCTGCGGTGCGACCGCAAGCGCGGCATCGTCCGACGCTACGGCCTGCACCTGTGCCGTCAATGCTTCCGCGAGGTCGCGGTCGACCTGGGCTTTAGGAAGTACCAGTAGGAGGGGACTCACGATGCCGCAGGATCTGCTCAACGATGCGCTCGTCACGCTCCGCCACGCCGACCAGGAGGGTCGGCCGTCGGTCGACCTCGCTCCCACCTCGAAGCTGATCGCCGAGGTGCTGCGGATCTTCCGGGAGCACGGCTACATCTCCGAGTTCACGTTCGTCCCGACCGGCCGCGGCGGCAAGTACGAAGTCCAGCTCTCCCGCCGGATCAACTCCTGCGGGGTCGTGAAGCCGCGCATCTCGGTGCCGCACGACGGGCTCGAGCGCTACGAGTCGCGATTCCTTCCCGCGCAGGACTTCGGCCTGCTCGTCCTCTCCACGAACCGCGGCGTGCTCGCCCACTCGCAGGCCCGGGAGCTCAAGATCGGAGGTCGGCTGCTCGCCTATGTCTACTGACGATTCCGCCCACACGAAGATCGAGCTGCCCGCGGGGGTCGCGCTCACGGTGCACGGCCGTATCCTCCGCGCCAAGGGACCGCTCGGCACGGTCGAGCGGCCGTTCCCGTCCGACGTGATCGGCCTCTCGGTCGACTCCGGGGCGGCGACCCTCACGCTCCACATCCCCCCCGAGCGCAAGCAGTCGCGGGCGCTCCTCGGGACCTGGACGGCGCACGTGAGAAACCTCGCCGGGGGCGTGACCCGCGGCGTCGAAGCGCGCCTGAAGGTCGTCGCGGCGCACTTTCCGATGAAGGTGCAGGTGCGCGGCGAGGAGCTCGTCATCGAGAACTTCCTCGGCGAGAAGTATCCCCGCACGACCCGCCTCCTCCCCGGCACGAAGGCGTCGGTCGAAGGGGACATCGTCACCCTCACCGGCTGGGACGTCGAGCAGGTCGGTCAAAGCGCGGCGAACATCGAGCGGGTCACGCACATCCGCGACTACGACCCGCGCGTCTTCCAGGACGGGATCTACCTGATCGAGCGCGCCCACCTGAAGGAGGCCGCCTGATGCCCGACGAGAGCCCGACCGCATCGACCC